>DAIQNV010000013.1:4314-38343 GCA_036788215.1 Phycisphaerales bacterium | reverse complement strand
CTGGGTGCCGTGGAGACATCGCGCAGCGATTTCTCCACGAACAACGACTCCCGCACGCACCGATCGTGGAGAAGGCTGCGCCGTCTCCACGCCACCCAAGTCTCATTCGACCATTTCTGATTTGGCCATTTGGCCATTTGCGATTTGGCCCTGTGCTCAGCTCTCCTTCGACTCCTGCAGCCTCGCCAGCACGCTGAAGTCCTCGAGCGTCGAGGTGTCCTGCTTCACGTGCGTCTCGCCCGACGCCACCGCGCGCAGCAGCCTCCGCATGATCTTCCCCGACCGCGTCTTGGGCAGCGCATCGGTGAACCGGATCTGGTCGGGCTTGGCGATCGCCCCGATCTGCTCCGCGACGTGCGCCTTGAGCGAGGCCCGCAGTTCCGCGATCGCCTCATCGCCCTGCGGCGCATGATGCGGATCGAGCGTGCAGAACGCCGCGATGCCCGTCCCCTTGATCTCGTGGGGCACGCCCACCACCGCCGCCTCGACGACCGCGGGGTGGCTCACCAGGGCGCTCTCGACCTCCATCGTCCCGAGCCGGTGCCCCGAGACATTGATGACATCGTCCACGCGCCCCAGGATCCAGAAGTACCCGTCCGTATCGCGGTGCGCCCCGTCCCCCGGGAAGTAGTAGGGCGAGGGCTTCCCCTGCTCCGACCCCTCCGGGTAGAACTTGCTCCAGTAGGTATCGATGAACCGCTGCCGGTCTCCCCACACCCCGCGCAGCATCCCGGGCCAGGGTTTGCGGATCGCCAGCAGCCCGCCCGCGCCCCCCTTCGACCCCACATGGTCGATCTCGTGCCCCTCTTCATCACAGATCGCGGCATCCACCCCGAAGAACGGCAGGCAGCACGACCCGGGCTTCGTGGGCGTCACCCCGGGCAGGGGCGTCAGCATGTGCCCACCCGTCTCCGTCTGCCACCACGTGTCCACGATCGGGCACAAGCTCCGCCCGATGTGCTCGCGATACCACATCCACGCCTCGGGGTTGATGGGCTCCCCCACCGTCCCCAGCACCTGCAGCGAGCTCAGGTCGTGCTTCTTGACATGCTCGAGGCCCCACTTCATGAACGCGCGGATCGCGGTCGGCGCGGTGTAGAAGTGCGTCACCTTCAGCTCGTCCACCATCTTCCAGAAGCGGTCCTCACCCGGGAAGTTCGGCGCCCCCTCGTACATCAAGGTCGGCACCCGGTTCGCCATCACCCCGTACAGGATGTACGAGTGCCCCGTGATCCACCCGACATCCGCGGTGCACCAGAAGAGCTGCCCATTGGGCAGGTCCCCCGCGCGCTTGGGCTCATCGAGGCCCGGGATCAGGTTGAAGGTGTACTTGCTCGTCAGCCACGCGTGCACCATGTACCCGCCCACCGTGTGGCGGACGCCCTTGGGCTTCCCCGTGCTGCCCGAGGTGTACAGGATAAACGCGGTGTCCTCGCTGTCGAGGGGCTCGCATGGGCACCAGTCGTCCGCCATCACCATCAGGTCACGCCACGCGTGGTCCCGCCCCTCGTGGCGCACGATCTGGTTCATCGTCCGCTTGAAGTAGATCACCTTCTCCACGATCGCGTCGCGCAGGAGGCTCCCCGCGCCCGCGCCCCCCGTCCCCGCCAGCTCGTTCACAGCCGCGTCGACGTTCTCCTTCAGGGGCACCACCTTCCCCCGCCTCCACGCCCCGTCGCAGGTCACGATGATCCGGCTGTTCGCGTCCGCCACGCGGTCCGCGATCGCCTGGCTGCTGAACCCCCCGAACACCACCGAGTGCACCGCGCCGATCCGGGCGCACGCGAGGCACGCGATCGCCAGCTCCGGCACCATCCCCATGTAGATGGTGACCACGTCCCCCTTCTTCACCCCCAGCTTCTTCAGCACATTCGCGAACTTGCAGACCTCGCGCAGCAACTCGCGATAGGTGTACACCACCCGCTCGGGCTTCCCGTCGGGCCCGATCGGCTCCGACTCCCACACCAGCCCGATCTCGTTCCCCCGGTCCGCCTCGATGTGCCGATCGATGCAGTTGTAGCACAGGTTCGTCTGCGCCCCGACGAACCACGTCGCATCGGGCGAGTCGAACTCCACCACCCGATCCCAGGGCTTGAACCACGCCAACTCGTGCGCCAATTCCCCGTAGAACCCCTCCGGATCCGACACGCTCCGCGCGTGCATCGCCCGGTACTCCTCCATCGACGCCACATGCCAGAACGGCGCCCCCACCGCCTCGGGCGCGGGCGGATCAAAGCTCCGCGTCTCGTGCAGCACCGACTCGATCGACGACGACGAAGGGGGGTTGACGGTCATCAGAAGCGCCTCGTTACACGCCCAGCGGAATGCCCAGCTGCATGCCCAGCCGAATATGGACAAAGAAGTCCATGAAAGCGGTCACAATACCGCTCACCCGCCCCCCTCGCAAGACCCCGCCCGTATCTCGGGCTTCCCCTAAAAGCAGCGCACCACCTGGCTCAGCTTCACCAGCGCCTCCCGCAGCACCCACACCTGCTTGGGCCGGTCCCCCGTCGTGTTGCTCACCACCCGCAGCTCCGCGAAGGGCACCCCCACGCGGGCGCACACCTGCCCGATCGCCGCCCCCTCCATCGCCTCGAGGCTCGCGCCGGTCACCGCCGCGATCGCACGCGCGTGCGCGTCCGTCCCCGAGCAGGTCGAGACCGTCGCGATCGGCGCCGCCAGGTCGCACAGGGGGCGCAGCGCATCCAGCAGCGCCCCGTCCGCCGGCACGCCCGACTCGGGGAAGGGCCCGAGCGGGAACCCCATTTTGCCGCAGGTCAGGAAGCCCGCAGGCGTCGCCAGACCGTCGTCCGCCGACACCGACCGGTCCGCCACCACCGCCTGGCCCAGCTGCGCCTCCGACCCCGGAAGCGACCCCGCCACCCCCACGCTGAGCACGCACGCGTGCGAACGCAGGTCCAGCCCGCGCCCCACCGCCCCCGCGGCGTTCGCCTTCCCGATCCCCGTCACGATCACATCGAACCGTCCCGCGACGTGGTGCAGCTCCCAGGTCCTGACCGAGTGGGCCTTGGCGGGCTCCGCCTTCACGCCCATCCCCACCAGGACCGCCTCCGCCTCGCCCGGGCTCGCGACCGCGATCAACGCCCGGCGTCCGTTCAGGACCGGGTCGAGCACCCTGAACTTACCGGGCACACTCTGCCCACTACCCCCACCACCCCCACCACCTGAAGGCGCGGACCCGGACGACGACGATGCACTGGGACGCTGTTCCACGCCCAGAGCCTACCCCATGTCCCCCCTCTCCCGCACCTCCACACCCACCCCCCACCCACCCACCACCCGCCGCCCACCTTCTCGGGCACGCCCCAGCCCAAGCCGCCAATTTCTCTTGGCCTCCCGATCCGGTCACACTATCTTTGCCGCGGGCCACCTCCGGCGCATGTCCGCCGGGCAGGACCCCCGAGGAGAGACCGTCCCATGCCCGTCCCCGCCCAGGCCCTTGCCGCCCTCGCCATCGCCCTGCCCGCCCTCGCCCTGCCCCTCGCTCACGCAGCCCCGTTCACCTACCAGGGACGCCTCGACCAGACGGGCGTCCCCGCCAACGGCACCTTCGACATCGTCGTCGAGCTGCACAGCGCCAGCGCCGGGGGCACGCCCCTCGCGACCGATTCCTTCGAGGACATCCAGGTCACGGGCGGGCTCTTCACCCTCCCCATCGACTTCGGGCCGGGCTTCCCCAACGCCGACGCCCGCTGGCTCGACATCCGCGTCCGCCCGGGCGCTTCGACCGGGGGCTTCCAGACCCTCCCCCGCCAGTTCATCGACGCGGCGCCGTTCGCGTCGATCGACCTGAACGAGCCCTGGACCGTTACCCCGGGCGCCCAGGCCCGCGCCCGCTTCGGCGACGGGAACGACATCGTCCTGATCAACCGCTCCAACCGCATCGGCTCGGAGTTCTTCGGCATCGGCGCCGAGACCAGCAGCTTCGGCGGGATGTACATCGACACCAACGCCGATGGCGAGCCGTTCTATGGCTACTCCACCGGGGGCATCATCCAGGCATACCACTACTTCGACACCGTGACCGACGCTCTCCGCCTCTTCCTCGATGGCGACCGCCTCGCCATCGACTCCACCGGCGTCCGCGTCAACGGGGGCATCAGCGCCACCGGCAGACTGACACTCGACCCCGACGCCCCGTTCCCGTTGCTCAACGCCGACCCGGCCCAGAACCGCGTCACCCTGGGTGGGGGCATCTTCGGCGGGGGCACCCGGGAGGTCGATCTCTCCGTGTTCGGCCAGGTGAGCGCGATCACCGTGTCCGCGACCGAGTTCACGTACGCGCAGGGGCAGTTCCGCACGCTCGCGATCCCCGCGTCCGCGTTCCAGCCAACGAACACCGCCAGCGGCTACAACGTCAACCTGGCCAACGGCGCCATCTACTCCACGACCCCGGGCTCACCGGTCAGCTTCATCACCCCCGTGTACCTGCCCAGCGGGGCGGAGATCACCGACGTCAGAGTCTTCCTGCGCAACGCCACCGGGGTCGCCTTCTTCATCGAGCTCGAACTCCAGGTCCCGGGCTCCGATTCCGACACGCTCGCGAGCGCGGGCAGCAACTTCGTCGCGCCCCTGGTCTCGATCACGGTCTTGCCGAACCCCCCGGTGCCCGTCGACAACGAGGCGGGTGCTCTCACGCTCCGCGTCGGCGTCACCGCCCCGGGCTGGAGCGGGAGTTCAGGCACATCGATCCTCGGCGCGCGAGTCCGCTACGTCGTGACCAGCGCCGACTAGCGCCGGTCCGCCCCACAGGCCCTTGACCCCTTAGCCGGTGACCCCTTGGCCCCCGACGCTACCGGGCCACATACACCCAGGCGATGTACCCGCAGTACCCCGCCAGCATCACCCCGCCCTCGATCCGGCTGATCTTCTGACGCGTGAGCATCAGGGGCCAGATCAGGATCGTCACGCCCAGCATCACCCAGAGGTCCCGGGCCACCGCCTCGGGGGGCACCGGGATCGGCCTGACCAGGGACGCGATCCCGACCACGCACAGCAGGTTGAAGACGTTCGAGCCCACCACGTTCCCGAGCGCGATCTCCGGGTGACCCTTGAATGCCGCCCGGAGCGAGAACGCCAGCTCGGGGACGCTCGTCCCGATCGCCACCACCGAAAGCCCGATGATCACGCTTGGAACGCTCAGACGCTCCGCGATGTCGACCGCGCCGCCCACCAGCAGCTTCGCCCCGAGCACCAGCCCCGCGAGGCCCAGCAGCACGAGCACCGTATCGCTCACGATCTCCCTCGTACGCGTCGACTTCTCCGCCCGCTTCTCGGGCGTCTCGTTCAGACCGATCTCGACCTCGGTCTCGATCTGGTCGATCTCGACACGCCCGGTTGCGGCGTTGTACGCGATATAGCCCGCGAGCCCGATGACCAGGAGTGCCCCGTCGAGCCGGGAGACCTGGGGCGTGTCGAACCCGAAGAAGACATCCAGCAGCGGGATCACCGCGAGCGCGCTCACGACGATCATGATCGGCGTGTCCACGCGAGCGATCCCGCGAGCGACCGGGATCGGCTTGATCAGCGCCGTCGCCCCCAGGATCAGGCAGATATTCGCGATGTTCGAGCCGATCACGTTCCCGATCGCCAGGTCGCCCTGCCCCTGCAGCGTCGCGCCCACGGAAGCCGCAAGCTCCGGGGCGCTCGTGCCGAACGCCACCACCGTCACCCCGATGAAGAACGGGCTCACGCCCACGAGCCTCGCCAGGCGCACCGCGCCGTGCACCAGCACGTCGGCGCCCTTCACGAGCAGGTAGAGCCCCCCGATCAGCATCGCGATCGATACGAACAGCTCGAGCAGCTCCCCGCCCAGGGCCAGCCCGATCAGCAGCACCACGCCCACGATGCCCGCGATCACCCCGAATTGCGTCGCTTCACTGCGCATCGATGCACGCTCGCTCCGTCCCCATCTTCCGCCGGCTCTCCTGCCAACGCCGACGAGCAGCGGGGGCGGAGCCTAGCGGGACGCTCACCCGCGATCCTCTTTATTCGCCCGCCGCAGCCCCGGGAAGGTGGGGCACCAGCACCAGGACCGCCCTCCGCTCCTGCCCCCGCGCGGGCCCGGGCAGGGGGGGCAGCAGCAACGCCCCCAGCGTCGGCAACACCGGCTCCAGGGGTCCGCTGCGTTCCTCCTCCGCCCGCGCGCCCGGGAGCGCCCCCGCCCCGCCCCCAACGCCCGTCTGCCCGGGCTCTGCACCCTCATCCGGGCGATCCACGGGCGCCTGAGATCCGTCCGGCCCCGCGAGCGCTTCCCGCCCGGGGATGCGGATGGGGACACGCTCGCGCCGCGCCGGTGCCCCCCGTATCCGGGCCCAGTCCACCTCCGGGTCCTCCGCCAGGACCAGGAGCGCCTCCCCCTCAGACAGCGTCGCCGCGAGCTCCAGCAGCGTGATCTCCGCCCCCTCCGAGCCCTCGAGAATCGATCCAAAGGCGCTCCCGGGACCCGCGGGGCGGGCGCGGAGTTCGAGTTCCACCGCCAGCCTCGCCGAGATCACACCCCCCGAGGGCTCGGGCAGGACCCACGCCCGACCCATGAAGTCGACGGACCCCCGATCGAGGGGTAGCACCGCGTGCCCCGCCCGCACCGCGCCGAGGTCCGGGTGCCCCGGCCCCTGCACCAGGCGCACCGACGCGGAGGGCTGCCCGACCCAGCGGGACTGCAGCGACCCGCCCGCGACGATCCGACGCCGCAGCCCCTCGAGATCGCTGGACCGGACGCGGAGCACGCGCAGCCCCGCGTCCCGCCACGCGCCAATATCCCCGCCCCCCGTGGGCAGGGTCTCCAGATCCGCCAACGCTGCGCCGAGGTTCGCGTCGTCCTCCGCCAGCCACACCCGCAGTTCCAGCCCTCGGTGCGAGTCGGTGTAGCGCGGCGCGTTGTCGCTGAGACCGGCCCGGGGCTCGGGCGCCGGGGTCGGCGTGGCGCAGCCCGACAGGCCCACGACGACCATCCCGAGGCTGGCCAGCAGGCGGCGTGCCATCGCGGGGCCTACTCGGCTTCGGGCGCTTCGTTGATCCGGTCGATCAACTGCCGCACGATCCCGTAGTGGTGCCTGGTGTGCGTGAAGGCGAGGCGGGGCAGGTCGAGGGCGTCGGACTCCGCCTCGTAGGGCCCGCGCTGCACGATCCTGCCCTTCTTGATGAGCCGGCTGAACTCGTCGTTGAGTCGCTCGACGAAGCTCTCGGGGATCGGGCGGCGCAGGCGGATGATGAGGTCGTCGCGGACATACCGCGACGAGTGGTACACCCGGTAGAACCTCTGCACGAGGTCCACGCCCTCCTGGGCGGAGTGGGCGATGTCGTAGAGCCCGGGGTCCTCGGGGCTCACCCAGCCCCGCTCCAGCAATTGCTCGCGGACGAACCGGTCGAACCCGTCCCAGTACCCCCGCTCGCGGTGCTCGCCCTCGACGAGGACGATGGGGACCATCGCCGCCTTGCCGGTCTGCACGAGCGTCAGCGTCTCGAACGCCTCGTCCAGCGTGCCGAAGCCCCCGGGGAAGCAGACGACCGCCTCGCACTGGCTCAGGAACATGAGCTTGCGCGTGAAGAAGTACCGGAAATTGATGAGCTTCTCGTCGCCCGCGATGATCGTGTTGGCGCTGGTCTCGAAGGGCAGGCGGATCGCGACGCCGAAGCTCGCCTCCCGCCCGGGCCCCTCGTGCCCCGCCTTCATGATCCCGTCGCCCGCGCCGGTGATCGTCATCCAGCCCGCCTCCGCCATCAGCCGGCTGAACTTCACCGCAGCGATGTAGTCGGGGTGCTCCGGGGGCGTGCGGGCCGAGCCGAAGATCGTGACCTTGGGCTTCTCCGCGTACTGGGCGAAGACGCGGTAGGCGTAGCGGAGCTCCTTGAACGCTGCTGCCATCAGCTTCAGTTCGCCGGTGTGCCGCCCGTCGGGGATGAGCTTGAGGGCCGCGGTCATCGCGTCCGCGACGAGGCGCCGGTCGAATTCCGAGGTCTCGCTCCCCGCGGTGTCCAGGATCAGGCTGGAAATCCGGGCCTGGATGTCCGGATCATCGACATGGCGCTGCTTGGGCTCCTCGGGAGGGGCGGCCTCATGGGGGGTGTCCGGGCCCTCGGGCAGCAGCGCTCGCCGGTCGGAGGGGGGATCGAGCTCGACACGATGCGGGGCGTTCGGTCGGGGGGAGACGTCTGAAGATCCTTTGGTCATGGGCCATCGTTGGCGCAAGGGGGGCGGGGGGCTAAGAGCCAAAGGGCCAAATCGCAAATGTCCAAAGGGCCAAATGAAAGCCGGTGACGGGTCCGCCCGAAGCTTCACAGGGCCTCAGCGTCGGCGTTCCGCGCAAGGGTGCAGGGACGCCCGAATCGGCCCGGAGCGCCGCTCCGCAGCGGTTCGGGGCACCGGTGGGAGGCCGCTCGTCTCCTCAGGTCACCGTTCCGCTCGGGGGATGGGAGTCGATCGGGAGCTCGATCTTCTCGTCGTGTCCGAAGGGGACGCGCCGTCCCGACTTTGGCCCGTCCTCGGTCTGCTGGCGCCCGAGCTCGTCCGCGTCGTTGGCGGGCCAGTCGGTCCACTTGATGAAGCGCCCGCGGAGGTCCTCGGCGATCTCCTTGGCGCTCAGGCCCGAGTCCTTGTAGTCGATGATGGGGCAGAAGCGGACGACCGTCTGGCTGGTGCGCCAGAGACTGGCCCACGCGGGGTCGTACTGCGGCGCCCCGTCGACGATGACCGGGAGCACCGGCGCCTTGCTCTTGCGGATGAGCAGGCCGATGCCCTCCTGGAACCGAAGCACCTGGCGGGGGGGGCGCTCCAGCGCGCCCTCCGGGAAGATCCCGATGACGCCCCCGTTCTTGAGCTCCCGCAGCGCCTCGCGGACGGACTGGCCGTCCGCCTGCTCGCGATTCACGAAAATGACGCGCCAGAGTCGCCAGAACCACTCCAGAACCGGGACGCGCATATCCGCCGCCATCATCCAGCGGATAAAAAAGGGCAGGTGGGCCTGGATCGCGATCGGGTCCACCCCCGCGGTGTGGTTGGCGACCACGATCAGGGGCCCCGGGAAGCGCTCCTTCGGGATGTGCTTCTGACCGCGGATCCGCAGGCCATGCACCAGCTTGAGGTACAGGCGGGCAAGGAAGAACAGGACCCCCGACTCGAAGTCCCCCCGGGGGTTGTCCATGATGCGTTTGTAGAGGATGCCCAGGCCCGTGAGGAGCGCGAGCACGAGGAGCGCGGACATGATCCAGAGGGCGGTCACGGGGGGATGTTAGCGAGCACGAACAGAATAGCAGGAATTTCCCGCGTTTCTCAGCAAAACGCCTGATAGAGTAAGCGGAATGTTTGGGTTCCGCCGACTCCGAGATAGACTTTCCCGATGAGCGACCTGTGGGCCCCGCAGAGAGAAGCAAAGCGTGAGGGTGTGCGCCCCCTCGCAGTCCGGATGCGCCCGCGCGCCCTGGGCGATGTCGTGGGCCAGCAGCACATCCTCGGGCCCGGCAAACTGTTGCGCCGCATGATCGACGCGGACGCGATCATGAGCCTCGTCCTGCACGGGCCCCCGGGCACCGGCAAGACCACCCTCGCGGAGGTGATCGCGGGGGCGACGAAGCGGCGGTTCGTCCGCGAGAACGCCGCCAGCGTGGGCGTGAAGAGGATCCGCGAGATCATCGAAGACGCGGACCGGGCCCTCACGGACTCGGGCAAACGGACGATCCTCTTCCTCGACGAGATCCACCGCTTCACCAAGAGCCAGCAGGATGTGCTCCTCGCCGATGTCGAGCGCGGGGTGATCACGCTGATCGGGGCGACGACGGAGAACCCGCTCTTCAGCGTGAACTCCGCCCTGATCAGCCGCTCGACCCTCTTCCGCCTCGAGTCGCTCACCGAAGACGAGATCGTCGAGGTCCTGAAGCGCGCGATCGCCGACCCCGAGCGGGGCTATGGCAAGCTCGAACTTGAGGTGACCGACGCGGCGCTCCGGGTCTGGGCGGTGAAGAGCGAGGGGGACGCGAGGCGGGCACTGACGGCGCTCGAGGTGGCGGTGGAGAGTCAGAGACGAAGAGACGGAGAGACGGAGAGACGAAGTGAGGGCTCCGCGCACTCCGTCTCTCCGTCTCTTGATCTCTCCGTCTCTGCGTCCCTCGTCATCGACGAGGCCATCGCCGAGGACTCGATCCAGGAAAAAATCGCCGTCTATGGTGAAGACGGGCACTACGACGCCGCCAGCGCCATGATCAAGAGCGTCCGGGGCTGCGACCCCGACGCAGCGGTCTACTGGATCGCGCGGATGCTCGACGCGGGGGAGGACCCCCGGTTCATCGCCCGCCGGCTGGCGATCCTGGCGTCGGAGGATGTCGGCAACGCCGATCCCAAGGGCGTCCTCATCGCCCAGGCCTGCTGGGACCTCGTCGAACGCATCGGCATGCCCGAGGCCCGCATCACCCTCAGCCAGTGCGCCACTTACCTCGCCCTCGCGCCCAAAAGCAACGCGGCTTACGAAGCGATCGAACGCGCGATGCTCGACGTGAAGACCGGCCGGGTCACGCCCGTGCCCCTCGTCCTGCGCGACCCCAACTCCGGGAACCGCGTGAGCGACGAGGAGGGGCGCAGCGTCTACCTCAAGGAATACCGGCGCGAGGGGGGCGAGCGCTACGAGTACACGCACAACTCGGGCACGCAGACCAGCATCGGGGGCATCAGCGGGCAGGACTATCTCGGGGTCCGCCAGACGTACTACGAGCCCAAGGACATCGGCGCCGAGAAGGTCCTGGCCGAACGCCTGAAGGAAGTCCGCGCCCTCCGCGAGCAGCTCCGACGAGCGGGCGAGGGAGACGGAGCGTGACCCGCGCACCCGACAAGGCCGACCTCCGCCGCGCCCTCCGCGCCCGCCTGGGCGAGATGTCGCGCGAGGAGCGCCGGGGCAAATCCGCCGCGGCCCTCGCGCACCTGCTCGCCAGCCCGGTCTGGTCGGGCGCCCGGTGCGTGCTGGCCTACCTCGCGATGGCGAGCGAGGTCAACCTCGACAGCCTGTTCGGGGCCCCGGGAAAGGTCACGGGCGCGCCCCGCAGCGACTGGGACACCCGGGCGATGGTCGCCGCGACGATCACGAGCGCCGAGGACGCGGTCGAGGTCCGCCCCGGGCTGCGCGAGCCCGGGCCCGGAGCCCACCCGATCGGGGTGGATGAACTCGACCTCGTGCTCGTCCCGGGCCTGGGCTTCGACCGCGCTGGGAGCCGCCTCGGGCGTGGCGGGGGGTTCTACGACCGCTTCCTCGCGACGCTGCCCGGGCGAACGGTCACGGTGGGCGTGGCGTATGAGGCGCAGCTCATAGATGTGCTCCCGGTGGAGGCGCACGACGCAGGCGTCCGTATGCTTTTGACAGAAGAGGGGTTGCGGGCGGTCACCGACTGATGGCGCGCCACGGGTCACGCCCAGCGGGCGGGGTGGCCGATTGGGGTGATGGGGTGGAGGGGAGTGGGGTGGCGTGGGGTGGGGCCCGCGGCGCGTGCCGTCGGGTGGTGGATCGGGTCCGTGGATGGGAGCGTCGGGTATGCCCTTGCCTTCGCAGAGTTCGAGAGGTGGATCAGGAATCGGGCCGGGCGGCGGCAGCCGGGGCTTCGTCTACAAGCGTAAGCGCCGGGGCGGGAGCCGTGTGCCTGTTCCGGTGCGATGGGTCGGGAGCGCGCTGGCCTTCGCCGCCGCGATCTGGCTCGCCTGGTCGCTGATGACCTCGGGCCAGGTGGACAGCGAGGGCGAGCCCAGGCAGGACCCCGCACCGCGCCAGGGCGCCGGGGGCGAGGCGCAGAGCCGGGCGCCCGGGCTCGACGCGCCGTCGCGTCCGCTCGTGATCGACCAGGGCACGGGCACCTCGACCAACACGAGCACGGCGCGCACCGCCCGCGTCCCGGACGGGGGCGTCAGCCCGACGCAGGGAGCGGGCCTCCTGGGCAACGCCCTCCGCGAGCCCTCGAACACCGCGAACCGGGGCACCGGACCGGGGGGCACCGGCAACACCACCGGGCAGCGCCCCGAAGGCACGCGTGGGCAGAGCGCGTCCCCGGCGCCGGCGACGACGCTCCCGTCGGTCGAGGTCTCGAGGCTCGCCCGGGCCGCGATCAGCGATGCGAAGGACCGCCTCTCCGCGAACGACCCCCTGGGCGCGCGGGCCACCCTGAACGCGGCTCTCTCGACCGTGGGTCGCGACGGGCCCGACGCGGGCGCGTTGCGGGCGGAGCTCATGGCGTTGAACGACGACCTGGTCTTCGGCCCCAGGATCGTGAAGGGCGACCCGATCGTCGAGGCGTATGTCGTGCAGTCGGGCGACGCCCTGAGCCGGATCGCGTCCCGCGAGAAGCTGATGACGCACTGGAAGCTGATCCAGCGTGTCAACCGGCTCAGCAGCCCGAACACGATCCGCGTGGGCCAGAGCCTGAAGCTCGTCCGGGGCCCCTTCCACGCGATCGTGGACAAGAGCGACTACCGGCTGGACCTCTACCACGGACCCGCGAGCCAGCCCAGCCTGTGGACCTACGTCACGAGTTTCCCGGTCGGGCTCGGTGAGGACGACTCGACCCCCGCGGGGCGGTTCGTGGTGCGGATGAACAGCAAGCTCGAGAACCCCGCCTGGGTCAACCCGCGCAACCCGTCGGAGCGCTACGCGGCTGATGACCCGAAGAACCCGATCGGGGAGTTCTGGGTCGGCATCGACGGGCTGGGCGACGACGCGGTGCACACCGGCCTGGGCCTGCACGGGACCATCGAGCCCGAGTCGATCGGTCGGCAGATGAGCATGGGCTGCGTCCGCCTCGGCGCGGACGACGTCGCGATCGTGTACGAGATGCTGGCGGAGGGCGAGAGCCTGGTCACCATCGTCGAGTGACAGGGCCCGAAGCCCGCCAACGGAGCATGGGGGAGCGCACCGTCTTCATCGCGGGCCAGGGGAGCTTCGGGCGACTGCTCGCGGGCATCCTCGCGCCCCACGCGCGCGTGCTGGTGCACGACCCGGCCGGCGTCGAAGGAACGCCCGCGGGCGCCGAGGTCGTCGGGCCCGAGGCCTCGTCCCGCGCGGACATCGTCATCCCCGCGGTCAACCTGCAAAGGCTGGCGGACGCGCTCGCCGATCTGGGCCCCCGCCTGCGGGAGGGCGCGCTGGTCGCGGACGTGACCTCACTCAAGGTCGAGCCGGTCGACCTGATGCGGCGCCTGCTCCCCCAACGCGTGCAGATCCTCGGGACGCACCCGCTTTTCGGCCCCCGCTCGGTCGAGGAGCGCGGGCTCCGGGGCCAGCGGGTCGCGCTCTGCCCGGTGCGGATCGACGACGACACCTACGCATCGATCCGGTCCTTGCTGGGGGACGGGCTCGGGCTCACACTCGTGGAGACGACGCCCGAGGAGCACGACCGCCAGATGGCCCTCGTGCAGGCCCTGACCCACCTCGTCGGGCATGCTGCTGCGGAACTCGCGCTCGATGACCTGCCCCTGGGCACGCTCGCCTACCAGCGCCTGCGCGAGCTGGCGGCCAACATCTCGATGGACTCGCCCGAACTCTTCGACGCCATCCAGACGCGGAACCCCTACGCGGGCGCGGTGCGGGCGCGGTTCGTCGACGCGGTGCAGCGGGTCCGGCGGCGCGCGGGCGACGGGATCGAGTGAGCCGGCTCAGACCGGCCCCTTCAGACCGGCTGCGCAGGCGCGGGCGTCGTGCAGATCGAGGCGGCGTAGAGGGCCCGGACCGCCGCCCTTCGGTCCGGGATGAGCCAGAGCGTGAGGCGCTCTGTCGCGGGCTCGTCCGGGTCGGGCTCTTTCCGCTCGGTCGCCTGGCCGGGCAACGGCGGTGGCTCGTGGGCCCGGGGACCGACGAGGAGGACCCCCGACTTGAGGTCGAGAAGGACGGGGTGGGCGCCAAGGTCGATGGTCGTGATGTCGGGCGTCGCGCGGGGGCCGGCGAAGGTCGGGTACCGCAGGATCTCCGCCCGCCCGGGCTGCACGCGCAGGTAGGTCGGGCGCCGGTGCAGGAAGATCGCAACAGACAGCGCGGCCAACGCGAAGCCCGCCACGACGAAGGGGCTGTCGACGAACGACGACCCGAAGATCACCACCCAGATGGGCACCATCCACGCCAGCGTGCCCAGCGTGGAGACCGAGCCCGGGCGCGCACGACTCTCCATGCGTCGCCACCACGCCGGCCCCTTGTCGGGCAGGAACGCCCGGACAGTCTCGGGCTCGAACGGGGCATCCGGGATCGGGGCGAGGTCGAGCGCCTGGTCCGCCCACGCGACGACGCGGACCCGGGCTGTGGGATCAGCCCGGAAGGGCAGTTCGACGCTGGACATGCCCCGCCGGTAGGCACGGGCCGCGAGCCGGTACAGGGCGTAGAGGACCGCGAGGATCAGCAAGGTGACCGCGGCGCGCGTGAGCCAGGGGGGCAGGAGCCCGAGCCGGTCGAGGCTCGTGACGAGCACGACGGGCAGCCCGAGAACAGCCAGCATCGCCAGCACCGGCGCGATCGCGATCAGGCCGCTGGGGGTGGCGTGATGGAGCTGCGATCCCTGCGTGAAGCAGGCCTGGGGCGAGCGCGGGGTCAGCGTCGGCTTCGCGCCCAAAGCGGGCCGGGCTGGCGCGTCGGAGGGCATGGGCGGAGCGTACCGGGGCGATCGGGTGGCGGGGCCCAGCCCCGGGCCCGGTCGGGCCGACCGGTCAGGCGGACTGGATCCAGGCGGTCGCCGCGGGCAGGTCATCCGCGAAGTACCGCCCCGCGACCGCCTTGTTCTCGAAGACCTGCACCGCGAAGCGCTCCGCGTCGCGGTTGGACGACGCGTCGAAGGTGACGACCGCGATGGCGTGGATCGCTGCCTCGTTGGCCGCTTCCGCGACCGCTTCCGCGATGGCGCGGGCCTCCGCGAAGGTCCAGTTCTTGTTCACTGTGTGGCTCTCGACCAGGATCCGGTGGAAACCCTCAGCACCCGCAGCGTGGCAGACCTCCTCGTAGTAGGCGGTCACCGTCGCGGGATCGCCCTCGCTGTGGACGATCGCCTTCAGGTAGGTCTCGCACCGTTCGTACTGGATGCGGTAGGGCACTGCGTTCTTCCTCTGGACCTTGGACCGCATGGTTCCAACGCTACCGGCCCGTCGGCTCCCCGGGGGCCGGAATCGCGCGAATGTCGCGGGGATTGCGTAGTTTCGGTCAGGGTTCTTAGACCTTCGGCCTGAGGGCTTTGGGGCCCGCGGCGCTCCTACGATCAGGAGGCTTCCCGGAGGGTCCGGGCGCGGTTTGTGCGCCCGGCGTCAGGGGCACCCGAATGGGTGGGTGGGCACGCGAAGGACAGGCATGGCGGACACGGACATGGCAGCGGGTCAGGGCGGTTCGACAGTCGGCTCGACGAACGGTTCGGCACCCAAGCCGAACGCGTACGGGGCGGACCAGATCAAGGTGCTCGAGGGGCTCGAGGCGGTGCGGAAGCGCCCCGGCATGTACATCGGCGGAACGGGCGTCAACGCGCTGCACCACATGGTGTACGAGGTCGTCGACAACTCGATCGACGAGGCGATGGCGGGCTTCGCAACGACGGTGACGGTGTCGATCGAGGCGGACGGGTCGTGCCGTGTGAGCGACGACGGGCGCGGGATCCCGGTCGACCCGGTGCGCAACCAGGACGACCCGACCTTGAACGGGAAGTCGGCGGTCGAGGTCGTGATGACCAAGCTGCACGCGGGCGGGAAGTTCCAGCAGGAGAACAGCGCGTACAAGGTGTCGGGCGGGTTGCACGGGGTGGGCGTGAGCTGCGTGAACGCGCTGTCGGAGTACCTCGAGGTCGAGGTCCTGCGCGAGGGCCAGCTGCACCGCATGAAGTTCGAGCGCGGGCGCGTGACCGAGCCCCTGCGGACGATGCCCGCGACGCCCTCGGGCACGCGGACGAGCGGGACGCTGGTGGAGTTCAAGCCGGACCCGACGATCTTCCCGGACACCGAGTTCCGCTTCGAGAACCTCGAGGGCCGCCTGCGGGAACTGGCCTACCTGAACCCGGGGGTGACGATCCGCCTGACCGACGAGCGCGTGGGCTCCGATGGCAAGCCCAAGTCGGCGGTCTTCCGCGCGGAGACGGGGCTGACCGAGTACGTCGAGCACCTGATGCGCGGGAAGACCCCGGTGTCGAGCGTCGTGTTCGTGCGGAAGGAAGACGTCGAGACGAGCATGATCTGCGAAGTCGCGATGCAGTACCACGACGGGTACTCCGAGATGCTGCTCACCTTCGCCAACAACATCAACAACGTCGACGGGGGCACGCATGGCCAGGGCTTCAAGAACAGCCTGACCCGCACCCTGAACGGGTACGCCCGCAAGACCAACATCATCAAGGACAAGGACCCGGTGCCGACGGGCGAGGACCTCCGCGAGGGCCTCGTCGCGATCGTCAGCGTGAAGCTGCCCGACCCGACCTTCAACAACCAGCCAAAGGAAAAGCTGCTCAACCCCGAGATCGAGGGCTTCGTCTCCGCGGCCCTGGGCGAGGCGCTGGGCGAGTGGCTCGAGGAGCACCCCTCCGAGGCGAAGAAGCTCTGCCTGAAGGGCATCATCGCCGCCCAGGCCCGCGAGGCGGCCCGCAAGGCCCGCGAACTGACCCGGCGCAAGACCGCGCTCGACTCGGGCTCGATGCCCCACAAACTGCGGGACTGCAAGACCAAGGACGTGGACCGCGCCGAACTGTTCATCGTCGAGGGTGACTCCGCCGGTGGCAGCGCGACCCAGGGACGCGACGTCGACACGCAGGCGATCCTGCCCCTGCGGGGCAAGCTCCTGAACGTCGAGAAGGCCCGGATCGACAAGGTCCTCGCCTTCGAGGAGATCAGAACGCTCATCAGCGCCCTGCGCGTCGGCATCGGCGCCGAGTTCGACATCACCCGCCTGCGCTACGGGCGGATCATCATCATGACCGACGCCGACGTGGACGGGAGCCACATCCGCACCCTCCTGCTCACCTTCTTCTTCCGCCAGATGCCCGAACTGATCCGGCGCGGGCACATCTACTGCGCCCAGCCCCCGCTCTACGAGGTCGCCTCCGGCTCGGGCAAGCGCCGCAAGAGCACCTTCGTCATCAACGAGCGCGCCCTGGGCGACCGCCTGACCGAACTGGGCCTCGAGCGCGCCGTTCTCGAGGTCCGCGACATCGAGGGCTGGACCACCGACGGGCGCGTGCCCCAGAACGCGGTCGACGGACGCCCCCGCGTCATCACCACGATCGGCGGGCAGGACCTGCGCCGTGCCGTCCGCCTGCTCGACCGCCTGAGCGAGCTCGTCGAGGTCTCCGAGCGACGGGGCGTCCGCTTCGTCGACCTGCTCGGCGCCCGGCGCGAGGGCAAGCTGCCCACGCACCTCGTCAGCTGCCGCGCCGCCAACGTCCACGCCTGGAGCGAGGAAGAGGCCCTCGCTGCGGTCGAGTCCAATGGCTGGGCCCTCGTCGAGGCCGCCGACCCCGAAGAGGGCGCCGAGGCGGGCGTCGAGAAGCCCCTCGCCACCCTCCGCGAACTCCACGAGAACAAGGAACTCGAGCGCGTCTTCCACGAACTGGGCCAGCTCGGCCTCGACATCGAGGACTACCACCTCATCCAGGAGGAAAGCGTAACGGGCGAACGCCTGCCCACACGCTTCGCCTGGCGGCTCGAGCAGGACACCACGCCCGACGACACCGCCGACACGCCCCAGCACGACGAGAACGAGGAGAGCGACGCTCCCTCCGCATCCGCCTCCGCAGCCTCGACCGCGAAGGTGCTGGAAGCGGCGAACCTACCCGCGGTGCTCGCGATGCTGCACGAGATCGGGCGCCGTGGGCTCGAGATCAAGCGGTTCAAGGGCCTGGGCGAGATGGACGCCGAGCAGCTCTGGGACACCACGATGGATGCGAGCCGGCGCACGCTGATGCGCGTCACCTGGGAGCAGGCCGGCGACGCGGAGGGCCTCTTCAGCGTCCTCATGGGCGAGCAGGTCGAGCCCCGCCGCAAGTTCATCGAGGAGCACGCCCTCGAGGTGCGCAACCTCGACGTCTGAGTCCGACACCCGGCCCCCGCTTCTCGGACGCAGGAAGCGACCGGCCCCCCTGGGCAGGTGCGGGCTGCGCGGGTCCGGTTTGGTTGCCTCGGCAGCGCAGGCCCAGCCCGGGACGACCCCGGCGTGCCGGTCACCCGATGACACGCCGGGCGTCCGCGATCCGCGCGCACGCCAATGGCGGCACCGGAGCACGCGGATGGCCAACAACCACCGGTTGATCAAGCGCAACCTCGGCCCCAAGCTCGAATCGAGCCGGAGGCCCAACACCATCGGGATGACGCCCCGCCAGTTGAACCACATGCTCGACCGGCTCGAGGCGGAGACCCGCCAGGAGCCCGGCTCCCAGCACCGCGTCTTCAGCCGCTGGCCATTCCGCGAGCAGCACGTCGATGTGCTCCTCCAGCACCCGGGGGGCTCCGACGTCACGCTCAAGCTCGCCTGCCGGAACCTCTCCAAGGGGGGCGTCGCGCTCCTGCACAGCGCGTTCGTCTACCCGGGCACGCGCGTCCTCATCATGCTGCCCCATCCCGAGAAGGGCCTGCACGCCGCGAGCGGACGCGTCGCCCGCTGCGAGCACCGCCAGGGCGTGGTGCACGAGGTCGGCGTCCGCTTCGACGAGGAACTCGACCCGAGGGAGTTCGTCCCCACCAGCCCCCTCGACGCGCTCCTCGCTTACGAGCGGGTCAACCCGGCGGAGGTCATGGGCAGCGTCTGCATCGCCGAGCCCGTCCCCACCGACCTCCGCGTCATCCGCCAGTTCCTCAACCGCACCGGCCTCCGCATCGTCGAGGTCACCAGCGGGCTGGAGGCGGTGCACGCCGCCCAGGACGGGGTCGACGCGGTCATCACCGCCTTCGAACTCTCCGACATGACCGGCGCCGAGGTCGCGAGCAAGGTCTACCACGAGGGCCTGGGCACCCCCGTCATCGTCACCGGCACCGAGATGGACGACCGCGTCCGCTCCGCGGTCTCTTCGAGCCCGGTCGCCGCGTACCTGCTCAAGCCCCTCGTGCAGGACGTCTTGCTGCGGGCCCTCGCGGAGTTTGTGAAGGCGGGCAAGAGCAGCGGGCGACGCAGCGTCTCCTCCGACGCGAAAAAAGCCTTCCGCGAGCAGCTCGACGCCCTCGCCAGGCAGCTCGAGGTCTCGGTCGAGAAGGACCGCGCCATGGACATCTACGCCCTGTGCACCCAACTCGCCGGCGCCGCCCCCACCCTCGGATACGACGGGATCGGCGATGTCGCCGCCCGCGTCGCAGCCCGACTCAGCCGCGACATGGACCTCGAGAACGCCCGGAGCCTCGTCTCCGAGCTCGCCTCGATCTGCCGGAACTCGGGCAAGCGAGCCGCCTGACGACGCCTTAGGCTCCGGCGTGCCCCCCGGGAACACGCCCATCGCGGACAGCATCGAGGCGGCCCTGGGCCTCCGCCCCGACGAGGTCACGCCCCTCTCGGGCGGGTGCGTGGGCGAGGTCTACCGCGTCGAAGCCGGTGGCCGGCGCCTCGTCGTCAAGGTCGCACAGGGCCCCTCCGCTGCGCTCGATGTCGAGGGTCGCATGCTCGCCTACCTCGCGAAGCGGTCCGCGCTGCCCGTCCCCGGGGTCGTGCACGCGGAGCCGACCCTCCTCGCGATGGAGTGGATCGACAACGACGGGCGACAATCGCCCCAGGGCCAGGCCGAAGCCGCGGACATGCTCGCCGACCTGCACGACCTCCGCGCCGACCGCTATGGCTTCCACGAGAACACACTCATCGGCCCGCTCACCCAGGTCAACGCGTGGAGCGACGACTGGCGGGCGTTCTATGGCGAGCACCGGCTCCTCCACTTCGGGCGCCTGGCAGACCAGCGCGGCGCCCTCCCCCCGGGCACCCTGAGAGCCCTCGAGCGCCTCGCGAACCGGCTCGACCGGGTCGTCGACCATGTGAACGCGCCCGGGCTCATCCATGGCGACGCCTGGTCGGGCAATGTGCTCTGGCGCGGGGGCCACATCGCGGGGTTCATCGACCCGGCGGTGCACTACGCGGACCCGGAGGTGGAACTCGCGTTCATCCACCTGTTCGGGTGCTTCGGAGCCCCATTCTGGGATCGCTACCGGGAGCGTCGGGCGGTGCCGGGGTTCGACGATGGGGGCTGGGCCCGACGCTGCGCCGTCTACCAGCTCGCCCCGCTGCTGGTGCACGCGATCCTGTTCGGTGGGCATTACGGTTCGGCGGTCGCAGCCCGCGTCAAAAGTGTGGATGAAGGGGGAAATCCCCGGGGTAAATGAGCCGATTGACCTAGGCCAAGGGACCCAATAGAGGCTAGGCAAACGATGCCCTCGATCGACCGCGACGCCCCGAGATCAGCCGCCCGCCGACTGCGTGTCCGGTACATCACCGCATTGACGGTGCTCGCGGTGCTGGTCGGCGCGGGGCATCTGTACGGAGTGCGGGCATCGGGGAACGACGACCAGGCCCGTCTGATCAACATCGCGGGCCGCCAGCGCATGCTGAGCCAGGCGATCGCGCGCCGGGTGGCGGAGGTCGCGATGGCGGTCGAGTGCGGGAACCGGGCCGCTGCACCGGTGGACGAACTCGGGCGAGACATCGAAGACTTCGAGGCCTCCCACGCAGCGATCCGGTGGGGCGACCGCGCGTTCGGACTCACGGGGCACAACTCACCGGCGGCGCTCGCGCTGCTCGATCAGCTCGAGGCGGATCGCCAGGCACTGGTCGCGTGCGCCCGCGATGTCCTCGCAACGGTCGAGCAGCCCGGCAGCGCCGGCACCGCGGGCGTCTACGCCGCGGCGTCCGGGGTTCGGGCGTCGGCGGACGCGTTCCTTCCGCGGATGCACGCGCTGGTCGGGCTGTACGAGGGCGAGGCGGACGCGGCGCGGGCGATGGTGGAACGCCTGCACCTCGTTCTGCTTCTCCTGACGGGCGCCGCGCTTCTGATCGAGGCCTTGTTCGTGTTTGAGCCCTCTGTGCGCCTGATCCGCAGGCAGATGACCGCGATCGTGGGCCACCGCCGGATCGCGGAAGAAGCGCTCGCGACCAAGGAGCGCTTCCTGGCCAACATGAGCCACGAGATCCGCACGCCCCTCACCGCGATCCTGGGGTATGTCGAGCTCGCGCGTCGAGAGGGCGAGAAGGACCCCGAGCAGCGCCGCGAGCACCTCGCCATCGTGCAGCGCAACGGGGAGCACCTGCTCGCCCTGATCAACGACATCCTCGACCTGGCGAAGTTCAACGCCGGCAAGATGCCCGTCCGGCGGGCCACCATCAGCCCCGTCGAGGTCGTCGCGGACGTGGTGAGCACCCTCCGCGGGACCGCGGCCCAGAAGTCGCTCCGCCTCGACGCGATCTTCGAAGGGCCGATCCCGGAGACGATCGAGGCCGACGCCCTGCGCGTCCGTCAGGCCCTCATGAACCTCGTGGGCAACGCCCTCAAGTTCACCGACACCGGCAGCGTCCGCGTCGTCGTGCGCTGCGAGCGCGACGGGATGCTCGCCTTCGATGTCGCCGACACAGGCCCAGGCCTCACCGAGGACGAACAAGGGAGGATCTTCAGCGCCTTCAGCCAGGCGGACGAGGGCGTCACACGCCGACACGGGGGCACCGGGCTCGGGCTCACGCTGACCCAGCGCATCGCGGAGGCGCTCGGGGGCTCGGTCAGCGTCCGGAGCACCCCCGGGCAGGGCAGCGTCTTCACGCTCCGCATCCAGCCCGGCGCGACCGGGCGCCTGCGACTCGTCCCGGGCCTGACCTTCGACGAGCCGACGCGCTCCACAGAGGACTTCCCCTCGCTCGAGGGCCTCGACATCGTGCTGGCGGAGGACGGGGAGGACAACCGCCGCCTCATCGCCCACCTCCTCCGCACCGCCGGAGCCCGGGTCCACCTCGCGACCCACGGACGCGAGGCGATCAATCTCCTGCACCGCCTGCCCGACTGCCACCTCGTGCTGATGGACATGCACATGCCCGTCCTCGACGGGCCCGCAGCGACCAAGGAACTCAGGGAAGTCGGCGGGCGCGGAGCCCGCGTCCCGATCGTCGCGCTCACCGCCGCGGCGCTGCCCGAGGACCGGGCCATCTTCGCCCGGGCGGGCTGCGACGACTTCCTGTCCAAGCCGGTCGACCGGGGGCTCCTCCTGCGGACCTGCAGGACTTGGGCCCGGACCGGGCGCGACGGGCTCGCGGGCCCCGGAACCTCCGCCGCCGCCTGAGCGGGGTCGGGTGGGGCCGGGTTGGGCCGGGTTGGGCGGGGGGCTAGGCCGGTAGGAGCGGGACCGCCACCATGAGCACTGAAGAAGGGCGACCGACGGGATTCGAACCCGCGACAACCGGGATCACAACCCGGTGCTCTAACCAACTGAGCTACGGCCGCCAACTGCGACTCCCCCGCCGGGCACCGGCGTGGGAGTCAGGATGTCCGCGGGATGTACCAGATCTTGCGGTCCGGTTCGTCCGGACCGCCGCCCGATCCCGCGGGAAGGGAGCGTACGACGCATTCCGTAGCCGGGTCAATGGCGCATCTGTGGCGCTCAGCGGGCCGGGCGGGGGGGCTAAGGTACGAAAGCGGCGCGGGGGCCGCGTCGCGAGGGATCGGCAGGCCGCGGGGAGCGGCAGGACAACCGCGACCCGGGCTATGCCGGGCGACAGGAGGCCCTGGATGACGAAGATCAGCTTGGAGCAGTACGGGATCACGGTGACGGACATCCGCCGAAACGTCCCCCCGGCGCGTCTGTACATGGAGTCGATCAAGTACGAGAAGGGCTCGAGCATCTCGGACCAGGGCGCGCTGGTCGCCTACTCCGGCGAGAAGACGGGCCGGAGCCCGAAGGACAAAAGGATCGTCAAGAACGCGGAGAGCGCCCCGGACATCTGGTGGGGCAGCGTGAACATCCCCATCGAGGAGAAGGTCTTCCTCACCAACCGCGAGCGAGCGGTCGACTACCTGAACACCCGCCAGCGGATCTACGTCGTGGATGGCTACGCCGGCTGGGACCCCGAGCAGCGCGTGAAGATCCGCGTGATCTGCGCCCGCCCCTACCACGCCCTGTTCATGTGGACCATGCTGATCCGCCCGACGGACGCGGAGCTCGAGACCTTCGGCGAGCCCGACTACGTCATCTTCAACGCGGGCGCCTTCCCCGCCAACCGCTACACCCTGGGCATGACGAGCAAGACCTCCGTCGACCTCTGCTTCGAGGACAAGGAGTTCGTGATCCTCGGGACGCAGTACGCCGGCGAGATGAAAAAGGGCGTCTTCACGATCATGAACTACCTGATGCCCAAGCGCGGGCACCTCTCCATGCACTGCTCCGCGACCGCGGACCCAAAGACCGACCGCAGCTCGATCCTCTTCGGGCTCTCCGGCACGGGCAAGACCACGCTCAGCGCCGACCCCAAGCGCATGCTGATCGGCGACGACGAGCACGTCTGGACCGAGCAGGGCATCTTCAACATCGAGGGCGGGTGCTACGCCAAGGCGGTGCACCTGACCCCCGAGTCCGAGCCCGACATCTTCAACGCGCTCACCTTCGGCGCCGTCCTGGAGAACGTCGTCCTCGACCCCGACCACCACCACGTCGACTTCGACGACACCTCGATCACCGAGAACACCCGCGGCGCCTACCCCATCGAGCACATCAAGAACGCCAAGATCCCCTGCGTCGCGGGCCACCCCACCGACATCATCTTCCTCACCTGCGACGCCTTCGGCGTCCTCCCCCCCGTCGCGAAGCTCACGCCCGAGCAGGCCATGTACCACTTCATGTCGGGCTACACCGCCAAGGTCGCGGGCACCGAGGTGGGCGTCACCGAGCCCACCGTCACCTTCAGCGCCTGCTTCGGCGCCCCCTTCCTCGTCTGGCACCCCGGCAAGTACGCCGAGCTGCTCGCCCAGAAGCTCCACCAGCACAAGGCCAACGTCTGGCTCGTCAACACCGGCTGGACCGGGGGCTCCTTCGGCACCGGCCACCGCATGAAGCTCGCCTACACCCGCAAGATCATCGACGCCATCCACTCGGGCGAACTCGCCGGGGCCCCCACCACGCCAGACCCCGTCTTCGGTGTCCACACCGTCACCAGCGTCCCGGGCGTGCCCGAGGAGATGCTCGTCCCGAAGAACACCTGGGCGGACAAGCACAAGTTCGACGAGACCGCCCACCGGCTCGCGAGCCTCTTCATCGAGAACTTCAAGCAGTACCAGGAAGGCGTCGACAAGGCGGTCATCGACGCCGGACCCCGCGTCGGCAGCGTCGGCGCCGGCGTCTGACGCCCGCCAACCCGTGACCCGATGCACACAGGGCCGTCGCGGCACCGCCCGCGCCGGCCTTTTGCGTGCGCCCGCGTGCTATCCTCGGGCGGAAGCGAGACCATTGAAGGGGGATCGACCATGAGCGAGCGCAGGCCTTTCATCGGCGGAAACTGGAAGATGAACACCGACCAGGCCGGGGCGACCGAACTCGCCCGCGCCGTCGTCGACGGGCTCGCCGACACCGGCTCCGTCGATGTCGCGGTCTTCCCCCCCTTCCCCTACCTGCTCACCGTCGCCTCGGTCCTCCGCGAGCGGGGCGCCACCGTCATGCTCGGCGCCCAGGACATCTACCACCAGCCCGACGGCGCCTTCACAGGCGAGGTCTCCGCCTCCATGCTCAAGGACTGCGGAGTCCAGGCGGTCCTCGTGGGCCACTCCGAGCGCCGCCATGTCCTGGGGGAGACCGACGACCTGATCGCCCTCAAGACCAGGGCGGTCCTCGGCGCCGGCCTCCACTGCGTCCTCTGCGTGGGCGAAAAGGAAGACGAACGCGACGCCGGCCACACCGACGCGGTCAACGAACGCCAGATCCGCTCCGCCCTCGCCGATCTCACGCCCGACCACATGCAGCGCGTCACCATCGCCTACGAGCCCGTCTGGGCCATCGGCACCGGCAAAACCGCCACCCCCGCCGACGCCCAGGACGCCCACGCCAAGATCCGCGCCCTCCTCGCCCAGATGTTCGGGGAAGCGACCGCCGCCTCCGTCAGGATCCAGTACGGGGGCTCCATGAAGCCCGCCAACGCCGCCGAGCTCCTCGCCCAGCCCGACATCGACGGGGGCCTCATTGGCGGGGCGAGCCTCAAGGCCTCCGACTTCTGCGCCATCGTCAAGGCCGGCGCCTGACCCGCCCCCGGGCCCCGTCGACCCGAGAGAGGCCTAGAGTCGTGGCCCGGCGGGCGTTGCGAACGCCCCGGGAATCTCCGCGGCACGCCGCGGGGGGTCAGGGTTCGGATCGAGGTCCTTCATGCTGACGCTTGGGCTCGCCTACTGGGTCGTTTCGCTGCTCGTCCTCGGGTTCGTCGTGGTCTGTGTCGTGCTCATCCTCACGGTGCTCATCCAGCGCCCCCAGGGCGGTGGCCTCTCCGGCGCCTTCGGAGCGGGCGGGGGCTCCGGCCAGACCGCCTTCGGCACCAAGACCGGCGATGCGCTCACCATCGCCACCATCTCGATGTTCGTCATCTTCGTGCTCTTCGCCATCGGGCTGAACTTCGCCGCCCGCCCCGAATCGATCGACTCGGGCCGCCCCCAGGCGGGCCCCCTCCAGGCCGAGACCGCCCCCGCCCCCGCCGGCACCCCCGCAGCAACGAGCGAGCCCGAAACGCCGCAGGACCCCGCCGAAATCGGTGCCGATTCCTCGGGTGCCTTCCGTGGCCCGGACGACGAGGCGGAGCCCGACGCCACCCTCCCCGACCAGCCCTGATCAGGCCAGATCGGACCAGATCGGACCAGATCGGACCAGATCGGACCAGATCGGGCGTCAGCCCCCCCGCCCACGCGCCGGCGCGTAAACTCACCCATCGGCCCATTCCGGCCGATCCAGCGCGAGGACGCCCATTGATCCGCAGCATGACCGGTTTCGGCGGCGCCTCGGCGAAGACGGAAGACGCCGAGTACTTCGTCGAACTCCGCAGCGTCAACAACAAGTACTTCAAGGCGGTCTTCCGACTCTCGGAGGAATACCAGAGCCTCGAGCCCGTCCTCGAGGTCGCGATGCGCAAGACCCTCAAGCGGGGCACCGTCACCCTCCGCGTCGCGATCAGCGAATCGAGCGAGCAGGCCGCCCTCAACGTCAACTACCGCGCCCTCGAGCACTACATCACCGAACTGCGCAAGGCCCCCAGCATCAAGTCGGGCGACGTCGCCCTCGACGCCGGCGCCCTCCTCCAGCTCCCGGGCGTCCTCCAGCCACCGGGTGGCGAGGACCTCCGCATCGAGCGGGCCCGGGCCGTCCTTGTGCCCCTCGTCGAGAAGGCCGCCGAGGCGATGCTCGAGTTCCGACGCACCGAGGGCGCCAACCTCCGCGAGGACCTGGGCAACCAGCACGACCTCATCGCCGACCGCCTCACCAAAATCGAGGCTAAGGCCCCCGACGTCGCCCGGGTCTACCAGCAGCGCCTGCAGACCCGCATGGCCTCCCTCCTCGCCGACGCCGGCATGACCGTCGAGCCCGCCGACCTCATCCGCGAGATCGCGGTCTACGCCGAACGCACCGACATCGCGGAAGAAATCATCCGCCTCCGGGGCCACCTCTCCCAGTTCCGCGACCGACTCGACGACCAGTCCGGCGAGCCCGTCGGACGCACCATGGACTTCATCACCCAGGAAATGCTCCGCGAGGCCAACACCATCGCCAGCAAGAGCCCCGACGCCGAGATCTCCCGCTACACCGTCGAGATCAAGGGCGCCATCGACCGCATCAAGGAGCAGGTGCAGAACATCGAGTAGCCCCCCCACTCCCCGCACGGGACGGATCCGACCATGGACCCCGCCGGCCCGAAACCCTCTGCAACGCTCCCCGACACCGCCCCCCCGGCGCCCGCCCAGCGCGACCGCTTCACCAGGGACGAAGCCCAGGACGCCCTCGCCCGATACGACCTCGGCGCTATCCACGCCATCCGCGACTTCCCG
Source organism: Phycisphaerales bacterium (assembly GCA_036788215.1). Classification (GTDB taxonomy): domain Bacteria; phylum Planctomycetota; class Phycisphaerae; order Phycisphaerales; family UBA1924; genus DAIQNV01. Next base: position 11,388 of record DAIQNV010000013.1, on the reverse strand, counting down.
CGTGGCAACCCCCGCTCGCCCAAGGCGGTCGTCGACGCCGATCGCGGGCGCTTCCTGCTCAAGCGCCGCCCCCCGGGCTCCGACCCCTCCCGCGTCGCCCTCAGCCAGCACGTCCACCTCCGCGCCCACCAGCGAGGCGTCCCCACGCCCGCCATCATCCAAGCCAAGGACGCCAGCACCCTCCTCCGCCTGCCCCACAACGACACCACCGCCATCTACGAACTCACCGCCTTCGTCGACGGAGGCCCCTACCCCGCCACCGAGCCCGCAGCCCGCGACGCCGGACGCACCCTGGGCCTCCTCCACGGCGCCCTCGATGGATTCACCAGCCCCTGGGCCAACACCGCCGACCCCGCCACCGATTCGACAACAGAGCCCGACGCCGAGCCCGACCTTGACCGCGCCACCGAACGCTACCCCGAGCACGCCGGTGCCATGATCCGTCTCCGCGAGCTCTGGCGCGCCAGCTCCACCGCCCTCGCCCAGCGGGGCCTCGCCACCCGCCCCCGCCAGTTCATCCACGCCGACTGGCACCCGGGCAACACCCTCTGGACGCCCGGGGGCGAGCTCGTCGCGGTCGTCGATTTCGACGAGACCCGCACCGCCCCCGCGATCGCCGACCTCGCCGCCGGTGGGCTGCATTTCGCCCTCGAGCGCACCACGACGCCCGACCCCGACGCCTGGCCCGACCGCCCCGACATGGCCCGCCTCGCCTCGTTCTGGATGGGCTACCGCGCCGGTGTCGCGGAGGCCCGCGCCCGCGCCGGGGACCTGGGCCTGCCGACGCTCCCCAGGGGCGCTGGCGGGCCCGAGGATGCCGCCCTCGCCCCCTGGCTCATGGTCCGCGCCCTGGTCCGCGAGCTCGCCCGCGCCGTCGCCTCCACCGGGCGGTTCGGCGCCATCGACGCGGGGGGCATGACCCGCTTCGTCTCCCGCCTCGCGGAGCACCTGATGGAGTCCGCCCCCGCCCTCGTGCACCACCTCGCCCCCTCCCCGGCGGAATGACCCGCACAATCCCGGGGATAGAGCGATTCCGCTTGCCCCACGCCGGGCGCGGGCCGACACTTCCTGTAATGACCCCCCATCGCATCGTCGCGCTCGCGCTCGTGGTCCTGGCGGGGCCCCTCGCCCACGCCCAGGCCATCGATCCGGGCGCAATCGCACGCCTCGACCACCCCGACCTCGCCGAACGCGAACGCGCCACCGCCCTCCTCGCCGAAGGCTCCACCCTCGAACGCCTCCGCGCCCTCGAGGACGAAATGCGCCGCAACGACCTGACGCCCGAGCAGCGCGTCCGCCTCCGCGCCTCCGCCCAGCGCGTCTTCGACAGCCGCCCCCGCGCCGGGCTGGGCGTCAGCTTCGCCCCCGGGCCCGAAGAGGGCCCCGTCGCGATCGGGCAGGTCATCGCGGGCTTCCCCGCCGCCCTCCTCCTCCGAGGGGGCGACATCCTGACGATGGTCGCGGGCCACACCCTGCGGGGCACCGCCCACATGCAGTGGATCATCCTGAGCCACGAGCCGGGCGACACCATGCCCGTCGTCCTCCGCCGCCCCGGCATCAACGGGGACTTCTCCACCGTCGAACTCGAGGTCCCCCTCGGAAACTTCGCCGACCTCGACAACACGCGGGAACTCCCCCCCGCCTCCCTCCGCGCCGCCTACGACATCCGCCTCACGCGTGAGGGCGTGCGGTGGGACCCCGCCGGACACACCGCGATCGCGGGCGCTGCGCTCGACCCCCTCGACTGGCTCCGCGCCGAGGGCCTCTGGGTCGAGCCCGGCGCGACCGAGCGGTTCAACGACATCGACCTCACACGCCCCGCGGGGCGCGACACCTCCCGCTTCATCGCCTTCGGGGGCCAGCCCGGCGCCGCGACCGGCGACGAGCCTTTCCGCGCCGCCGACCCCAACTGGCGCGAACGAGCGGTCAACCGGCGCCTCGCCTCCCGCGAGCCCATGACCGAACTCGAGCAGCTCATGGCCTACTACAGGCTCTCCGCCCTGCGCATCGTCGAACTCGACCGCAGGCTCCTCCCGGGGCGCGAGCCCGAGGGACGCATCCGCAGCCTCGATGGCTTCGAGCGCGAACGCGACCAGGGCCTCCCCAGGCTCGCCGAAGCCGCCATGGCTCTCAAGGAATACGCCACCCGTCCCGACGACGAGAAGTAGTCGACGAGAACTCGTCGACGAGAAGCAGCCACCCGTCCCGCCCCGCCCCGAACCTCTACGCCCCCGCGCCCTGGCGCACCGCCCGCAGCGCCGCCCGGGCCCGCTCCAGCTCCGGGTCCCGCTCCGCCAGCGCCAGCGCCCGGTCCGCCCGCTCCACAGCCCGGCGCGTGCGGTCACGCAGCTTCTGCTCGTCGTCCCCGGTCATGCTCGGGACATCGAGCAGGTTGTCGTACGCGTCCGCCAGCTTGATCAGCCTCGCCCGCCAGTCCGCCCTGGCCAGGCGCTCGTCGTACTCGCGCTCCCGCTCTTTCTCGGGCAGGATCATGTTCTTTGTCAGCGCCGCGACGATGTCCGCGACCTCGGTCCCGAAGCGGTCCGCGACATCGTCGTAGTCGCACGCGGTGTCCTCGATCACGTCGTGCAGGAACGCCGCCGCGAGCGCGGTGTCGTCGTCGATCCGGAAGACGCTGAGCACCGTCATCGCCACCCGCGCCGGGTGCGCCGCGTAGGGCGTCCGCCCGTCCTTGCGCACCTCGTTGCGGTGCGCCCACGCGGAAAACGCCGCCGCTTCGAACCACAGCGGACGGAGCGAGGCGACGCGTTCGCTGGCGTGGGTCACGGGCAATCCCCTCCGAAAGGCTTCACCCGACCTTACGCGCGGAGCGGGCGGCGCGAGCCGTCCGGGCCGAGCTTGATCTTCCCGGGGTTCCCGCCATGCTCGTCGAAGAGCAGGAGCTCGTTCTCCCCCTCGCGCAGCCAGGGCGCGGGCAGGATGAGCTTCGCATCACCGGGCAGCGCCGTCCCGTCCGGCGCCGACACCGCGAACCGGCCCAGGTGCCGCCCGTTCACGAACACCTGGCCACGCGTCATGCCCGCAGGATCCAGCACCAGGGGCTCCTCCGACGCCGACGACGCCGACGCCTGGAAACTCGACCGCCACCACGTCGGCCCCGCGACCGGGCCCATCTTCGTCTTCGCGATCGGGTCGAAGGCCGCGGGCGCCGGGGGCTCCCACTTCGCGAACGCCCACTCGCCCTTGGCGGTCAGGTCGTTCACGCCCTCGACGATCTTGGGGTTCACCGTCGACGCGAGCGTTTCCACCTCGTCGTCGCCCGCGTCGCCCACCGCGTCGGTCAAGACCGCGAGCTGGATCGTGTTGTTCCCGCGCACCAGGACCTCGGGGTCGAGCTCCATCTCCGCCACCCCGCCCCGGTCGATCCACGCGACCGGCGTGTCATTGAGCAGCACCATCGCTTTCGCGTCCACCGGGCCCATGTTCAGGAACAGGGGCGTCTTCTTGCGGTGCACGAAGCCCCAGCTCAGGCGCACCGGGTGCGTGTGCTCCCCCTCGGGCACCTGCATCAGGGGCTTGCGGAACGAGAGCGGATCAAGGGGATCCGTCTCAACGAGCTCCGGGCGCGCCACCTTCACCGGCGTCACCTCGTACAGGGGCCCCCACAGCCCCTTCGGGTCCGACAGCGTAGAGCCCGCGCTCAGCCGGCCCACACTCTCCGCGAGCAGGACGATCGTCCGGTCGCCCTTCTTCAGCGAGATCGAGAGCTCATCGGTCGCCCCGGGGCCCGTGCCCAGAACGCCAAAGGGCTCGCCATCGATGAACAGGTGCAGCCGGTCCGCCGACTGCGGCGCGCCCAGCTTCACCTTCTTCGCAGCACCCGACCGCAGCGTCACGCGGTACCAGCCATACCCCGCCGGCGCCCCGAGACGGCTCAGCGCCGCCGGGCCGTCGATCCCGGCGAACCTCGGGCTCGTGCCGAACGCGTACTCGTCCGCCTGCGCCGCGGCCCAGGTCGAGAGCCCGGTCACGCCCCCGGTCGTCGCCCGCTGACCGCTGACGGGGCTCTCCGAGCCGTTCGACTTGATCCGCACGCCCTTGCGCGTCCCCGGGATCGCCGACCCGTCCGCCCGCACGCCCTCGACGCCGACATACGCGTCGTCCTCGAAGACCCACGTCTCCGAGACCATCTCCTCGTTCACGACGACGACGCACACGCCCTCGTGGACATCCGCGATGTGGTGCCGGCCCTTGGGCACCTCCACCTCGAGGGGCGTCCCGTTGATCGACACCTGGCCCACCGAGCCCGCCGGCCCGTACGCGACGATCAGCTTGCTCGACGCGTACATGATGCACAGCGTCGCGTAGTCGAGCACCACGCGCCCGCCCAGGTTCACGTCGAGGGGACACCAGTTGACCCCCTGCACACCGATCGGGATATCAAGGTGCGACCCGTCGGGCAAGAGCAGCGGGACCACGCCCTGCTGCTTCTTGCTCCCCTTCACCCCGGGCTCGCTGAACACCCAGATCACGCCGCCCTGCGGGCCCTGCTGGTGCACCACCGCGATCCCGCCCGGGCCCGGGTTCGCCGGGTCCGCCACCACCGGGCGGTACTCGTCGTCCACCGACGCCAGCACCCGACCGAAACAGTTCGCGAAGCTCAGGAGGGGCCGCAGCGCCGCCAGCGTCGGCGCCACCGCACCCGACTCATCGATCCCGAGCGCCTGCAGCGGACGCTGCGCCAGCCCCCGGTGCTCGCCCTCCGCGAGGCGGCCCCCGCTGAACGCCGGCGTCACGCCCGGGCAGAACGCCGCGATGTTCAGCTGCGCACCCGCCGCGATCGCCTCCGCAGCGTGGCGCTGCACGATCAGCCCGTCCGCAGCGTCCGGGTCGGGCTCGCCCAGCCGGCGCCACCGCGACGCCCCGAAGTCGATGACCAGCCTGGGCGAATCCGGGCGCACCTCGCTCAGCTGCCTCATCGTCGAATACAGCGAGGTCTCCCCGACCCACCCGTCGATCTGACCCTCGACACCCTGCCACAGGTTGTTCGAGTTCAGCGTGGGCACCGTGATCCCCGACTCCCGGAGGAAACGGGCCAGCTCGCCCAGGTACGCGGTCCCCGTCTCCGTGTGCCCGCAGGTCCACTCGTGCTCGCACTGCACCATCAGGATGGGACCGCCCGCGCCCGCCGCGGTCACCTGCAGGTCCCGAAGCTGGTCCGCCAGCGCCGTGAAGTACCGGCTCACCGCTTCCAGGAACGCCGGGCCCGACGACCGCGTGGTGATGTCCCGGTTCTCCGTCAGCCACTGCGGGATGCCCCCGCCCTCCCACCCCTGCCCGATGAACGGGCCCGGACGCACGATGCAGCTCAGCCCCGTCTCCTGGGCCAGCTGCACGAACCGCCGGACGTTCGCCTCCCCCTCGAAGTCAAACTGCCCGGGCCGGGGCTCCACCCGAGACCAGAACACCGGGATCTCCACCGTGTTCAGCCCGCTCAGACGGCACGCGTGCAGCCGATCGGCCCACTGGTCCGGGTGCAGCCGCATGAAGTGCACGGAGCCGCTGACGATCCAGATCCGCCGCCCGTCGAGCTGGAAGCTCCGCCCGTCGTAGGTCACCGTCGGCATGCAGGGCCGCTCCTGTCGCAGAATCGTGGGGATGGTGTGGGTCAGGCAAGACCGGCAGGGGCCCCACAATGGGCCGAATATGTTCGCGTTTCAGCCGGTTTTTGCACCGCGCCCACGCGGACCGCAACGGTAGGGGACCTCTTCACCAAACGCCACCACTTCAGGAGCCTGATAGGTATGAACGGGAAACTCCGCGCCCGAAGTTCCCCGCGAAGCCCCCAGAGACCACCCCGTTCAGGCGGACTGATCAGCCGAACACAGGTAAAACTCGTGGTGCACCCACCGGTCGCCCACCTGCAGGTAGCTGTGCATCCCAGCCCGGTGCTCGAACCCGCATTTCTCCGCAACGCGCTGGCTGGGAATGTTTCCCGGAGCAACTCCGCAGTGCACGCTGAACAGCCCCAGCCCTCGGGGCGGCGCCAAGAGCGCGAAACGCACCATCGCCCGCACCCCCTCCGTCGCCAGCCCCAGGCCTGTGAAGTCCGAAGCGACCCACCAGGCGGCGTCGGCTTCCCAGGACAAACCCCTGGTAATCGCGTTGAGGTTGAACACCCCCGCGATCCGCCCATCATCCAGCACCGCGACGCGCCGCCAAGCGGTCCCCCGGAGGTCGCCCTCGGCGCACAACTCCACCTGACGGTCGAAGTACGCGTCGTCGCTCTCGTCCGCCTGCTGCAAGGGCACCCAAGGCTCGAGGTGCTCGCGGCTCCGCTCAACCGTCTCAAGGAAGGGCGCGCGGTCGATCCCGAGCAGCGGGCGGAGCGTCAGCCTGGGCGTGCGCACCAGTTCGGGCGCCGGCACCCGAAGGGGCCCCCGGGAGAGCAGCCCGGAGACACCGGTGCGCCCTGTGCGGGACGGGACCAGCATTTCCCCGGGGCGAGTTGCCAGGCGGGTATCGGGATGGACGGGCTCAGCCATCGTGCCCCGGGTATCGGTGGGGAATCGTCACCAACGATAGAAACACACCGGTTGTCCACAATCGGAGTGCTCGTCGGTGCAGAGTTTGCGCTCATTTGCCCGGATCTATCCCCAGATTCGGCCAGCCTATTCAGGGTTTCACCGATCGACGCAGTTGCCGGCACCAGAACAGCACCGCGTCGCGGGTCGAGATCGGGCGCCCGCACTCGGGGCAGGGGGAGGCTTCAAGGCGGCTGGCGACGGGGCGGCCTGTGAGGTCGTGCCCACAGAACGGGCAGAGGCGTCCGCGGGTCGCGATGACGCGGCGCTCGACACGGGGCACCCCCCGGACGGCGCACCAGGCGAGGGCGGGGGCGCCGAAGCCAATGCCGGAGATGAGGGCGGTCCAGGCGAGCGCGACGAGGCGTTCGCCCGGCTCGAGCCCGAAGATCGGCTCGACGAGCAGCACGGCGCCGGACGGGACGGAGGAGATGAGGACGCCCACGACGACCCAGACGGCGCCCCGGGTGTGCCCCTCGGCGCCGGGCCAGACGCCCGGGGCTTTCTCAGCGAGCGACCGGTCGGTGAA
>DAIQNV010000013.1:0-4214 GCA_036788215.1 Phycisphaerales bacterium | reverse complement strand
ACGACCGCGACCATCGGGCTCAGTTGCTCCGGGACATCGGGGATGTAGAAGACATCCTCGGCTTCGCGCTCGATCTGCGTGTCGCCCTCGGTGGCGACCGCGATGACGTGGCCCCCGCGTGAGCGGACCTCGGAGATGTTGCTCATCACCTTGTCGTACTGGCTGCCCCGGGTGGCGATGAAGACGCAGGGCATCCCGTCGTCGATGAGGGCGATGGGCCCGTGCTTCATCTCGGCGGCGGGCATGCCCTCCGCGTGGATGTAGCTGATTTCCTTGAGCTTGAGGGCGCCCTCGAGCGCGGTGGGGTAGTTGTAGCCCCGCCCGAGGAAGAGCCAGTTGTCGCGCTCGATGTACTTCTTCGTGACGTCGAGGACCCGCTCGTCGAGGGCGAGGGCGCGCTCGATGTGATCGGGGACCTTGGCGAGTTCCTGGATCATGCGGCCCGAGTCCTCGGGGCTCATGACGCGCCGGCGGGCGAGCCAGAGGCTCATCATGGTGAGGACCGCGACCTGGCCCACGAAGGCCTTGGTGCTGGCGACGCCGATTTCTGGGCCGACGCGGAGGTAGACGCCGGCGTCGGTCTCGCGCGAGATGGTCGAGCCCACGACGTTGACCACGCCCAGCGCGAGGGCGCCGCGGTCGCGGACCTCGCTCAGGGCTGCGAGGGTGTCGGCGGTCTCGCCCGACTGGCTGACCGCGACGACGACGGTGCGGTCCTCGATGATGGGGTTGCGGTAACGGAGTTCGCTGGCGTACTCGCACTCGACCGGGAGCTTGGCGAGGTCCTCGAAGAGGTACTCGCCGATCATGCCGGCGTGCAGGGCGGTCCCCTGGGCGCAGATGATCATGCGCCGGGAGCGGACGAGCTCCTTCTCGAAGCTCTTGAGCCCGCCCAGGACGACGCGGCCCTCGTTGAAGTCGAGGCGCCCGCGCAAGCAGTTGGCCAGCGTGCGGGGCTGCTCGTAGATCTCCTTCTTCATGTAGTGCTCGTAGTCGCCCAGCTCGATCTCGCTGAGCTCCAGTTCGAGCTGCATGATCTTGGGCGTGAGCTCCACGTTGTCGATCGTGCTCGTGCGCAGGCCGTCGCGGGTGAGGCGGACGACCGAGTAGTCGTCGAGGGTCATGGCGCGGGCGGTGTGGGCGATGATGGCGGAGCCGTCGGAGGCGACGACGTACTCGCCGTTGCCGATGCCCACGATGAGGGGCGAGCCCTTGCGGGCGCACACCAGGGTGTCCGGCTCGCCGGTGCACATGACCGCGATGGCGTAGGCGCCGGTGACCTCGCGGAGCGCCGCCTGCACCGCGGCTTCGAGGTCGAGCCCCTGGTCGGGGTCGTAGAGCTCGGCGATCAGGTTCGCGAGGACCTCGGTGTCGGTCTCGCTGACGCAGCAGCGCCCCTTTTCCTCAAGGTACTTCCGGATCGCGGCGTAGTTCTCGATGATCCCGTTGTGGATGAGGCAGATGGTGCCCGTGGTGTCGGTGTGGGGGTGGGCGTTGGTGTCGGTGACACCCCCGTGCGTGGCCCAGCGGGTGTGGCCCATGCCCAGGGTCCCGTCAAAGGCGGCCTCGCCCTCGAGGCGCTTCTCCAGGTTGGCGACCCGGCCCACGGACTTGCAGACGCGGAGCGTGGGGTGCCCGGAGTCGATGCCCCCGAGGACCGCGAGGCCCGCGGAGTCGTACCCCCGGTACTCCATCCGCTTGAGGCCCTCGATGATCAGTTCCCGGCAATTCCGGTTCCCGATGTACGCCACGATCCCGCACATACTTCGCCCGCCCTTCCGCCTGAATCCCGATCTGACCGCGGATCCGACGCGATCGGCGGGGATGCTAGAGCTACTTCTCCCGCTCCGTAGCGCCCTCCGGGCGCACGCGCGCTCTTGGACAGCCGCGCCGGATGGAATCCGGCGGGCCTGAAGGGACCCACACCGCTACGCCTGCGGCGTAGCCGCTTTCCCGTGGGGCCGTTGGATGGCCCACCTACGCCCGCGATCATCGGCCGGATCGGGCGGGGAATGGGGCGGGCGGCGGAAAGGGGCCCGGCTGGCTGGCGTGACACCCGATTGTGGTGTCTATTTGCGGTGGGGCGAGAATTCTTGCAGTTCTGACTTGCTACTGAGACTCAATCTCAATACCATCGCCCGAGGATTGCACGGATCACAGATTTGAGGGAGATCACCATGACCAAGATGCTGACCGTTGTTGCCCTGGCCTCGCTGGCGGGGCAGGCTTCCGCTGTTGTCGTTCCGTTCACCGAGACCTTCGACACCACCGCGGGGTGGAGCAACACCGACTTTGCCGAGCCCACGCTGGTCGGGTCGGGCGGGCTGGACGGGTCGAGCTACATCAGCACGCAGCGGAGCTTCGCCAACTCAAGCGCGGGGAGCTTCGAGGTGCTATTCCGGGGCGAGCCCAGCCTGATCCCGGGCCTGCTGCCCGACGCTTCGGGCGGGGCGTTCATCGGGAACTGGATCGACGCGGGCGTTGACAACATCAGCTTCGACATCCGCCACAACGGGGTGGCGCCGGTCAACTTCTTCGTGCGGGTCGCCAACGTGAACCGCTTCCCGGGGGCGATCGCGGTCGCGTTCCAGCCCACCTTCGCGGGCCAGTGGACGACGATCAGCCTGGATCTCTCGCCCGACAGCCCGAACTTTGTGAGCTTTGAGGGCGCGGACTACAACGCGGTCTTCGCGAACGCGGGGATCATCCAGATCGGGATCGACGCGGGGGTCCTGGGCGGGATCCCGGGCGACTTCACCTTCGACCTCGACAACGTGACGATCACGCCGGCGCCGGGCGCCGCGTTCGCCCTGCTCGGTGCGTGCGGGCTCGCGGCGCGTCGTCGCCGGGGCTGAGGCCTCCCTGAACAGGTTGCGGCAGGATACCGCCGGGCGTCTCGGACGCCCGGCGTTTTTCATGCGCCCGGCAATCGGGGCCGGTCGCACGCGTTCATCCTGCTCAGCGTCGGGAGGCCCCGGAGGCGAGCCCGGCAGGAAGGCACGATCGATGACACGGACACAGAACTTCAGCCGATCCTTCGTTCTCGGACCTCGCGGGCTGGTGATCGCGGCGGCGCTCACGGCGAGCGCCGGGATGGCGCTGGCGGTGCAGCCCGATGCCGGGAATGAGCGCCCGCTGCTGTCGGGGCCAAGGGTCGAGACGACGCAGGACGCGGACACGCTGGTGCGGCGCGGGTTCGACGGGGAGATGGAGCGCCTGCCCGACCTGCCCGAGATCGCGGCGATTCGCCTGCTGGAACTGGACGACGCGGCGCGGGCCCGGGTGGACGCGGTGCTGTCGGACCGGGCGGCGAAGGTGGACGCGATCGTGAAGGCGCACCTGCCCGCGGTGCAGTCGCTCGCGGAGGCGAGGCGCTCGGGGGACCGGGCGTCGATGCGCGAGCCCATGCGGGAGATCCGGGAGGCCCTGCGGCCCCTGGCGGAGGAGGGGGCGCTGGCGGACATCGTCGCGGCGGGGCTTCCCGACTCGGCGCAGGCGCGGTACCGGGAGCTGGTCGCGGAGTATCACGAAGCGACGCTGCGGGCCCGGCTGGAGGCCCGGGGGATGGAGCCCGGGCAGGGTCGGCGCGGTGGGGCGGGTGGGGCGGGGGGGCCGGGTGCGGGCGGTCCCGAGATGATCGGTCCCCTGGATGACCTGGGGATGGAGGGGCCCGGTGATGACGAGGAGAGTGTCGATCGCCCCCAGCGCCGGCGGACCGGAGCGGGCCAAGGCGCCCAGGACGGGACGGGCGAGGGGCAGCGGGACCGGCAGGGCCGCGGCGGCGCGGAGGGGCGCAGCGGACAGCGGGCGGTCGCGATGCAGTCAATGCTGATCGAGGTGCAGCAGTCCTACATGCGGATCGTGGGCGACCTGCAGGCTCAGAAAGATGAGTTTGATGGCGTGCTCGACCAACTGGACCTGACGCCCGAGCAGCGCGGGAAAATCGAGGGGATCATCGCGGAGGCGCGGTCGAAGCGTGAGGTCGGGGCACCCCCCGACCAGGCGCAGCGGCGCGCGATGATGCGGGCGATCGCGCAAGAGCTCTCGCCCGAGCAGCGGAGGGCGCTGCGGGAGGCGATGGGCGGTCGCGGGGGCGGCGGAGAGCGGCCCGTGCAGCGCGGGCAGAGGCCGGCGCAGCCCTGAGCGGGTCCGATCCGAGGGCTTTGGGCCCGGGTTTGATGTGAACGCCCGCGCCGGGGTCGGCGCGGGCGTTT
>DAIQNV010000012.1:44109-56978 GCA_036788215.1 Phycisphaerales bacterium | reverse complement strand
CGGCGGCAGAATGAGGCGTCCGGTTGCCCGTCAGGCGGTCTTCTGCCCCGCGTGCACGCCCTCGAGGACTTCCTCCGCGATCTTGTCGATGAAGGCGGGCAGGTCGTCCGGCGTGCGGCTCGTGACCAGGCCCTGGTCGACGACGACCTCCTGGTCGACCCAGCGGGCGCCGGCGTTTTTCAGGTCGTTCTTGATCGAGGGGTAGCTCGTCATCTCGCGCCCCTCGACGACGCCGCAGTCGATCAGGATCTGGGGCCCGTGGCAGATCGCGGCGACGGGCTTGCCCGCCTTGAAGAACGCGCGGACGAGGGTGGTCGCGTCCTCGCGCACGCGCAGGGTGTCGGGATTCATGACGCCCCCGGGCAGCACGAGCGCGTCGTAGTCGCCGGCCTTGGCCTCGGCGATCTGCTTGTCGAGCTTGATCGACTTGCCCCAGTCGGTGTGGTCCCAGCCCCGGATGGAGCCATGGTCGAGGGTGTTGTCGGGCCCGATGATGTGAACCTCGGCGCCCATGGCGCGGAGCTGGTCGACGGGCTCGGTGAGTTCGGATTGCTCGAAACCATCGGTCGCGAGGACAGCGATGGTCTTGCCGTTGAGATTGCGATCAGTCATACCCGATTGTGCCGGCGCCGCGTGACGCTACGCTGAACGCCCGGTGAAGCACGGGTCATGCTTCCGGGCTGTCTCCAAAACGAGGCGAGCCCGGCGCGGGGGGCTGCGCCGGGCTCGCACGGTGTCCGTCGTGGCGAGCGAGCCGCGTGAATGCAGCTCGCGCTGGGGGGCGCTCTCGCGACGGACGCCGATCTCGTAATGCGGGGCGATGTCTCCTCCACATCGCCCCACGTCCCTTCGCCGCTCCTCCGCGACTCGTGGTCCCGACGCCATTGCCCGCGTCGATGTGGGAACTGTCGGGCCGGGGGATTCATGGAACGTGAAGCGGGGATGAAGTGCGATTCATTTATCGCGGTCGGTGCATCCGATTTCGCGGGCCAGTTCCACAACGGTGAGCGGCGCCGAGCCCTCCGCCTTGTTGTTCGCGATGACCCAGCCATCCACGCCCGCGACGATGCCCGCATGCACGAGCGACGCGATCTGACGGCGCGTCCCCGTATCGGGATCTCGCAGAGCCCGGAACGGGGCATATCGCTGCTTCGCCTCGTCGTAACCCAGCCCGTGACCCAGCAGCCAGCGGCACACCAGCGCCGGCTGACGCTCGACCGGCCACCCCGCGTCCTCCATCGCCCGGCGTTGATCCTCGATGCTCGGTAGCGAGGGATGGTGGGCGAAGCCCAGCGCGACGCGATGATCGCGCAGCGTGGTTGCGAGTGCTGCTGCCCACCTCGGCTCGAAGAATTGCCGATTCCGGAACTCGACCGCGTAGATCGGGGCCCGCTCACCGCGGGGCAGGCGCGCGAGGAACTCCCCGAGCCGGGCGAGAAGCCGCGTGGGCTCCAGCCCGGAACGGGTGAGGTCGAGCGGTGGGAACTGAAAGACGAGCGGGCCCATGCGGTCGCGCAGGCCCAGAACGGAGGGGGCGATCACGCGGTCCTCCGCTTCCGCGGCATCCAGAAAGGAGGGGTTGGGCACGCCATCAGCCGCGAGCGGCGCCGTCGGGCCCTGCGTGCGCCCCCGTTCATCCGCGTCGGGGCGGGTCAGGCCCTGCCAGGCCTTCACAAGAAAGCGGAAGCCCACGGGCGTCTGGCTCGCGAGGTCTCGGTAGGTGTCGATCGTCGGCGGCCGATAGAACGCGCGATCGAGCCCCACGCTGCGGAGGAGCGGGTGCGACGCGTACGCCGCGAGGCCACGCTTCGCGAGGACCGCTTCGGACGCATCCGACGCCCAGACCAGGCCGGTCCACCCCGGGAACGACCAGCTCGAGGTGCCCAGGCGGACGGACGCGGGCAGGCGCTGTGCGAGATCAGCGACCGCCCTGTCGACGGGCGCGGGCTCGACCGGCGTCTCCCGCCCCTGGGCAGCGGGCTGACCGAAGAGGCCGAGTTGGGCGCCGGTGTCGGTCATGGGATCATCAGGGAATGGCCCGGCCCAGCCCCAGGGCCCGTCGCAGGTCGACCAGCTGGCCCGCGTGCAGCCCGTTGTGGAACGCGACCCGCAGGACGAGATCGCCCGCGGCCAGTTCAGCCTTGCCCCAGCGGATCTCGCGGGCGAGCGTCTGTGGGCTGGCGCTCGAGGCGGTCGTCGCGAGGCGTTCGACGCCGGCGTGGAAGATATCCCGGGCCCGGGCGAGCCTGGGGTAGCGCTTCGCCTCGGGCGTGGGGACGGAGCCCACGCAGACCGATTCGGTGTCGTACCTCCCGGGGTCGCCGGCGGAGCCATCGCCCGCGATCCAGTCACCGGTGGGCAGCACCTGGGGCTCGATGAAGCCCTCGACAACATCCGCCGCCCGGTGCATGGTCAGCGCGCAGTGGCCCAGCGTCCACGAGAGGTGGTTGGGCAGCCCGGGGGCCTGTGCCGTGCGGTTGGTGTCGTCGAAACCGGCGAGGAACCGGAGGAAGAGCGTCTCGGAGAGGCGAACCGCGTGTGCGAGCGAGGCCGGGTCGTGCATGGGCCGATGGTATTCCCGACTACCCTCCCGCCATGGCGACCGACCCAACCCAGCCCTATCGCGACGCGGTGACCCGTTTCGGCCCGCGTTTCGAGTCCCTCCTGTGGAACAGCCCGGACGGGCAGCTCGCACGCTTCGACGCGATCATCGAGGCGCTGGACACCAAGGACGCCATCATCGCCGACATCGGCTGCGGGCTGGGCGACCTCGCGGAAAGGCTGGAGGAGCGGACCGGCGACGCCCGCCCGGCGCTCTACCTGGGCGTCGATGCGCTCCCCGAGCTGCTCGAGGAGGCCTCCGCCCGGGCGAACGGCCCGATCGAACGGCGCTACCTGCACGCGGACTTCGGGCAGGACGGGACCCTCTTCGAGCACCTCGTGACACAGGAAGGCACCACCGCCTTGGTCTTCTCGGGCTCACTGAACACCTTTGAGCAGACCGACGCGGTCGTCGTGCTGGAGCGGGCCTGGGCGGCCCTGAAGATCGCCCCCGCCGACCGTCCCCGCCAGCTCGCCTTCAACTTCCTCTCCGACCGCCACCACCGCCCCCGCCCGAAACCGACGGGCCCGGCGAAGCGGTTCGACACGCTGGCCCTCCTGGACTGGGCCCTGGAGCGGACCCCGTCGGTCCGCTTCCGCCAGGACTACCTGCGGGGCCACGATGCCCTGATCGTCATGACCGCCCACGCCTGAGCCCGCCGGGCGGACCCGCGCCGCCCCCTCCCCCGCTACCATCGCCCCATGGCACGAATCGTCGTCTTCCAGCACTCGGACGCCCAGAACGCCGGCCGGCTCGGGCTCACCCTCCGCGACCACGGGTTCCGGCTCGACTTCCGCCGCCCCGACCTCCACGCGGAAGCGGCGATCCCGCCGGACCTCGACAACGTGCAGGGCGTCCTCGTTCTGGGCGGGCGCCAGAACGTGACCGACGGGCTGGCCTGGCTCGACCGGGAGATCGACTTCGTCCGCCGGGCCCACGAGGCGCAGATCCCGGTCCTGGGCATCTGCTTGGGGGCGCAGGTGATCGCCAGGGCCCTCGGGGGCGAGGTGGCGCCGATGGCCAAGCCCGAGGTCGGCTTCACCAAGGTGGACATCGTGGGCCCGGGGCAGATCGACCGCATCCTCGCGGGCGTCCGCTGGACCAGCCAGCAATTCCAGAGCCACGGGCAGGAAGTGACCAAGCTCCCCCCCGGCGCGACGCTGCTCGCCTCGAGCGCCCAGTGCAAGGTGCAGGCCTTCTGCGCCGGCATCCGTACCTACGCCTTCCAGTACCACTTCGAGCCCGACCGCAAGGAAATCGACGGCTTCTTCGACCGCAACAAGGAGATGTTCGAGGGCGCCGGCGTCGACCGCGACACGCTCAGCAAGCAGTGCGACGAGCACTACTCGGGCTTCGCCCGCCTGGCCGACCGCCTGTGCGTGAACATCGCGAGCTTCTGCTTCAGTTTCGAGGAACTGATGAAGGCCTGAGGCCCCCTGAGCTCCTGAGGCCCGGCCCTCCGGGTTTACCCTCACTCCCGCTACACTCGCGCGCGTGACCGAAGACCCAACGCCCCCCATCACCCCCACCGAGTTCGACCCCGACGACGCGACGGTGGACGCTGTCCCCACGGACGAGCACGCCTCGGCCCTCGGTTCGCCCCACCGCGAGGGCGGTGCCCCGACGCCTCCGACGTCCCTCTCGCCCCTCGCGGAGGGCCCCGGGCAGACGATCGGGCCCTACAAGCTGCTCCAGCAGATCGGCGAGGGCGGGTTCGGCGTCGTCTTCATGGCGGAGCAGACCCACCCCGTCCGCCGTCAGGTCGCGCTCAAGATCATCAAGCTGGGGATGGACACACGGGAGGTGATCGCCCGGTTCGAGGCGGAGCGCCAGGCCCTCGCGATGATGGACCACCCCAACATCGCCCGCGTCCTCGACGCCGGGGCGACGGACACCGGGCGGCCCTACTTCGTGATGGAGCTCGTCCGGGGGATCCCGATCACCCGCTACTGCGACGAGCAGGCGCTGACGGTCCGCCAGCGCCTCGAGCTCTTCATGACCGTCTGCCACGCGGTGCAGCACGCGCACCAGAAGGGCGTCATCCACCGCGACCTGAAGCCCTCAAATGTCATGGTGACCCTGCACGACGGCAAGCCGGTGCCCAAGGTCATCGACTTCGGCGTCTCCAAGGCGACCAACCAGAGGCTGACGGAGAAGACGCTCTTCACGCAGTACGGCGCCTTTGTCGGCACTCCCCAGTACATGTCCCCCGAGCAGGCGGAGATGTCGGGGCTCGATGTCGACACGCGCGCCGATGTCTACTCGCTGGGCATCATGCTCTACGAGCTCCTGACCGGCGAGACGCCGATCGGGGTCGAGAGGCTCCGCGCCACCGGCATGGCGGAGATGCACACGCTCATCCAGAACACGCAGATCCAGCGCCCGTCCAACAAGCTCAGCTCGACCACCACCCCGCAGGAGATCGCGCAGCGCCGCTCCGCCGACCCCAGGAAGCTGGGCTCGCTGATCAAGGGTGACCTCGACTGGATCGTCCTGAAGGCCGCCGCCAAGGAGCGGGCCCGCCGGTACGACAGCGCCTCCGCCTTCGCCTCGGACATCGAGCGCTACCTGAGCAACGAAGCGGTGCTCGCCACGCCCCCCTCGCTCGCGTACACGCTCGCCAAGTTCGCCAGGCGCAACCGCATCGCGGTCGCTGCGGGCGGGGCGATCGCGCTGGCGCTCGTCCTCGGTATCGCGGGCACGAGCGTCGGGCTCGTCTGGGCCCTCGATGAGCGGGCCCGGGCGGCCGCTGCGGAGCAGAACGCCCTGGCGGAGGCGGAGCGTTCGAAGAACATCGCCGATTTCACGACCACGCTGCTCACCGCGTCCGACGCCTCGGCCCTCTCGCTCGAGGAGGCGGTCACCCGGGCGGAGTCGCTCTTCGGCGACGACCACGCCAGCGCCGGCAACCTGCTCGTCAACTGGGGCAGCGTGCTGAACCGGGCGGCGGAGTTCGAACGGGCAGAAGAGGTGCTCGGAACGGCTCTCGAGCGTCAGACGCGGGCCCTGGGCCCCGATCACCCGAACTTGGCGACGACCTACCTCGCGCTCGCGGAGACGCTGGGCGGCCAGCAGCGCCACGCGGAGGCGATCGAGGCCGCGGCCCGAGCGGTCCGCATCCGCGAGAGCGCCAGCGCCGAGAGCCCGCCGCTGCTCGCCGCGGCGCTGCAGACGCAGCTCGAGCAGGTCACGCAGAACGACACAAACGATCCGGCGCTCCTCCCGATCGCCCGGCGCATCGTCGAGCTCCGGGCCGCCACCCTGGGCAACCGCCACCCCGAGACGATCCGGGCCCGTAGCCAGCTCGCGACCCTGCTCTACCGCTTCGGCGACCCGGGCGAGGCGGTCCCGGTCTACTACGACGCGATCAACGCCGCCCGCGAGGCCGGCCGCATCGACGAGGAATACATCGGCAATCTCAACGCGATCATCATCATGCTCGTGAACATGGGACGCAACGAGGAGGTGGGCTCGCTCTTCGCCGAGCTCATCGATGTCGTGGAACAACGCAACTACGGCGGCACCTCCGGCGTCGTGCTCGGGGTGCTGAACTACGCGCTCTGGCTCGAGAGTTTCGGCACACGCGAGGCCGCGATCGAGCAGGCCCTGCGGGCCTTCGACCTCGCGGAGAGCCTCGCGTCCGCGTCGGCACCCACCACCCTCTTCATCGGCCGAACCGCGCGCATGCTGTCCCGACTGGACGCGCACGAGCATGTCCCGCGGGCCCACCGCCTCTGGATCGACCACGCCGACCGCACCACCGGGGGCGACCCCGCCGCGCCCGTCACCGCCCGCACGCTCTTCGCTCGCTACCTGCTCGACCGGGACAACCCCGCCGAAGCCCGCCCGCTCGCGGAAGAAGCCGCTCGGCGGGCCGAGGCCCTGCCCGCAGAAGACCCCGCCCGAACCGCGACGGATGAACTGCTCGCCCGCCTCGCCGACTCGTCACCCGAGTCGTCGCCGGGCAGCCCCCCGCCCGCACCCTGATCACGCCCTGACCACATCCTGATCACGCCGCGACGAGGTAGGGCACGAAGCCCGTCTTATCGAGGAACACCCGCAGCGCCTCGAGCGACTCCGCGCAGATCTTCGTCCCCGCCTGCCTGCCCATGATCTCGAACACCTCGCCCTCGCTCAGGTCCTTGCGGTAGGGACGCTTGGCCGCGAGGGCTTCGTACATGTCCGCGACGCCCAGGATCCGCTCGGGCAGCGTCAAGTCCCGCGCCGTCAGGCCCGTGTGGTAGCCCGAGCCATCGAGCTTCTCGTGGTGCCTCGCCGCCAGCGAGACGATCGGCGCGAAGCAGACCGAGCGCGACAGGATCTCCTGCGTGTAGCGCGGATGCTTCTTCAGCTCGCCGAACTCCGCGTCCGTGAGCTTCCCGGGCTTGTCCAGGATCGCGTTGCTCACGCCCAGCTTGCCGATATCGTGCAGCAGCCCCGCGCGACGGAGCGAAACCATGTCCGAGGGTCCGAGCCCCAGCACCTCGCCGATCCCCGCCGCCACGTCCGCCACGCCCTGCGAGTGGCACGCGGTCCAGGGGCTCTTCGCGTCGACCACCAGCCCGAACGCCCGGCACACCCGGTCGATCACGCCCTCGTCCATCGGGAGCGCGAAACCCCGGGGCTCAAAGGCCGCCAGTTCCTCGCGCGGGTCGCCCACCATCACCCGCATCCAAAATTCAGTGTCCTCGCCCATCGACGCGAACGCCCGCACGAGATCGGGGTCGAACCAGGTCCCCCGACGATCCCGCACCACGGACAGCGCCGCCGCCAGCCCGTACCGCGTCGCGAAGACCTCCGCGGTCTGTGCCACGCTCAGGATCCGCGCGAGCAGCGGGATGTTGTGCTTCCGCACGCCGTCGGGGTGGCCCTTGCCGTTCCAGTGCTCGTCGAGGTTGCGGATCGCCTCGACCGCGAGCGTGGGCAGGCCCAGCTCCCGCGCGATGTAGGCCCCTCGCTCGCAGCGGATCTGCACCAGCTCCTTCGCCCCCTTCGTCCCCGCGATCGCGACCCGCAGAAACTTCTCCACGCGCTCCCACGGGCTGCCCCCGGGCGCAACATTCTTGACGATGTAGGGCAGCGACTTCAGCGTGCTCTGCCAGTCCGTGAACTTGAACCCGTGCTTCACCGTCCGGTCATCCGCCCCGAAGAGATAGCACACCTTGGCCGCGTTGCTCGAGCAGCCCAGGTCCTTCAGCAGGAGCGCGTAGAAGAGCGCCCCCCGCTCCGCCTCGCCCAGCCCGATCTCCCGCGCTAGGCGCATCCCGATCAGGCACGACCGCACCGCGTGCCCCTCGGGCTGCCCCTCGGTGATATCGAGCGCCGCCGACAGCGCCGCCGCGATCTCGCTGAAGGGGACCGAAGCCGGGCCCTCGTCCGCGTGCCGATAGATCAATCGCGTCCCGACCATCGAAGACCCCCTGTGCCGTGCACAGGGGTACATCGTCGCCCGAACGCCCGCCACACCGCGCCAACGCCCCCGAACCCGTGATCCGCCCCGCGCCAGACACTACCGACCGACGAAGGGGACCGAGAACAGCCTCACCCGCCCCGCATCCCCGAGCAGTGGTACACCCCCCCGGGCGGCATGTTCAGGGGCACCGCCCGGAACCGCACCCGCTCGAACACCGGCGTGTACAGCCCCATGTAGATCAGCGGGATCTCCGTCAACTGCGCGTACGCCGCCCCCGGAGCGTGCGCCCTGAGCGCCCGCCACAGCGCCTCCCGCAGCACCGGCGAAAAACTGGGCACCGGCATCCCCGACACCACCACATCGAAGGGCCCCTCCGCGTCCACCCCCGCCTGCGCCGCGAGAGCCTCCACACCCGCCTCCCGCACCTCCGCCCCCGTCGTCCGCCTCAGCACTTCCGCGAAGTCCGCGTCCGGCTCGTACGCGACCAGCGTCGATCCCGCGTGCATCCGACGCTCGATCTCCCGCGTCACCACGCCCGTCCCCGCGCCGAGCTCCAGGATCCGCTGGGGCCTCGAGGGGTCCACGCTCCGCGCCAGCTCACGGCACATCCACCGGCTCGAGGGCGTCACCGACGCGATCCGCGTCCCGTGCCTCAGGAACTTCGACAAGAACAACGCCCGGTGCCCGCGGTCGCCCATAGGACCGCCAGCCTAGCGGCTCCGAAACGAAAAAGGGCGGCCCCGTCACCGGGGCCGCCCCTTGAATCATCGAAGCGTCATCCGATTACCGGCGACGACGGCTCGCGACCAGGCCCGCGAGGCCCAGCGTCGCGACCGCACCCGGGGTCGGGACGGCGCTGAACACCACGTTGCCGAAGGGGGCGGTGTCCGTGAACCACACGTTCTCGCCACGAACCTGGAAGCCCCACTGCACGATCCGGCCCGCGCCCGCGTCCGTGTTCAGGCTGATGCTGAACGCGCCCGCGTTGGCGTCGACGATCGTCTCGTTGAGCTGCGAGAAGTCGGACGAGAAGTCGCGGATGAAGATCCGCGCCTCGTGCGCCGCGGTGAAGCTGTTCGAAAGGACGAACCCCGAGAAGGTCACCGTCTGCCCGGAGAGGGAGCCATCCCCGACCTCGCGGTACAGGTTCGCTTCCATGATCTTGTTGCCCTGGGCGCCCGGGCCGCCGCCGCCCTGGTACCAGAACGGGTCGGGGTCGCCGATCGTGTTGGGCGACATGGTGATGGTCTGGCCCGCAGCGTCGAAGCTCGCCACGAGGTCGGCCACGCCCCAGGGACTGGCGAACACGAAGCCGCCGCCGTTCGCCGGAAGCTCGGACACGTTCATGAACGCGTTCCAGTTCGCGGGGTCGTAATCGAAACCGACGTTGGCAGCGTGGGCCGAACCGGCAGCCAGAACGGCCGCCACAACAGCGCTCTTCATCATGGTCTCTCTCCTATGTCCTCCCGAGGGGGTACCCCCGGGGGTCTTGTCGTCTCTGCCGGAACTGTACCGGTTTTCCCTTGGGTCACAAGGCCCGCGCTCAGATTTTGCGAGCAACCCGCTCGCGGATCGGCCCCGAACCGCCCAGCTTCACACACCCGATCCGTACAAAGCCCATCGCCCGGCGCATTCCCGGAAGTCGGGGCCGCATAACGCGTGAATCCGGCCCCGTTTCCCGGTAGTCTGCCTGCTGAGCGGGCCCCGCCGGCCCGCCCGGACAACCGGAGAAAGAAGGGAACCCACCATGAAGACCATGGCCGCCATCGTCGTCGCGCTCGCCGCGTCCGCCACCATCACCGCGCCCGCTGCGGCGCAACCGGTGGAGTACACCTTCTCCGGTCGGGCCGCCGGGTTCTTTAACGCCCAGGCGTTCACCAACACCCAGATACAGATCACCCTCGCGGGCGACCTGTCCGACGTCTTCTCATCCGGGCCGGGCCTCGTCCGCTTCGAGACCAACGCCGCCATCCTCAACCTCGATGGCTTCGCGACCGACGCCATCTTCAACCCCACCCTCGCGATTACCTCGAACCAGAACCAGGATGTCCTCGTCCTGGGCAATGTCCAGACCAACCTCGCCCTCGCCATCTTCAACGATCCAGCCTTCGTCGACTACGACCTCTCCGCCCCCTTCGGCCCCGTCACCCAGTTCAACACCCTCATCCCCAACCAGTTCAACACCGTCGGCACCTCGCAGGGCCTGCTCACCGTCACCGCGATCGGCGCCTTCACCTTCACCGCGACCATCATCCCCGCCCCCGCGACCGTCGCCCCGCTCGCCTTGGGTCTTCTCGCGACGAGGCGTCGGCGCCGATGAACACACCGGGGCCTGCCCCGGCGTGGTAAACTTTTGTTCATGAACCCCCCAGCCCGACGGGTGCCGCTGCGCACACTTTTC
The DNA here is from genome assembly GCA_036788215.1 of Phycisphaerales bacterium. Classification (GTDB taxonomy): domain Bacteria; phylum Planctomycetota; class Phycisphaerae; order Phycisphaerales; family UBA1924; genus DAIQNV01. The sequence goes on along the minus strand of DAIQNV010000012.1, from coordinate 46,562 downwards.
GCCTCGTTGCTCGCGATCGTCCTCGCGGGCTGCAGCACCGCCCCCGTCCTCGCCCCACCCCCCTTCGTCATGCTGGGCGAAGAGGGCCGGAGCCACTACGAGAACCTCCCCGAACGCCTCCGCACGCCCGAGATCCCCATCGTCTTCTTCACCGATCGCAACGACGAGCGGGCGCCCGGGAGCGACCAGCCGGTCTTCGGTTCCCAGCGCAGCGACATCTCCACCTACGGAGTCGCGACCATCCGGCCCGAGCAGGACCTCACCTGGGCCGAGTTCGTCGAGATCAGCACCCAGCCCGAGGCCCACCGGGACATCAAGCTCCGCGTCGAGGACGTCCGCATCCAGGGCAACATCGGCTCGGTCCTCAGCCGCCTCGCGGTCGAGGACGGCCGCCTCGTCCAACCCCCCCGCTCCGTCCTCGCCTTCCGACAGGACTTCGCCTCATTCCAGGCCAGCCTCGAGCCCTGGATGATCTCCGAAAGCGACAACGCCGCCATCATCTTCGTCCACGGCTTCAACAGCACCTTCGAGGGCTCCGCCCTCCGCCTCGCCAAGACCTGGCACGCCATCGGACGCGAGGGCGTCCCCATCCTCTTCACCTGGCCCGCGGGCTTCGACGCCTTCAAGCCCATCGCCTACAACCGCGACCGCGAGTCCGGCGAGTTCGCGGTCAAGTCGCTCAAGACCCTCCTCCTCGCGCTCGCCCTCAACGACCGCATCGCCCGTGTCCACCTCGTCGCCCACTCCCGCGGAACCGACGTCGCCGCCACCGCGATCAGGGAGCTCCACGCCGAACTCGACTCCAGCCGCGGCGCCACCGCCTCCGCCCAGATCGCCATGGGGCGCGAGTTCGACCCCGCCCGCGACACCGGCCGGCTGCCCGCCGATGTCCTCAAGCTCCGCTCGCTGATCCTCGTCGCGCCCGACCTTGATCTCGAGGTCTTCACCCAGCGCTTCGTCGCCGAGCAGTCCGGCGCCGCCGCCAAGACCGTCACCATCTACACCTCCGCCAAGGACCGCGCCATCGGCATCGCCGACATCTTCTTCGGCAGCGAGGTCCGCCTCGGGCAGTCCACCTTCGCCGACTTCGACCCGCGCGTGCAGGCCCTCGTCGGCGCCCTGCCCAACGTCGACCTCATCGAGTGTCGCGTCAAGACCAAGGACAGCCATCTCTACCTCTTCGAGCACCCCGCCGCCCTATCCGACATGGTCCGCCTCGTCCGCGACCAGCTCCCCGCCGGCCCCGAGCATGGCCGCCCCCTCGAGCCCATCGCCCCGGGCTTCTGGGCCCTCGGGGAGGACTACCTCAGGCCCGAGCCGATCAGCGACTGACCCCCGCCCCCGCGCGGTACCCTCGCCCGGATGACAAGCCCGATCCCCGCACTGGGCCTCAAGCTCAGCCGCTTCTTCGAGCGCACCGCCCCCGATCCCTTCGTCCTCGCCATCGCCCTGACCGCGCTCACCGCCGCCATCTGCATCGCCTTCGGCGACTACACCAGCGCGACGACCCTGCAGGGCCGCGCCCTCGCCACCCTCGATGCGTGGAGAGGCCAGGACGGGCTCTGGCAGTTCCTCGCCTTCGCGATGCGCATGTGCCTCGTCCTCGTCACCGGGCACGCCCTCGCGGTCAGCCCGCCCGTTCAAGCCCTCGTCCGGCGCGTCGCCGCCCTCCCGCGCTCAGGAGCCCAGGCCGCCGCCCTCGTGGGCCTCACCGCCGCCCTCTTCGGGCTCATCAACTGGGGACTCGGGCTCATCGTCGGCGCCCTGCTCGCACGCGAGGTCGCGCTCGTCCTCGCCAAGCGCAAGATCCCCCACCACTACCCACTCCTCGCCGCAGCGGGATACATGGGCATGCTCGTCTGGCACGGGGGCCTCTCGGGCTCCGCCCCGCTCACCATGGCCAAGCCCGCCGAAGCCTCCGCGGTCCTCCCCGCCGGGTTCGAGACCTACGCCGAGACCGGCATCGAACTCTCCCGCACCATCGGCGCCCCCATCAACCTCCTCGTCACCGGGGGCCTCCTCGTCCTCATCCCCCTCGCCCTCGCCCTGCTCAACCCGCGCACAGCCGACTGCCGCACCGCCTCCGACTGCGCCGTCACCACCGACGACCCGCCCCGCCCACCCATTGCAGCCAAGACCATCCCCGAGTGGCTCGACCGCTCACCGCTCGTCGCCTGGCTCCTCGCCCTCGCCCTCGGCGCCGGCGTCGCCCGCTACATCACCCTGAACGGCCCCGGCGCCATCGGGCTCGACGAGATCAACGCCACCATGCTCGCCCTGGGCCTCTTCTTCCACGCCGGCATCGCCCCCTACCTCAAGGCGGCGGAGGACGGCGCCCGGGGCTGCGTCGGCATCATCCTCCAGTTCCCCCTCTACGCCGGCATCATGGGCATGCTCGCCACCAGCGGGCTCATCGCCCTCTTCAGCGCCCGCGTCGCCTCCCTCGGGGGCGC
>DAIQNV010000012.1:17873-44009 GCA_036788215.1 Phycisphaerales bacterium | reverse complement strand
GCCCGCGACATCGTGGGCTACACCGTCCTCGTCATGCTCGCCGCAGCAGCATGGACCATCGCCATCATGCTGATCGCCTGATGACAACGCCCGGGTGCCGTGGTCAGGCCGGGTGCCGTGGTCTCGCGAGCCAAAGGCGAGCTAGACCACGAACGCCCACACCACGGTGCCACTATCCGGCGCAGCCGGGTAGTGCCTCCCGAGAGACGCGCAACCCTTTGGCCTTCTGACAATTTGGCCCTTTGGCCATTTCCACATCTGGCCCTTTGCTCAATGCAACCCCATCGCCGCCACCGCCGCCGCGATCCGCGCAAACCCCGCCCGGTTCGCCCCCACCTCGTAGTTCACCCGGTCCCCGTCCCTCCCGTGCTCAACGCACGCGGAATGGATCCGCGCCATCATGTTCTCCAGCTCGTCGAGCGCACCCTCCTTCGTCCAGGGCACGCGGCCGGCGTTCTGGGCCATCTCGAAGCCCGACATCCCCACGCCCCCCGCGTTCGCCGCCTTCCCGGGGCCCACCGCCACGCCCCGGTTCTCGAAGACCTTCTTTGCCCCCGCGGTGCAGGGCATGTTCGCCCCCTCCGCCACGATCTTCACCCCGCCCTCCGCGAGCTGTTCCGCCTCATCGCTGTCCACCTCGTGCTGCGTCGCGCAGGGCAGCGCGATGTCCGCCTTCGCGAGCCCCCAGGGCTCCTTCCCGTCGTGGTACTGGACGCCCTCGCCCTCGAAGTCGCCGAGCCGCCCACGCCGGTTGAACTTCAGATCCTTGATCTCCTCGAGCTGGTCCTTCGTCAGCCCCCTGTCCGCGACCAGCGCCCCCTGCGAGTCCGTCACAGTCACCACCCGCGCCCCCCGGTGCATCGCCCGCTCCGCAGCGAAGAGCGCGACGTTCCCCGAACCCGAGATGATCACCCGCGCATCCTCCATCGACCCGCCCGCCTCCTCCAGCATCGCCTTCGCGAACGCCACCACCCCGTACCCCGTCGCCTCCTCACGCCCGGGCAGCCCGCCCAGCGCCAGGGGCTTGCCCGTCAGCACCCCCACCGGGCGCTTCGTCAGCCTCAGCCACCGCCCGTACATGTAGCCCACCTCGCGCCCCCCCACCCCGATATCCCCCGCCGGCACATCCTCATCGGGCCCGATGTACTTGCTCAGTTCCGTCATGAACGCCTGGCAGAACCGCATCACCTCCCCGTCCGACTTCCCCTTCGGATCAAAGTCCGCCCCCCCCTTGCCCGCTCCGAGGGGCAGTCCCGTGAGCGCGTTCTTGAACGCCTGCTCGTACGCCAGGAAGCTCAGCACATCCTCCGTCACCGTCGGGTGGAACCGCAGACCGCCCTTGTAGGGACCGAGCGCATTCGTGTGCTGGATCCGGTACCCCCGGTTCACCCGCACCGTGCCCTGGTCATCCATCCACTCCACCCGGAAACGGATGATCCGGTCGGGCTCCAGCAGCCGGTCGAACACCCGGGCCTCCCGCGACGCCCGGTGCTCCGCGCCCCCCAAGACCGGGCCCACCGCGTGCGCCACCTCCTCCGCAGCCGCCTTAAAGAGCGGCCCACGGCACGACTGCTCCACCAGGTCCAGCAGAACCGACGTCAGATCCCCCACGCCATCAGAGGTGTTGCTCATACCCGTACTGTACCAACACACCCCAAGGTCAACCCGGGGACGAAGCGCGGAGATCAAGCCTCGTCCCTATGGAGCCCCGAGCGTGAGCGAGTGGGCTGAACCAGAGGCGCCGCCCGGTTCCTCGGTCAATCTCCACCGCTCAAGCATGACTCTCAACGAACCGCGCCACTCCGCCACTCCGCCACTTCCCCCTCACACCCCCGCCGTCGCCGCCCCGGGCATCGGGAACCTCGAGCACAGGTCCCGCACCTCCGCCCGCACCGCCGAGGTCTCCCGAAGCCGATCCTCCTCGCCCGCCAGCCCCGCCGTCAGCACGCGATCGATGAAGAGCGCGATCTGACGCATCTCGTCCGCCCCGAACCCCCGCGTCGTCGTCGCGGGCGTCCCGAGCCGGATGCCGCTGGTCTTCATGGGCGGGCGCGGGTCCTTGGGGATCCCGTTCTTGTTGCAGATGATCCCCGCCGCCTCCAGCCAGGTCTCCGCGTCCGCGCCGGTCAGGTTCTCGTCGCGCCCGCGCAGATCGACGAGCATCACGTGGTTCTCCGTCCCGCCCGACGAGATCCGGTACCCCCGCTCCGAGAGCGCCGAAGCCAGCGCCGAAGCGTTCTGCACCACCTGCCTCTGGTACTCCCGGAACTCGGGCCGCAGCGCCTCCCCGAACGCCACCGCCTTCGCCAGCACGACATGCATCAGGGGCCCGCCCTGCACACCCGGGAAGAGCGCCTTGTTCACCTTCTTGATGATCTCCTCGTCGTCCGTCAGGATGATCCCCCCCCGGGGCCCGCGCAGGCTCTTGTGCGTCGTCGAGGTCACCACATGGCAATGGGGGAACGGGCTCGGGTGCTGACCGCCCGCGATCAGCCCCGCGATGTGCGCCACGTCCGCCATCAGGATCGCCCCGCACTCGTCCGCGATCGCCCGGAACCTCGCAAAGTCGATCACCCGGGGGTACGCCGAGTACCCCGTCAGCAGCATCTTGGGCCTGTGCTCCAGGCACACCGCCCGCACCGCGTCGTAGTCGATCCGCTCGTGCTCGGGGTGCCCCGCCTCGTAGTGCAGGGGATAGTGCACCGGGTTGTAGAACGTCCCCGAGAAATTGATCTTCATCCCGTGGCTCAGGTGCCCACCGTCCGCCAGCGTCAGGCTCGCGAAGGTGTCCCCGGGCTGCATCAGCGCCATGAACACCGCGGTGTTCGCCTGCGCCCCCGAGTGAGGCTGCACATTCGCAAACCTGCACCCGAAGAGCTCGCACACCCGCTCCTGCGCCAGACGCTCGATCTCGTCCATGTGCGCGCAGCCGCCGTAGTACCGCCGACCCGGGTACCCCTCCGCGTACTTGTTCGTGAAGCACGTCCCCATCGCGTGCATCACCGCGGGGCTCGCGTGGTTCTCGCTCGCGATCAGCTCGATCGTCGATTCCTGGCGGTCCCGCTCGCGATCCAGAATCGCAGCAGCCTCGGGGTCCTGGGAACGGATCAGATCGAACACGACATCATCAGCAGGGTGACTCATAAACGCAGTCTACGGCCCCCATCCGACGATTCCACCCCACCCCCCCGGGCCTCCCCGGGGGACCACCCGGCCCCCCCCCGGCCCACACCCCCTACCACCGCGTCAGCAGCAGCTCCGGAACGTCCGGCAGGAACGACATCACCACGAGCGAAGCCACGAACGCCACCACCAGGGCCGACGCCACCGACCACACCGGGCGAGCCAGGCGGAGGTAGTCCGTCGCCGCCCGGCGCCACCACACCCACAGCCACGCCCCCGTCACGCCCAGCGTCACCAGCCCGTGCCCGCTCGCCCACCCGAGCGCCCCCCCGAAGACCTGCCGCGACGGGTCCATCGCGGTCACCAACGAACCCAGGTGAAACCCCACCCGGGGCAACGCCAGGATCGCCGGCACCGGCAGCACCGCGTACACCGCCACCCGACGCAGGTGCGCCGCCACCCCGCCCGACAGGTCGCGCACCCCCGCTCGCCGACGCGTCACTGGCAGCACCGTAAACGCCAGCGGCACCAGCATCGCCCACAGCGCCGCCAGCGCCACGAACGGGTCGAACTCGAACACACCCCACCGACCTTCGACAGGAGCCCAGGGCCAGATGTCCTGCTTCCACCACCACCCCACCGGCCAGGACGACTTCCCCGCCACCACCGGCGCCCAGCGGCACCCCAGCGCCACGCACACCGACAACGCGTAGGTCACCAGCGTCACCAGCACCGCGGCGCCCGCGAGCGCGCGCGGATTCGCGGGCAGATCCGCCCGCACCCCCCGCCAGAACGCCCGGGGACGGACGAGGCGCACCAAGGTCGCGAGCGCCGTCCCGAGCCCGGGCCGCCCCTCCACGCTCCACCTGGGCCACCGCGCCGAAGGATGAAACCGATCGCCCCACGCAAAGCCCGCCCCGCACTCGCTGCACGACCCCGTCAAGGGGCACGCATCCCCCCAGGAGGCGGCGATACCCGCGAGGTCATAGTCGCACGAGGGGCACGAAGGTGCGCAACGCCCGTCCGTCATAGCAATGACGCTACCCGCTACCCGGGCCGAGTCGAGCCGGGGATCCCCATGTAAATCTTATCTTCGAAAGATTCTGATCTGAATGCGTTTGTGCAAACGCAATCACCCGGCGAACGCCCCACGACCGACGCGCCCAGGCGCGCGTCAGGCCCCCCACGCCAGGGGACGCACCCGCCCCGGCGCCTCGTGTGCCAGGGGCGGATCCGACAGGTCGATCGGCAGGTACACCCCTTGCGCATGGTCCGAGTTCAGCACCACCGCGCAAGGCGGGATGAACTCCACCCCCCCCTGCACGTGCTCGTGACCCAAGACGAACATCGACACCCCCCACCGCTCCACCAGGTCCTCGATCTGCTCCGCGTCGTACCCCCGCCCCCACACGAGCAGATGCGCCGACCCCTGCCGGGGCACATAGTCCTCAGCCGTCAGCCCGCGCTCCAGGATCGTCGGATCGAACTTGTGCATCATCCCGATCCCGGGAAGCGAGTGCGCACACAAAATATCCCCCCGGGGCGTCTCGCAACGAAGCGCCAAAGGCATCGAACGCACGAACCCCTCGATCGCGTCCTGCACCTCGTCCGCCCGATCACCGAAGACGAACTCCACCCCCTCGTTGAACGCCTCCACCACCCGCACACCGTTCTTGATGATCCCCGCGCCCACGATCTGCGCCAGCTCGTGGTTCGCCAGCATCGTGTGCACGTGCTCGGGGTGGTCCGCCTTCACCGCAGCCACCCGCGCCAGCGCCCGGTAGCTGAAGTCCATCCCGTTCATCAGGTTGTCCGAGTGGATCACCTCGTGCAGCACCAGGTGCACAGGCCGGGCCCACCCGTCCGCGTCCGAGGGCGTCACGAGGCTCATGTGCCCGTCGTACTGCGCCACATCCAGCAGACGCTGCAGGTGCACCGGGTTGTCGTGCAGGTCGCCCGTCGCCAGGAGCGTCCCGGGCGGGCGGATCACGTCGATCGACCCCGAACGGCACGCCGCCGAATGGTTCGCCTCCGCCCCCGCGCGAAGCGTCGCGACGACGACATCGGGGTCGCGTAGGTCAAGGTCGAGTGAGATGGCTCAGCCCTCCGACGCCCGCTGCCCCGTCGCACGGACCGCAGACGCCTTCCCCCCGCCGTTCGACCCACTCCCGGACTGCTGCTGCGCGTTGAGCTTCCCGAGGATCAGCTCGAGCCGGTCCCCCACCTTCGCCATGCTCTCCGGCCGATCCGCGATGCTCACCTCGACGCACTGCATGATCAGGTCGTTCAGCATCGGCGGGATCCGCTTGTTCAGCTCGATCGCCGGCTTGGGCTTCTCCAAGAGCGAATCGTCCACCGAACCCAGGAGCCCCGTCCCCTTCCCGAGCGCCGTCGGGATGTTCTTCCGCGTCAGCACCCAGTACATCGTCGCGCCCAGGTTGTACACGTCCGTCGAAGGCGTGATCTCCCGCCGGTGCACCTGCTCCGGAGCGATGTAGTCGGGCGTCCCCTGGATCCGGGGCTTGATCGTCCCGATCTTGCAGCTCTGCCCCAGGTCGATCACCTTCACCACGCCGCCGTCCGACACCACGATGTTGTTGGGCTTCATGTCCGCGTGCACGAACCCACGCGAGTGCATATGCCCGAGCCCCCGCGCCGTCTGCGTGAAGATGTCGATCGCCTGCTCGAAGGTGTCGGGCGGGTGCCGCTCCATCGACATCCCGTCCACCAGCTCCATCACCAGGAAGAGCTCCCGCGTCTTCAGCAGGCTCCCCTTCTTGATCATCTTCGGGATCTTCCGGATCGCCGGGTGGTCCAGCTCCTGCGCGATCCGGTACTCGATCTCCGCCTGGTCGAGGAACCGCTGGTCCTTCGTGTCCGCCTTCTCCACGTGCTTCAAGGCCCAGATGTGCTTGGTCTTCTCCTCCTGCACCAAGTAGATCGCCGAGGCCGCACCGCGACCGATCTCCGAAAGGATCCGGTAGCCCTCGACCACCTCGCCCTTCTGTTTGGCGACTGGAAGACCGCTCATCACACCCTGCACCGGCGGGCACGCCCGCTCACGCGTCGTCTCCCGCCTCAGCGGGCTTTCCTCGCCCCCACCCGACCACGGGCAAGGACGCCGCCGGCTCCGCCGGCCCCACTCTACACAACCATCCACAGGTCGCCGCCCGCGACCCACGCCCGACCGAAGCCCCTCAAGGGGCAAGCCCCCCGGGCATCGTTCCCGTGGATATCCCTCGCGGATATCCAAGGACTCAGGGGGCCCGTAAAGACACCACAGGTGCCCCAAAGGCCCTCAGGGCTTCGGCGGGCAGCCCGCCCGCCTCAACCCCGGCCCCGATTCTACACACCAGAGCCGATCCGAATCGGACGGCACGTGGTCATACGCCGCCTGTGACGCCCGCGTTGCATCCCGAAAAAGATCAACCACCCCTCAGGGGCCCCGCCAACGCGACCGGACACCCGGATTTCAGCCCATCCAACTCTTCCCCGCTCGACCATCACACCACTTTCGGGGTCCGTCCGTCGGTGCCGCACAGCGCCGCTACGGGCGGTCAGCGCCGGTCCACGGCGCACCCTCGCCCTTTGGCCCTTTGGCTCTTTGCGACTTTGGACCTTTGGTCAGGGCAGCCAGGCGATCTGCTCATAGAACAAGGACGCCGGGAACAGACGCCCGGGGCTCGTCGTCTCCGCGAGGTCCGAGTGCAGCAGGATCCGATCGCGGGGAATCCCCAGTTCACGCGCGAGGTCGACCACCAGCTGCGCCAGGCGACGCACCTGCGCGTCCGTCGGCGCCCGCCGGTCCCCGTCCCCCACCACGCAGATACCGATCGCACACCCGTTGTAGTACGCCCCGTCCGGCCCGCCCACGTGCGCCCCGGGGAGCTGCTCCAGCCACCGGTCGCCCACATGCACCGACCCGTTCCCCATCCGCGTCCCGTTCCCGATCACGAAGTGGTACCCGAGGCTCGTCAAACCCGCCCGCCGGTGCCGCGCGTCGATCTCGGAGACCGAATCCGCCGGCGCACCCGAGTCATGGATCACGATCGCGGTCCAGCGTTCCCGGTCCAGGGGCCGGCGGGTGTCGAAGACGGACTCGAGCGTGCGGGGCCCCTCGACCTCCGCCAGAGGCGTCAGCACCCGCCCGTCGATCGACGCCCCCGCAGTGGCGGGCCCGTGCCCACCAAGGAGGCTGAGCCCACCCGTCACGAGCACCATCGAGCCGGCGAGCGCCGACCAGATCACGCGCGTACGGAGAGACATCGAACCGGTCGTCCGGGAAGCTCGCGGTGAAGGCGGGGTCGTCATGACAGGCACCATCGCGGGCGAGGGCCGTCGGGGTGATCCACCCGACAGGGCCGAGGGTCGTGTGTGCGTCGACTCGCGGGCTCCGCCACGCCGTCCCATCGGGCGTGACGCGACGCCATCCGTGCGTCCGCGGTCGTTACCCGTCAAGGCTACCAAGCGATCGGACGCTTGACCGCCAAAACTTGCGGATACGGCGCACAATCCGCCCTCTTCGACACAAATGCCGAGTGGCACCCGATCAGGATCGTCCCGGAACCCCACGCACGAGCGCCAAACACCAACCCCTTACGGACCCCGCAGCAGACGACCACGAAGATTCGGGAGCTTGCGCCCGAACTCATCGCGCAGAAAAGGCTGCGGATACCGGTCCCGCACGATGTCGTACCGGTCGTAGGGGCTGCGCACATCGCGACTGGTAAACAACGGGGGCTGACACCCAGCCAGCGTCGCCAACGCCAGAGCCGCCAGCGCCACCACGACCAACCGCCCACGATCTCGTGCGCCCGGCGCCGCCGACCCACTACCTGTTGGAAGACCCATTCGCGACATCACCCACACTCTACCCATTTCTCCGCTCCACCAGCCTTCCGTCCGCCCCGACCGACCGCTCGCCCCGCGCCAGCGCCTGGCGGAGCGCCTCGCTGGCTGCTGCTGCCGCTGCGGTCGCCAGGTTGAGCGATCGCTCCTCGCCCGTCATCGGGACGGTGATCCGTCCCGAGGGGAACGCCCGCAGCACCTCGTCGGGCAGCCCGTCGCTCTCTTTGCCCAGGACCAGGTGGTCCCCCGCCCGGAGGTCCGCGTCGTAGATCGCCCGTTCCGCGTGCGCACACAGGAGCCACACCCGCTCGGGCCGCGCCGCTTCCAGGTAGGCCCCCCAGTCCGCGTGCTCCGCCAGCACCAGCCTCGCCCAGTAATCGAGCCCGCTGCGGCGCACCGCCTTTTCGCCCAGGTCAAAGCCCACCGGGTGGATCAGGTGCAGCGCCATGCCCAGCCCGACAGAGAGCCGACCGATCGCGCCCGTGTTGTTCGGAATCTCGGGCTCGTGCAGCACCAGGTGGATCAACGGGGACCCCCGCTCGGCGCTCAGCCTTCGCGCAGCGCCCTGAGCCTCGGGTCGACCTCGACCAGCTTCTCGATCGCCAGGAGGAACGCGGGGTCCGCAGGGTGGCCCTGCCACCGCACCACGCCATCGGTGCTCATCACCACCGTGTGCGGGATCCCCCGGATCCGCAGCCCCCGGTACACCCGCTGCTCCTGGTCGAACACATGGCTGTACGCGGTCGGGTGCTCACGGATGTACCCCGCGACCTCCGACTCGGTGTCCCGCTGCCCGCCCACCGCGATCACCGCGACCTGCTCGGGGTACCGCTTCGCCACCGCGTCGAGGATCGGGCTCGCCGCGATGCAGGGGCCGCACCGGGTGCCCCAGAAGTCCAGCACCACCACCCGGTTCTCCAGGTTCTCGATGGGCTTGGCCAGCCACTTCTCCTGCCCGCCCGGGTTGAACGCTACCGGGAGCCTCCGCCCCTGCACGTCCAGCCCGCTCACCCGCCGGGCCTCGTTATGCAGAGGCTAGGCAGCCCCCGCGTACGCCGACGCCGGCACCCGCACCTCCCGCTTCACCGGCGCCGCAGCGGTCTCCCCGGCGCCCGCCTCGCGGGCCGCCTTCAGGGTCTCGTAGGCCTCGGCGCGCCCGCGCCGCGTCGCGAGCGCCTGCTCAGGCGTCTCGCGGAGCAGTTCCGCAGCCAGCTTCGGGAGATCCCCGAGCCGGTTGGTCATCGCCCGCACCTGGCCCGCCCGGTCGACCAGCACCACCGTCGGCACCTCCTCGATCGCCAACGCCTTCGCAAGCGTCCCCTTGGCGTCGAGCGCCACCGGCGACTGCACCCTTTTCGCCGAGATCATCTCCTGGGCCCGCGCCCATCCCTCCGACCCGTGAACCCCCACCACCGCCAGCGGCTCGTCATCGAACCGCTGCTCCAAGCGGGTCAGCGCCGGCATCGCCCGGACCGCGCGGAGGTCCTCCGCGTTCCAGAACGCCAGCACCAGGACGCGTCCCTTGATCGCCTCCTGCGTCCACGCCTCCGCACCCGTCCAGCCCGACAGCGACGACAGCCACGCCGGGTCGAACGCGCTCGCCAGCACCCCCGCGACGACCTCCTCGCGCGAGGGCTCGGGGATCTCCCGCTCCGCACGCTCCCGCGCCGGGCCGGTCGAGGGCCTGGGAGCGGTGGGTGCGGGCTGGCCGGCGCTGGGCCGACGCAGCACGGGCTCGGGCTCCGCCTCCTGGGCCCGAACGAGCCCGCCCGGGGCGCACACCAACACCGCAGCCAACGCGAGAACACGAATGCCACAAGCCATCATCATCACCCTTCCGCGAACCAAAGACCGGGCCCGATGCCCGATCAGCCTCCACCCTGCTGCTTCTGGATCACCTCGTTGATGTACCGCTCCTCCGCCGCCCGCCGGGCCTTCACGCCCGGGTCGTCGCGCAGCATCCGGCTCAGCGCATCGCGGAACTCCTCCCCGTCACGCCCCAGGTGCCCGTGCCAACGAAGCTGCCCGTCCGAGCTGACCAGCCCCGCGTACGGGAGCCAGATCGTGTCCGACCGGCCCCGCCGCCCGCCATCGCCCGTGACCGAGTTCAGCAACGACCCGCCGTCCATGTCGTCCATCAGCACATGGTTCAGGGGCTTCTTGCTGAAAAACGAATCAAAACGCTCCTTCGCCTCGCGGACCCGCTTGTCCCGAGCGTCGTCCGCCTCCCGGCCCCATCCACGGTTCTGATCGTCCGGCCCCATCACCGCGGCGCCGATGACCACCAGGTCGCGGTCGTAAGCACGCTGATACTGCTGCACAGCGTCGTAGAAGGTGTTCCACGACGCCATCCCCTCCTCGGGCGTCCAGAAATACACCATCGTCACACGCCCCAGCCGACTCCGGGGCGGCGCCGGCGCGAACCGTGCGTCCTCCGGGATATCGATCGCCCGGGGCGAATCCTCCTCGCGGTCCCGGTCGTTCTGACGCCCCTGCGACCCGTCCTGGTACTCGTACATCGTGGGCCAGGTGACCCGCTCGTATTCATCCTCCGTGGGCTGGGCGAAGGGCACGTCCGGCAGCGTCGCGAGGTTGACCTGCGAACGCAGGCTCGCGCTCCGCCGGGCCTCAAGCTCCGCCTGACGCAGCGCCTCCGCACGACGCTCAAGCGTGCCCCCCGCCTTCACCGCGCTCTCCGCGATCAGCGTCTTCACCGCGTCATCGACCGACCCCGTCTCGATATCCGCGTACCGAAGCTGCCCCGCCCGATCGATGACGTAGATGTCCGGGTCCTGGTCCACCCGCAGCGCCTCGCGGAACGCCCCCGTCGCGTCGTGCGCGATCGGGAAGCTGACGCGACGCCTTTTCACCTGCGCCTCCGAACCCTCGAACCCCTGCGGGTGGTGAACCCCCACCACCATCAGCCCCTCGTCCTTGTACCGCTGCAGCAGCCGGTCCAGCCCCACCATCGGGCTCATCGAGCTGTTCAGATAGCTCGCGAAGGTGTAGATCACCACCACCTTCCCGTCCGTCGCCCCGGGCGTCACCGCCTCGCCGTTGTACCAGTTGCTCAGATTCGACCACAGCGACTGGTCGAAGGGCTGCAACTCCATCGCGTCCAAAGCCGCCCGACGCTCGCCCGTCCCTTCCCGGATCGGGTTCGCCGACGCACCCACCACCCCCATCGCCAGCCCCGCCCCCGCGACGAGAACAGCCAGAGCGCGATCCAACTTCTTCGGCGTGCTGCGCATCGATTCAACTCCCAATTCAACGAGGCCCCGAGGCTCCAGGACTACCCAGTCCCCACACAGGAGTATTCCACCCCCACGCTCCCGGCACAAGGTGTTTCCTCTTTGTACGGACGCCCCCGCCCGCGGTTCACAAAACACCCTACCACACCACCCTTTCGGACCCTGTCAGGACGCCACGACGCCCGCCCCCATCTGGCCCTTTCTCAATTTGGCTAATCGCAGCCCCGGCGGCCGGCCAGCTCCCGCAACGCAATCGCCCCCGCCACCCCCACATTCAACGAGTCCGCCCCCGCCTCGATGTCGATCCGCGCCACCACCCCCCCGCACGCCCGCACCGCCTCCACCGTCTCCCGCTCCAGCCCGGGCCCCTCCGTCCCCAGGATGATCGCGGGCCGCTCACCCCCTGCATGACCAGGCGACCCCGCCCCGAACCGCCCCGCCACTTCCGCCAACTCCACCGCATCCCCCGCCGGGTCGAGCGCCACAGGCACGAACCCGAGCTCGCGCAGCCGGCGGAGCCCCAGGGGCCAGTCCTCCAACTCCGCATAAGGCACGTGCAGCGCGTTCCCCATGCTCACCCGCAGCGCCTTGCGATACAGCGGATCGCAGCACCGGCGCGTCAGGAGCACGCACGCCGCGTGCTCGAAACCCCCCCGCTCCGCCGCCAGCGCCCGCGTCGAGCGAAAGACGCCCCCGACATTGTCGTGGTTCGCCAGGTTCTCCAGCACCACCGCCACCCCGCTCCGCGCCGCCACCAGATCCCACGCCCCCGGGTCCACCCGCTGCCCCACCGCCAACACCCCCCGGTGCACATCAAACCCCGCCAGCTCATCCACCACCCCCCGCGACCCCACGAACACCGGCGCCACCGCCGCGACACGCTCCAAGAGCGTCCGGTGCACCTCCACCCGCGCCTCCGACACCAGCGCCGACACGACCCGGTGCGGGCTCGTCAGCAGTTGCCCCACCACCCCCGCCCCCTCCGCCATGAAGAGGTCCCCGGGCAAATCCGAGCCGAGCCCCCGCGCCGTCGACCCCTCCGGCGCCTCCCGCCCCTCCATCCAGTGGCGGTGCCGGGCCCGCAGCCACTGGTCCCGCTGGTCCCGATAGGGCGCCAGGCGAGGGTCCGAGAGGTCGCCCACCGTCACGAATCCCGCGCCGTTCCCCCTCACACCCCGCTCCCGACGAACGCCAAGACCCCCGCCGACCGATCCCTACACTGACGCCCGAAGGTCCGACGGGGGCAAGGCCCGCGCAACCCGATGCGCAGGGGGGAGCACGCTTTGGAGTGGTGGCAGGCGTTCATTCTGGGACTCGTCGAGGGCATCACCGAGTATCTGCCGGTGAGCTCCACCGGGCACCTCATCCTTGCCTCCGCCCTCATGGGGCTCGATGATCCCTCGGTCAAGGCCAACGTCGACGCCTTCAACATCGTCATCCAGGGCGGGGCCATCCTCGCCGTCCTGGGTCTGTACTGGCCCAGGATCCTCCGAATGATCAACGGGCTCCTGGGCAAGGACCCCGCGGGCCGCAAACTCTTCCTCAACATACTCATCGCCTTCCTCCCCGCCGCGGTCCTGGGCGTCCTGCTCGACGACTGGATCGAGGCCAGGCTCTTCAGCACCTGGCCCGTCCTCGCCGCCCTCGCCCTCGGGGGCGTCTACATGATCGCCCTCGACCGCTGGAAGGTCCGCCCCATGCGAGAGGCCGACGCCTCGGGCGACGAGGCCCGCGCCGGAAAGGAACTCGATCAACTCACCTGGCAGAACGCCCTCACCATCGGCTTCCTGCAGTGTGTGGCGATGTGGCCCGGCACCAGCCGCAGCATGATGACCATCACCGGGGGCGTCCTCGTGGGCCTCAGGCCCCGGGCCGCTGCGGAGTTCAGCTTCCTCCTGGGCCTGCCCACCCTGGGCGGCGCCTGCGTCTACAAGCTCGCCAAGAACATCCAGGAGGCCCGCGAGACCAACACCGAGAACCTCTTCCAGGCCCTGGGCGTCATGCCGGTGATCGTCGGGATGGCGGTCGCCACCGTCAGCGCCGTGCTCGCGGTCAAGTGGCTCGTAGGCTTTCTCAACAAGCATGGGCTCGCCGCCTTCGGCTGGTACCGCCTGGTGCTGACCCTCGCCCTGGGCGGCGCCATCGCGGGCGGCGTCGTCACGCTGAGCGCCACAGAACCCCCGCCTTCGGACTCGATCGAGCCGATCGCCCCTCCGATCATCGAGGCACCTTGAACCAGCCCCCCGCGCCCGCACAATCCCCCATGAAGACCAGTTTCCCGAAGGACCGGATCAAGGTCGTGCTGCTTGAAGGCATCCACGACGACGGCGCCGAGCTCCTCCGGGACGCCGGCTTCGACGTTCACACCCACAAGGGCAGCCCCACCGACGACGAGCTCCAGCAGCACATCTCCACCGCCCACCTCATCGGCATCCGCAGCAAAACCCAGATCCAGGCCCCCGTCCTCCAGCACGCCCGGCGCCTGCTCTCGATCGGCTGCTTCTGCATCGGGACCAACCAGGTCGACCTCGAGCCCGCCGCCCGCCTGGGCGTGCCGGTCTTCAACGCCCCCTTCTCCAACACCCGCTCGGTCGCGGAGCTCACGATCGCCGAGACGATCATGCTGCACCGGCGCACCTTCGAGCGCTCATGCGCCATGCACGAGGGGCGCTGGGTCAAGTCCGCCTCGGGCTCCCACGAGATCCGGGGCAAGACCCTGGGCATCGTGGGCTACGGGCACATCGGCTCCCAGGTCTCCGTCCTCGCCGAATCGATGGGCATGCGCGTCCTCTACTTCGACGCCATCCCGAAGCTCGCCCTGGGCAACGCGCAGCCCGTCGACTCCGTCGACACGCTGCTCGAGCGCTCCGACACCGTCACGCTCCATGTACCCGCCACCCAGCAGACCCGGGGCATGATCGGCCCGCGCCAGCTCGCCCGCATGAAGCCCGGCGCGCACCTCATCAACAACGCCCGGGGCTCCGTCGTCGACATCGATGCCCTCGCGGAGGCCCTCCGCGAGAAGCGCCTCGGGGGCGCCGCGATCGATGTCTTCCCGGAGGAGCCCGCCGACCGCGAGGCCCCCTTCGAGAGCCCCTTGCTCCGCCTGCCCAACGTCATCCTCACCCCGCACATCGGGGGCTCGACGCAGGAGGCTCAGCAGAACATCGCCCTCGAGGTCGCGGGCAAACTCCGCAGCTTCGTCAACACCGGCGCCACCACCGGCGCCGTCAACGTCCCCAATGTCGACCTCCCGGAGCAGGGCCAGAACCAGATCGCCACCACCCTGGGCGACGCCCGCCCCCACCGCATCCTCCACTTCCACAGCAATGTCCCGGGCGTCCTCAGCAAGCTCAACAACGCCCTCTCCGAACTGGGCGTCAATGTCGCCAGCCAGTACCTCCAGACCATGGGCGAGATCGGCTACGTCGTCCTCGATATCGACCCGGGCTACACCGGCGAACTCAGGGAACGACTCGAAGCCATCGAGGGCACCATCCGCACACGCGTGCTCTGGTAGCCAACCCGCTCAGGGCCCCTCGTCCGCCGAAGGCTCCACGGCCGGCGCCTGATCCAGCGCCTGATCCGGGGCTGTCGCATCGTCCAGCCCCACCGGCGCATCGCCCGAATCGCTCTCGCTGTAGAACCAGCTCTCAAAGCTCCGCTCGTACCCGCCCCCGGGCAGGCGCATGTACGTCAGCACGGTGTCGTCCGCCGTCCCCGCCACCCCGTCGTTGCCCGCGTCCCGCAATTCGAAGCCCGTCGCGAGCGCCGTGTACTGGTAGGGCACATCGTCCGCGTTCCGCAGCACCTCCGGCGCCAGGCCCAGCCCGTCGAGGTCCGACGGGTACGCCCCCACCTCCGCGTACCGCTCCTGCAGCGCCGCTTCGATCGTCTCGAACTCCACCTGCGCCTCGCCCATGAGCGCCGTCAGCCCGAGCGTCCCCAGCACCACCGCGATCGCCCCGACCCCGAGGAAGATGAACCCGACCACCCACCCCAGGACCGCCAGCAGCGAGATGACGAGCCCCGCCACCGCGAACCCGCGGGGCTCCTTCAACAGCCCCACGATCGACAGCACCAGCCCGATCGGTGACAGGCACCCGCCGGTGAACAACCCCACCAGCGAGACGATGAACCCCGCCAGCCCCATCCCGTTCGTCGGTCGGTCGTACCCGTTGCTCAAGGTGAGTCTCCTCCGCTCTGAATCCGATCGCTTGTTCGGATCAGCCCCCGCCGGATTCCACACGCCCGATCCCGCTCACCCGACTTCGATCACCACCTTGATGCTCCCCGAATCCCCCGCCGCCCGCAGCGCCGCCACGCCCTCATCCAAGGAGAATCGCCGCGAGATCAGCCCCGAGAGGTCGATCCCGCCCGCCGCCAGTTCCGGCATCGCCTCCGCGACCCGCCCCACCGACGCCCCCACCACCTCCAGTTCGTTCAGCACCACAGGCGTCAGGTCCACCCCGCAGACGATCCCGGACTTCACCCCGGGCAGCGCCAGGGGCTCGCGCTTCAACACCACGCTCCCCCGGGGCCTCACCATCGCGAACGCACGCTCGACCATCTCCGCCTCGCCGGTGCACTCGATCACGACATCCTGATCCTGCCGCAGCCCCGCCTCCTCCAAAGGCCTCCGCCGGACCCCCCACCGCTCCGCGATCGCCAGCCGATCCTCCCGGCGACCGAGCAGGCGCACGGAGTGGTTCAGCCGCGCCATCACCTGCGCGCACAGGAGCGCCGACAGGTTGTCCCCCAGAACCGTGACAAAGGTCTTCCCCTCCAGCCTCACGATGCGGCTCGCGTGCACCGCTGCTGCCAATGGCTCGCAGAAGACCGCGTCGTCATCGCTCACCGAGTCGGGCACCGCGGTCAGGTTCGCCGCGGGGAGCGCGACCCTTTCCGCGAAGCACCCGTCCCGCCCAAGGAGGCCCATGATCGTCCGATCCGGCGCATGCCGAGCCAGCCCGCGCCGCGCCAGTTCGCTCTTGGGGTCGACGACGACGATGTCCGACACCACCCGCTTGCCGACCAGTTCCTGGTAGCGGTCCCCCGCGACCGACTCCACCACGCCCACGAACTGATGCCCGAGCACGCCCTGGAACCCGTCCCCGGTCCGCCCCTCGTTCCGCGCCGCCGCTAGGTCCGCAGGCGACACCCCGCACAAGACGGGCCTCACGATCGCCTCCCCCACAGCCGCCGAAGGCTCCGCGCACTTCGCATCCAGCAGCACATCCCCCCCGCGCCGAACGATCGCCTTCACCAGCAGTTCCTCTCAACCCCCCACCCAAACGACCGACTCGATTGCCCGGCAAACGCCGGGTGCCGTGGTCTCGCGAGCCGAAGGCGAGCTAGACCACGATCGGGCACTCCTCCATGCTCCGCCCCCCCACTCTGCCACTTCGCCACTTTCCACTACCCGCCGTCTCGCGGCAACCCCACCGGCGCCCCCGCCGGCTCCGTCGGCGGCTCCGGGACAAAGGGCAGGAACTCGAACAGCTTCCGGTCGCGCTGGAACCCCGGGTACGCGTACACCCGCCCCGCGCGGAACGGATCCTCCGCGCTCCGCGTCCACGCCACCCACGCCCGCTGGTCCAGCCCGAAGTTCTGGCCCGTGAGCGTTTCGAGCGACTGCACCGTCGCGTGGTTCACCGCCAGCGACGGGTCCGCCAGCGCCGCGATCAGGCCGTCGAGCACCTGAGGACGCCGGTACTGCCCGAGCGCGTGCGCCGCCTCCGCCCGCACCGCCGCGTCGTCCTCGTTCTCCATGGGCAGGCGCTCGAGCAGGGGGCGGATCGCCGAAACATCGTGCAGACGCTGCAGCGCCCGCGCCGCCTCGATCCGCACCAGCCGGTCCTCGTCGCGCAGGCGCTCCGTGATCAGCGCCACGTGCTCGGGCGTCCCGTGCAGGCCCAGGGCCCGCACCCCCGCCTGGCGCACGCCGGAGTCGGGGTCGGTCGCCGCGTCCTCGTACAGGCGCAGGTACACGTCCGCCCCGCCAAAGTCCGCGTTCGCCAGCTGCGAGACGCCCCGGTACCGCTTGTCGGGATCAAACGGGTCCATCGCGAGCGCCGTCGAATCCTCCACCGAGGGCTGCGCGAACACCGCCGCCAGCGTCGGTGCCCCCCGAGCCGCGTCGAGGGCATCGCACCCACCCGTCAGCCCCGCCAACCCACAGCAAAGTCCGCACGACACCACCGACGCCAAACGCCCGAGACGCACGCACTTGAAGGCCCGAACACACAACACGCGCCCATGGTAGAACCAACCGATGCTCCGCGCCCCCGCACCCCACCCCCTCCTCGCCCTCGCCCTCGCATCGCTCGCCGCGGGCTGCGCCTCCGAGGCGCCGACGACCAGCGACGCGTGGTCCACGACCGACACCGCGGCGCCCTTCGTCCTCGACACCGCCAGCCTGCTGACGCCCGGTCCCGAGCGGCTCGACCTCATCACCCCCGAAGGCGTTCCCGGCACGCGGACCGCCGGGCCCCCCGAGCCCACGACCAATGGTCAGCTCGCCTGGTCCGTCTCCCTCGAATCGGAGGGACAGACCATCCGCACGCTCACCCTGCAGCGCGGACCCGATGAGTCCACCGCCCTGGTCACCCTCGCGGAGCCCGGCGCGGGGCGCACGCTCTCCTTCGACCCGCCCCTGCTCATGATGCCGGCGCAACTCACTGCGGGACAGATAGTTGAGGACGAGGCCACCGCCACCGAGACCGACGACTCCGGGCGCGTCCAGCGCACCGGGCGCGCCACCGTCCGCATCGAGCCCGCCCCGGTCCCCGAGTTCGCGGAGTCCGCATCGCACGCCATCCGCCGGACGCTGCAGATCAGGCTCGGGCCGGCGCTCATCGAGCGGCAGACGACCATCGCCATCGCCCCGCCCGACACCTGGATGGGGGAGCGCAGCACGCGCACCGTCAAGGTCTTCGGGCTCACCGTCGACCGGGACGAGGAGACCTGGCTGCCGTTATTGATCGATCAGTAAATGACTTACAGACGCGGGCCGATGACGTTCTCGCCGGGCTTCCGCATCGACACCGGGGGCGCCAGCACTTCCGACAGGATGATCGCCTTGCGGATCTCCGCCGGTGACCGGACCGCCCGAGCGATGTCCGACCAGCCCTCGGTCGATTCCGTGCTGGCATAGAACGACTTCGGGGCCTTGGCCCGGACCGCGGCGAGGTCGCGGTCCGCCGCTGCCCCCTCAAGCTTCGCCTGGGCGACGCGGTCGTCGAGCGACCTTTGCTCCGCGGCGATGCGGTCGTACGAGGTCTGGCGCGTCGCGCGCTCCTTGGTGGACTTGGCGTCGCGGGCCCGCTGCTGCTGCTCGAGGGCTTGGCGGGGGTTGAACCCCCCCGAGGAGGCGGTTGGCGCGGTCCGTTGGGTGAGGGCGCCGCGCGGGGGCTGACTCGTGGACCGCTGCTGGGAGCGGGTCTGGGGCACCGGGCCCTGCGGTGCCGGGGCGGGGGAGGCGGTGGTGCCACCGGTTCCCGTGCGGCGCTGCTGCTGGCGGCGCCGGAGTTCCTCGAGCTGGGCCCGCCTGCGGGCGGCGAGTTCCTCCAGCCTCGCCCGGGCCTGGGCGTCGGAGACGGTCCCGCCCCGCGTGTCCGCGAGGGCTGTCGGGCTGGGCTGACCGTCCGCCCGGCCGGTGCGCAGGGACTCGATCTCGCGCCGGCGGCGCTCCGCCTCGATCCTTTTGAGCTCGTTCTGCTCGCGCAGCTTG
Organism: Phycisphaerales bacterium; assembly: GCA_036788215.1. Classification (GTDB taxonomy): domain Bacteria; phylum Planctomycetota; class Phycisphaerae; order Phycisphaerales; family UBA1924; genus DAIQNV01. Next base: position 25,055 of record DAIQNV010000012.1, on the reverse strand, counting down.
CGGACCAGCCAGTTGAGGAGGCTGAAGCCGATGAGGACCGCGAAGGGGAGGATCTGGAGGACGTTCTGCCAATTCACGGAGGAAGAATAGGGCACCGGGCACGCGGAGCAGGCCCGGGCAGGACCTAGGGCGTTCGGTGGACCGGGATGAGGGCCGGCGCGGGGAGGTCGGGGGCGGTGAGCTCCCGGAACTGCACCCCGAAGATGGGGGCAAGGGTCGCGGGGGTGAGGACCTCGGGCGCGGGGCCCTGGGCGACGAGGCGGCCCGAATCGTCGAGCAGGATCGCATCGTCCGCGATCGCCCTGGCGGCAGTGAGGTCGTGCAGGACGACGACGATCCCGATGGCGGAGTCGTGGGCGAGCCTTTGGAGCAGCCCCAGGGCGGCGAGGGCGTGGCGGGGGTCCATGGCGCTGACGGGCTCATCCGCGATGAGGTAGCGGGGCTCATCCGCGTCGCCCTGCCTTTCAGGCGGGCGATCGAGCTGGGCGAGGGCGCGGGCGAGGGCGGCCCGCTGCTGCTGACCGATCGAGAGGGAACTGAAGGGGTCGCGGGCTCGGTCCGCGAGCTCGACCGCGGTGAGGGCGCGGGCGACGGAGGCGTGGTCGGGGCGGGAGCCATGACGCCCGAAGGCGACGGTCTGGGCGACGGAGAAGCCAAAGGCGGCGTCGGGTCGCTGGGGGACATACGCGAGTCGGCGGGCCCGGACGGGGGGCGGGAGGTCGTGGACGGGGGTGTCGTCGAGGGTGACGGAGCCTTGTTTGGGGGTCAGCAGGCCCAGGAGGAGGCGGAGAAGGGTGGACTTGCCCGCGCCGTTGGGCCCGACGAGGGCGGTGACGCGGGCGGGGGCGAGGGAGAGGGAGAGATCGCGGAGGACCGGGCGGGCGGGGTCGTAGGCGAAGGCGAGGGTGTGGGTGGCGAGGGGCACGGGGGTAGTAGAACGGGTCGGCGGGGCGGGCGTTGTGGGTGGGCGGGGGTTGGGTGGGAGAGGAGGCTTGGAGGAGGGGGAGGCGCTGCGCTTGGGGAGCCCCTCATCCGGCCCTTCGGGCCGACTTCTCCCCGTGGGGGAGAAGAAGCACTGGCCGGCGAGCGGCCAGTGGCACCCGAACAACTTTGTTCGTGGAAAGACCGCTTCGCGGTGTTTCCAAGGCACCCTCGCTTGCGCTTCGGGCTCGTCGCGGGTCGTCGTATAGGGGATTGGGCTAGTCTTTGCGATCGGACAGGGACTTGCGCTTGGGAGCGATTCGCATGAGCCAGAAGCTGGTGGCGGTGACGGGGGCGACGGGGTTTGTGGGTCGGCACCTGGTGCGGGCGCTCGTGGAGCGGGGGCATCGGGTGCGGGCGCTCGTGCGCGATGAGGCGAAGGCGCGGAAGGTGCTGCCGACGGAGGGCGTCGAGTGGTGCGAGGCGGAGGGGCTGTCGGAGGACGTGGCGGAGCGGCTGGTGAACGGGGTGGACGGGGCAGCGCACCTCGTCGGGATCATCCGGGAGCGGGGCGGGGGGCAGACCTTCCGGCGGATGCACGTCGAGGCGACGCGGTGGATGGTGCGGGCGTGCGAACTGAAGGGCGTGAAGCGGTACCTGCACATGTCGGCGCTCGGGGTGCGGGACGACGGGGTGAGCCAGTACCAGAAGACGAAGTTCGAGGCTGAGCAGATCGTGCGGTACAGCGACCTGGACTGGACGATCTTCCGGCCCGGGCTGATCCACGGGCGGGAGAGCGAGGTCTTCGGGCTGATGAAGGGGTGGGCGGAGGGGCGGTCGGCGCCCTGGCTGTTCCTGCCCTACTTCCTGCGGGTCGAGGTGGAGGCGCCGGGGACGGTCGGGGGGACGGGCCAGCCCTTGATGGTGGCAGCGCCCAAGGTCGCGCCGGTGCACGTGGACGATGTCGCGGGGGCGTTCTGCGCCGCCCTTGAGACCCCCGACTCGATCGGGGAGATCTATCCCCTCGCGGGGCCCGAGATCCTGACATGGCCCGAGATGCTGCGGGAGGTGCGGGACGCACTGCCCCAGGCGAAGAAGAACCTGCGGGCGATCGGGCTCCCCGCGCCCATCGCGGCGGCGAAGGCGGTGGTGGCGAAGCAACTCGGGATGGGGCCCCTGTTGCCCTTCGACGAGGGGATGGCGCGGATGGGCGGGGAGGACAGCGTCGCGCCGAGCTCGAAGGCGCGGGTGCAGCTGGGCTTTGCGCCCAGGGCGTTCCGGGAGTCGATGAAGGGGTATGCGGGGTAGAGAAGAGACGGAGAGACGAAGAGAGTTTCGGAAGCGTTGCGGGGGCTCGGGGTGGGCGTCGCTTTGGATGGTTGATGAGTGGCGGTTTTGGAGACCTGGGAGAGCACTACCCGCTGCGCGGAGAGTGGCACCGGGTGTCGGGGCACCGGGGGCTTGTCGGGCCGGGGGATGGGTTGCGGGTTTGAGAATGAGGTGGGATTCACCGGGTGCTCACGGTTGGTGAGCGCTGCGGGCTGAGAGTCTTGTTTGTGCCGGTGACGCCCCGCGGGAGCGGGTCGCGGGACGCTGGCGGCGGGGCGTGCGGTGCACGCGGGTCCGCCCGAACGAGACCGACCGAATGACAAGGAGGATTCCATGTCTGTCAAGGTGAACGACCTGCAGGGTCTGTACGTGTCGCAGTTGAAGGACGCCTACAGCGCGGAGACGCAGCTGGTGAACGCGCTGCCCAAGATGATCAAGAACGCGCAGTCGAAGGAACTCAAGACGGCGCTCGAGTCGCACCTCGAGGAGACCAGGGGGCACGTGCAGCGGCTCGAGACGATCTTCAGCGAGCTGAAGTACAAGCCGGGCGGGGAGAAATGTGCCGCGATGGCCGGGCTCGTGAAGGAGGCCGACGAGCTGGTCGGCGAGCACGTGCAGAACAAGGATGTCGCGGACGCGGCGATCGTGTGCGCCTGCCAGAAGGTGGAGCACTACGAGATGGCGACCTACGGGAGCCTCGCGACCTACGCGAAGGCGCTCGGACGCCCGAAGGACGCGGACCTCCTGGGCGAGACGCTGAACGAGGAGAAGTTGGCGGACCAGAAGCTCACGACGATCGCGGAGAGCGTCGCGAACCCGGAGGCGGCGGCTGCCCGGCGATAACGGGATGGGCCTTCGCCCGGTCGAGAGGCCGGGCGGAGGTTTACGCTTTGACCTGGATCAGGTCGGACCGTCTCACCGCTTCGGCCCGGATTCATCCGGCGGTCGATCGGCGTTCGACCGCCACAGAACGGATGTTGCGTCAAGATGACTCGTGATTCACCGTGGCTTCACCGTGCGGCGGGCTGTCGCGTGCAATCTCCTTACAGACCGAGCGGTGGTGGCGGGGCTTTCGCCGGACCAGTGCTCGGGAAGGAGAAGCATCATGTCTGATCGTGTACTGGGCATTTACGAGAATCCGGCTTCGGCTGCTGCGGCGGTGAACACGCTCAACGCGCAGGGCATCCGCGATGAGTACATCAGCCTGATCGTGGCGGACAACGTGGATCGCGAGGGGTTCGCGGTCGAATCGCATTCGAAGATGGCCGAGGGCGTGGCGCTTGGCGGCACGGGTGGGGCGGCGCTCGGCGCTCTGGTGGCCGGGCTGACAGCCGTCGGCACGGTGGCGACGGGGGGCTTGGGCCTGCTCGCGGCCGGGCCGGTGGTGGCGGCGTTCACGGGGGCCGGGCTTGGTGCGACCGCCGGCGGCCTGACCGGGGGCCTGATCGGGGCCAACGTCCCCGAGGTCGAGTTGAAGGCGGTCAACGACGCGCTCGACAAGGGCTCGGTCGTGGTGGCTGTGGACGCGCACGACAAGGACCGGAAGAGGGCGGCGAAAGAGATATTCGACGCCACGGACGCGAAGAAGGTTGTCACGGTCTGAAAGGGGCTCGCGGATGTCCACCGGGATCGACAGCCTGCAACGGTTGTACGTGGCCCAGCTGAAGGACGCCTACAGCGCAGAATGCCAGCTGATCGAGGCGCTGCCGAGGATGATCGGGCAGGCTCGCAGCGCGGACCTGAAGGCGGCCCTTGAGGACCATCTGGGCGAGACGCGCGGGCACCGAGACCGGCTGAAGGTCATCCTCGGGGGCCTTGAGCACCAGCCCGGGGACGAGCGGTGCAAGGCGATGGGCGGGCTGATCGCGGAAGCGGACGAGCTGGTCGGCGGGCCTGTCGCCGACGAGTCGACGATGGACGCCGCGATCATCGGCGCCTGTCAGAAGGTGGAGCACTACGAGATCGCGACTTACGGGACGCTGGCGGCCTACGCGCAGCGGCTCGGCCGGAAGGGCGATGTCGGCCCGCTGTTGGAGACCCTGGACGAGGAGCGCTTCGCGGACGACACGCTGACGAACATCGCCGAGGGCTCGGCGAACGAGCAGGCCCGAGCCCGGGAAGCCTGACCGTCGCCCGCCCCGGCCGCTGTCCCCCTGTGAAACGCGTCGACCCGCCAACGAGCGGGACGGCGCGTTTTCTTCTTTGCAGGCCGCCGCGACGGTTCGGGGACGCGGTCGCGCCCCGCGGGGAAGCTACGCTTAGCCCATGGCGATGAAGTATCAGCACCGTGTGCTTTCGCACCTCGCGCACCCGACCTATGAGCCCAAGGCGGTGGGGCCCCTGGCGGTCGAGCTTGGCTTTGGCGAGGAGATGCAGGCGTTCAAGGACGCTTTGTTCGCCCTGCGCGACGAGAACAAGGTCGCGATCGATGACGACGGGATCGTCACGCTGCCCCACCTGCCCGACGAGGGGGAGATGACGGGGACCTTCCGGGGAACCCAGAAGGGCTTCGGGTTCGTCGAGTCGAACATCAAGAACGCGGACGGGGACGTCTTCATCCCGGAGGAGTTCACCGGGGGGGCGTTGAGCGGGGACACGGTGAAGATCGCGTTCTTCCGCGACAAGCGGCGCGAGAAGCGGATGGGGGGCTTCCAGAAGAGCTTCAACGGGGAGGTGCTGGAGGTCCTGACGCGCCGGCGGGCCAACTTCACCGGGGAGATCGCCAAGCAGGGGGACACCTGGCTGGCGTACCCCGATGGCAAAGAGCTCACCGACCCAGTGGTGGTGCGGGACGCGGAGAGCAAGAACGTAAAGCCCGGGGACAAGGTGGTCCTGGAGATCGTGGCCTACCCCGAGCGGGGTGGGCCCGGGGCCCTGCCCGAGGGCGTGATCACCAAGGTCCTGGGCGAGGCGGGGCGGCCCGACGTGGAGACCGCGGCGGTCATCGCGGCCTACTCCCTCCCGGAGAGCGACTTCCCGGAGGAATGCGTGGAGCAGGCGAGGCGGGCCTCGCGCCAGTTCGAGATGGAGATCGAGGCATGGAAGGCGAAGGGGGCGGACGCCTTCCTGGAGTGGGACCCGACGGGGCGGGCGGACATCACCGACACCTTCATCGCGACGATCGACCCGCCGGACGCGAAGGACTATGACGATGCGATCAGCATCCGGCGGCTGAACGAGGGGGAGACGGGGTACCGGGGTTGGGAGCTGGGGGTGCACATCGCGGACGTGGCGCACTTCATCCCGGCGGGGAGCGCCCTGGACGAGGAAGCGTACGAGCGGGGAACCAGCTGCTACCTGCCTCGGCTGGTCATCCCGATGCTGCCCGAGGTCCTGAGTAACGGGATCTGCTCCCTGCAGGAGGGGGTGCCGAGGTTTGCCAAGACCGCGATCATGCGCTATGACGAGCGGGGGCGGGTGCGGGCGACGGGGGTGCAGCAGAGCCTGATCAAGAGCGCCAAGCGGATGACGTACCTGGAGGCGCAGGCGCTGATCGACGGGGACCAGGTGGAGGCGCGGAAGCACGCGAAGACCGACACGGAGTACACCGAGCAGCTCCTGCAGACCCTGCACGAGATGAACCGGCTGGCGCGGACGATCCAGAGCCGTCGGAAAGAGCAGGGGATGATCAGCCTCGAGCTGCCGGATGTGGAGCTGATCTTCGACGAGAACGGGCACGTAGTGGACGCGGAGCAGGAGGACGACGCGTACACGCACACGCTGATCGAGATGTTCATGGTGGAGGCGAACGAGGCGATCGCCCGCCTGTTCGAGAAGCTGAAGGTGCCCCTGATCCGCCGGATCCACCCGGAGCCCCTGCCCGGGAACGTGGAGCACCTGCAGCGGGCGGCGACGGTGGCGGGGTTCAAGATCCCGCAGAGCCCGGGTCGCGAGGAGATGCAGGGCCTGCTGGACGCGACGCGGGGGACGCCCGCCGCGCGGGCCGTCCACATGGCGGTGCTCAGGACACTGACCAAGGCGGAGTACTCGCCGGCGCAGATCGGGCACTTCGCGCTCGCGAGCGAGGCGTACGCGCACTTCACGAGCCCGATCCGGCGCTACCCGGACCTGACGGTGCACCGGGCCCTCTCGGAGTACCTGCGCCTGACGAAGAACGGCGTGGAGGTGCCCAACGACGACGATGCGCAGGAGGCGATCGGCAAGCACCTCAAGGACAAGAAGGGATGCCCGGACGAGCAGGCCCTCGCGCAGATCGGGCGGCACTGCACGACCAAGGAGCAGAACGCGGAGGGTGCGGAGCGCGAGCTTCGCCAGTTCCTGGTGCTGCAGCTGATGGCGGAGAAGCACATCGGGGACGAGTTCGACGCGGTGGTGACGGGCGTGAACCCGCGGGGCGTCTTCGTGCAGCTCGACAAATACCTCTGCGATGGCCTGCTGCAGAAGGAGGACCTGCCCGGCGACATCACGCGGGACGCTCGCCCGCCCCGGTGGCAGGTGGACCGCAAGACCGGGGCGCTCGTCGACGCGAACTCGGGCCGGAGCTTCAACATGGGCGACCGCGTGCGGGTGGTGATCTCCGCGGTCGACCTGCAGCGCCGGCAGATGGAGCTGACGCTGGCGGACCCCGAGGGCCGGGCGGCGGGGAAGGTGAAGGCGACCGGCGGGCTGAAGCTGGGGGGTGACCCCGGGGCGGGTGGGATCGCGGAATCGGGCGGGGGCGCGGGCTTCCGGAAGATGCCCGGGGCGCAGCGCAGGAGCGCGAAGAGCAAGCGGCGGGATAAGGGGAAGTCTGACTTTCGGGATGATCGGAAGGGGAAGGGGAAGAGGCAGTAAGTTCGCTTCGCGAGTGGACATATCCGATGATCACCTACCACGTCATGGTCCAACAGGCCGAGGACGGGTGGCTCGCGGCCCACGCGCTCAAGGACGACTCCGTGCACACGCAGGGCAAGACGCTCGATGAGATCACCC
>DAIQNV010000012.1:0-17773 GCA_036788215.1 Phycisphaerales bacterium | reverse complement strand
GCGGTCAATCCTCCGGGCAGTTCGTCAGTTCGAGCGTCGGGAAGCCCTGGGGTTGCCAGATCTTCTGCAGGGCTTCAAGCCGCTGCTTGCGGGCGCTCGGGAGGGTCGGGGCGCCGGCGACCGGGGCGAGGCGGCCCCAGAGGTTGCCGTGCTGGCCCAGGCGGTGGGCCCGGGGCTGGGTGTCGGGGTCGAGCCACTCGGGGCGGACGAAGTTGATGATCCAGCGCTGCGCGAGGTTCACGAGCGGGAGGGCGCCGTGGAAGGCGGCGCCCTTCGCGACGATCTTGTCGGACCACTCGCCGAAGGCGAAGTCACGGCGGGTCAGGACAATGGTGTTCCGCCAGGGCTCGTCCCAGGGCGGGATCGCCGCTGAGAGGGGGACGGTGCCGTCGCCGGTGAGGAGGTCGCCCTCGAGCTTCCCCGTGTCGGGGGAGTAGTCCTTGCCCTCGTCGAAGCGGAAGCGGAGCTCGCTGGTGCCGCTCTGGGCCTTCGTCAGGAAGCCGGTACGGATGAGGGTCTTCTCGCCGGCCCCCGCGATCGCGAGCCAGCCCCCGTCCTTGCGGAGCTGGCTGGGCGAGGCCTTCTTGACGACGGCGCGGAACTTTCTGGCGAGGTCGAGCAGCTCGGGGAAGACGCGCCGGGCTTCCTCGCCGCAGCGAGCGCGGGAGCGGCGCACGCCGTGGTCGGCGTGGCTCTCGGCGATATAGGACGCGATGCTGTCCTCGATGCTGGGCTGGAAGGTCTCGGGCTTCCAGATGTCGCTGGCGGGACGGCCCTCAAGGGCGCCGTCGAACTCGGGGAGCAGCTGGTAGACACTGGGCGTGACGCGGGCCATCCGCCGCTCGCGCTCGCGGCCCGGGCCGAAGAGGGGGCCGGTGCCGGTGGCGAGCTTGAGCAGCGCCGCGCTCGCGCCGCGGTAGGGGGTGCCCAGCGTGACCACACGCCGGACGCGCTTCTTCGACCACGCCTCGTTCCCCGCGATGCACGCCGCCGCGACGAGCCCGCCCATCGAGTGGGCGACGATGTCGACACCATCGCAGAGGGCGACGCCCTTGTCCTCGCGGTCGAGTTTCCTGCGATCGTGGGGCATGAGGTTGGTGCGGGCGATGACCTCGTCGCAGAATCGGCGGAGCTCTTCGGCGGAGCGGAAGTTGTCCTGGCGCCAGTCGTAGGCGAAGGGGAACACGGGCTGGACCGGCACGGGCCCGTACCGCAGCTCGTCGCGCAGGTTGTTCACGAGTTCGTCGTAGATCATGCCAAAGAGCTCACCCGTGCGGAGGAGGCTGGGCTGCCCCGCCTCGAACCGCATCTCCCCCGCCTTCAGCCCCGCGTGCGGGTAGGGCGTCACCCGTCCGTAGTCGTTCAGGGCGAGATTCATCGGCGACCACACACGCTTGTGATCGAGCCGGTAGTGATCGTCCAGCCCCGCGGCGGTCACCGCGTGGACAACGACGATGGGAAAGATCGGGCGTTCGGCGATGTCGAGCATGGCGGGCCTCGTGCTTTCTCTTGAAGCGCGAGGTTACCCAGTTTGACACGGGGGATGGGTAGGGAAAGCAATTGAAAGTGAGGCGGGGAGCACTGACCCGCAGAGCCGGGTCAGCGGCACCGGTCCCCAACCGCCCCGTCGTCACGCAGCACCGCTTCGGCCTGTTCGCGGGTCACGGTGGGATGCTGCTCGAGGAAGTCGGACACGGTGTCGCCGGCTTCGAGGTAGTCGAAGAGGATGCGCACCGGGACGCGGGTGCCCCTGAAGCACGGGGTGCCGTGGAGGATGTCGGGATCGACGGTGATTGGGTTGGACACGCGTCCAGTGTACGACAAGCACGCGCTTTGGAGAAGTGGATTTGTCGCTGCTTAACCCGAGCCTTCGCTGCGCTCAGACTCGGCATCCGGTTGCGCCGGGTTGTTCGGCCCGACGCGCCTTCGGCGGGTCGGGGCACCGGGGCGTCTCACCGCGTGAGGGCGTCGAGGAGGGGTTGGCGGTAGGTGCCTGCGGCGGGGTCGAAGAAGCCGAAGCCGGCAGCCAGTTCCCAGTACGCCCAGGCCATCCCGTGGCGCTCCGCGGAGCGGCGCACCGCCCGCGTCCAGCGGACGCGGGAGTCCATGTCCGCGGGTGAGTACGCCCCGAACTCGCCCAGGTGGACGGGCAAGTCGCGGGCCCGGGCCCAGTCGGCGGCGGACTTGATCGCCCGGTCGAGGGACTCGCGCTCGGTGACGAGGACGGGCTCGGAGGTCGTGTCCGTCTCGACGCGGATGTTGGAGAGCGTGAACGCCGGCTGGTCGCTCGGGGTCGCGTTCTGGAGCATGATGCGCTCGACCGGGACGAAGCCGGCGGGCAGCGTGACGATCGTCTCGATATTCGCGGTGGTCGTGACGGGGAAGCCCTGGTCGGTGTCGTCATTGCCGGCGATGACATTCAGCGTCATCGCCCGGTCGGTGGTGAAGGCGATCCGCCGGACGCCCTCGAGGCGCGAGCCCCGCCGGAGGTAGAGGCCCGCCCAGCCCTGCTGGTAGTCGACGGCGAGGCCCTCCCCGACGATCGTCACGGTGGTGTTCCACGACCAGTTGTCGTAGTTCGGCGCAAAGCCCAGGGGCGTGCCGGTCCAGGCGGTGCCGACGGGCGGGCTGGGGTCGACCCAGCTCGCGCCCTGGTGCGTGAAGGCGAAGGGCTCGTAGTGGTGCACCGCGAGGATCAGGTTGGGGTCGGCGGGCGGGTTGAACGAATCGAGGGCGGCGATGGAGTTGTAGCGGACGGGACCGGCGAGGACGGAGCGGGTGGGGTTGGTCTGGCGGATGACCGCGAGGGCCTGGGCGAGGTAGGCGTCCCAGAGCTGGGGATTGGCGTTGAAGGCGCCATGAGGCTCGTTGAGGACCTCGAAATAGACCGTGCCCGGGTACGACGCGAAGCGGGAGGCGACCTGCCGCCAGATCGCGAGCGCCCGGGGCGTCTCGGCGACCGGGTCCGCGTTCAGTTCCTCGTAGTGGTGCGTGTTGACGATGATCTTGAGGTTGCGGGCCAGGGCCTGGTCGACGCACCACTGCACGCGGTCGAGGAACGCCGCGTCGATCGCGTAGGGGGGCTCGTCCTGCGTGTGGTGCGTCCAGCTCACGGGCAGGCGGATGTGGTCGAGCCCGGCCTCGCGTGTGATGTCGAAAAACCGCTCCTCCACCGTCAACCCCCAGGCACCCTCAAAGGGCCCCTCGAGCATGTTGCCAAAGTTGACGCCCCGGGCGAGCCCCGTCTGGGGAAGCGGGTCGGGCGACGCGGGGAGGTTGGACGGGGCCTGGCGCGTGAGCTGGGCGAGGCCGAGGGTAGAGGCGGCGATCAGCGTGACCGCGAAGGCGAGGTGCTTGAGCTGGCTGTGCATGTGTGGACCCGTCCCGGTGGGTTTCTTCGGCCACCCTACCGCGGGGTTGGGTTTCGATCAATGGTCGTTCGCGGGAGATCGGGTGGGTGGAGGTAAGTTCGGCGGGATGGGAGGGGGAGATGCGGTGGACTGGCTTTGCTGGCGGGCATGGTTGGCGGGCCATGTGCGGCTGAGGGCTGGCTGGTGAGCGGCACCGAAGGATTCGGGGAGGGGGGCGGCGCCGGTGGCGGTGACGATGGCGGGGAGGGAGCGCATGAAGGCGCGTTTGGGTTCGTCGACGAGGGGCGCGCCGGCGGGGCGGTCGGGGCGGCGGGGCTCGGCGTCGAGCGCGGCGACGGCGGCTTGCAGGAAGGGTCCGAGTTCGTCGTACTCGGCGTACGGGCTGATCGCGACGCGTTGGTCGGCGAGTTCGAGGAAGGTTCCGTGTTCGTCGATCCCGCCGCGGGCGTCGACATAGGGGTAGGCCCTGCGGAGGAGTGGGCGGAGGGGGAGGTCCGGGGGGACCTGATCGAAGGGGCCGTCGAAGTAGGAGTTGTCGGCGATCTCGCGGAGGCGGACGCCGACGAGAACATCACGCCCGTCGGGGTCTCGCCAGAAGACAAAGCCGCCCTCGCGATCAACCCGGAACCGATGCCCCGAGAGCGGGATGTCTGCGAGCGCGTGCGGAGGGTCAAAGTCGGGGTGCAGGGCGTAGTAGAACATGGCCTGCGGCTCGTGAAAGAGCAGCGTGAAGACGAAGCCGGACTCATCGCGGACGGTGGAGACGACCCGCTCGTCTGGGGCGAGCGGTACGCCGGGCCCGGCGTCGAGCACGGTGCGATCGAGCGTGAACACGCGGGCGATGCCGTCGATCTCGACGCGGTAGGTGTGGGGCGTGGCGGTGGGATGGATCCGGACGCCGGGGTCACCGTCGCGGAAGGTGGCGGCGTTGATGAGACGGCGGTCGTTGCGGTCGAAGTAGCCTGTGTGGAGGATGCCGCGGTCGATCTCTGTGAAGCGGAGGTTCCCGGCGACGCGGTGCGGGCCCTGGTCGAACTCGAAGTAGTAGTAGCGTTCGGTGGGGTACACGACGGCGTGACCGGGTGCGTGCGTGAGGATGAAACGTGCGAGCGCCCTCGGGTCGGCGAGATCGATGGCGTCGGGAAGCCCGAGGCTCCGGTCAGGGCGCACGCCGGTATCCGCGAAGTCGGCCTCGTTGAAACGCACGGGCCCCTGCCCGGTTTGCCCTGCGATGACCACGCAGAGGCCAAGAAGCAACGCACTACTCATCGCCATCGTCGTCGCCCCCCGCACCGGATGATGGGTCGTCGGGGTTGGTTCCGCCGGTCTGGCCGGTGGGCCACCAGTTCGGAAGATTCGGGATGCTTGGGATCAAGCCCTTGATCGATTCGTACTGGCTGTGGTTGTCCGGCCATTTTCTGTCCCACGGCCCGGGCTGCCCGTCCTTTGCCGACGGATCGGGCATGTGAGAAGGCGGCCAGCCTCTCGGATACTTGTTGGTGGGCCACAGGCGCGAAACCGAGATGTTATGGTTCGCGCGCCAGGTGCCGCTCCACTGGAAGTCGTGCTCGGGCCATTGGCGCGACACACGGCTCGCGTGGTTCGGTGGCCATTGGACGCTGGTCTGCTGGCGATGCACCGGCGAACCGTGCCACTCTTCGGTGGTCGCCACATGGTGAGTCGGACCGAAATCAAGGGGGTTGTGGCTTGCCGAAAGCACATGGTTGGTCGGCCACATATGGCTGACAGGAAGATCATGCTGGAGAGGCCCCGGCCAAGTCTGACTCACCTGAAACACATGATTAGGGACATACCGCCACATCTCACTCCGTGCGACGGTGTGTTCGCCCGGAAAGGTGTCCTGTTTCGATTGGAACTTGTTGTGATCTCTGAGGAATGAAAATGTTCCATCGTGCGTCTGCGGCCACCAGTCGGGGCCTTCGTCCGGCGGGGCAAGCGGGTCGAGCCAAGTTGAAGAGTACCGATTGACATGATTCGGCGGGAATCGTGCGGACTTGCTGACGGAGGTGCCGTGGTCCCAATCGAGGGAAAATGTCAAGAGATGATTGTGCGGCCATTTCTTGCTGACGGAAGGCGTATGTGCATCCGGCACGCCGGGGGGGTACCAGCCGTCGCTGATCGGCTTGTAATGCATGATGGCGGGCTCCCCGTTGCCCCCCGCGCACATGCCATAATTCAGAAAGTTCGCGGTTCCGTACCACCGGATCCAGCCCGCGGCGTCGCGCAGCCAGGCCGCCGCGTCGTCGAGTTCGGCCTCGGTGAGCAGCACCTGACCGCCCACCTGGGGCGCGACCGCCACGACATCCTCTACCGTCGCCCGTGCGTCGGCGTTGACATCCGCGGCCGGGTGGTACGTGCCCGCCGCGAGAGCCGCGGCGACGGCGACGACATCGAGCGCGTTGACCACCCCGTCTGCGTTGGCGTCGCCGACGCTTGCGCTCAGCAGAGCACGGACGAAGAGAAGGGTGTCCTCCCAGGTGACCTCAGCGTCGTCGTCGAGGTCGGGAACAACGCTCTCGTCAAGGATGCCGGCGAGCGCGATGGCAAGATCGAAGTCGGTGATCTGGCAATCGCCGTTGAAATCGAACGCCAGCGAACTCCCGGGGAGCCCCGCGACGATGGTGGCACGGTCCACATCGGGCATACCCCCTACCGCGGTCCCGGACGCGATCAGCAGCAGGTGCACAGCGGCTTGTTTCATCGCGGACTCCGAACGAAGTGGTGGAATCGACCTACGGCGTCAGCGTATTGGCTCGGCGCTTGGGCACAAGTGGCAAGGGCAAATGGGATGTGAAAATTTACCGAATCGGGCGTACTTACTAGGCGATGGAGCCCAAAGCCTCGGAACCTATGGCGGCCATAAGTCAACGGGGCAGGAGGCTGAACGGCCGCCACGGAAAGTCCGGTGGGATCAGTTCGGGCCGGTTCTGGAGCCAGCCCACGAGCCACTCGAAGGCGTCGATCAGGCGGGGCCCCGGGCGGTTGAACATCTGGTTGCCATCCACGACCGCGACGCGCCCCGCCTTCACCGCCGGCAGTTCCTTGAACCAGTCGTGCTGCGCGAGGTTGCGGGCCTCGTCTTCCGCCTGGTCGAGCGTGAGCCCGCAGGGGGCGATGATGAGGAATTTGGGTTGCGTCGCAGCGAAGACCTCCGGCGCGACGGCAATCGACTTGCCCGCCACGCGTTCGCCCCGCTGCGGGCCGAGGGCGGCGCCCGCGTCGGGCTTGGCGACCGTCTCGTTCAAGGGGTGTCTTCCGCCGGCGCGTTCGATCAGCTGCACCGTCCAGTGGCCGGCGACATACAACGGGTCGGTCCACTCGAGGAACCCGACCACCGGGCCCTCCTCGTAGGGGTTCACGAATTCCTCCGCCCGGAAGAGCCTCGTGCGGAGTTCGACCGCGACGCGCCGGGCCTCCTCGGGGCGCTTGATGGCGTCGCCGACGGTCAGGAGGTCGTCGAGCACGCCCTCGACCGTGTGCGGGTTGAGGCTGACGACCTGGGGGTGGCGCCCGAAGGCGTCCCGCATGTGGCGGGCGATCGTCCGGACGCTGCCCACATCGATGGAGCAGACATGGCAGAGGTCCTGCGTCAGGATCAGGTCGGGATCCAGTTCGGCGAGCTTCGCGGTGTCCAGCGTGTAGAGGGACTGGCTGCCCGCCATCGCTTCCCGCACGAGCCGGTCGACCTCCCCGGCGCTGCGCCCCTGCTCGGGGGCGTAGTCGGCCCGGGGTTTCGTGAGGATGGGCACGCGGTCCAGGGGACGGGCGGGGTCGGCGGGAAAGTCGCACTCGTGGCTGCGGCCCACGAGCAGGTCGCGGCCGCCGACGCGGCAGAGGACTTCGGTGGCGGAGGGAACAAGACTGACGACACGCATCGGATAGGCTTTCCTCGGACGGCTGAACGGTCGATCACGGTGACCGTATCGGACGATTCGCAGGGACGCCCAGGGGCGGAGGCATCGATGCTCAATCGGGATCAGAACCACCGAAACAGGGTGTCCGCACATTGGCTGGGTTGGTCGGCGGGGGCGGTGCTCGCGCTGACGGGCGTTGCATTCCCCTGTTTTGGGCAGGACGCGGAGGAGCCGTCGCAGGATGCGCCGCTCGCGGAAGTCCCGACAACGGGGGGTGAGGAACTGGTCTCCTTCAGCGCGTTCGCGGAGCCTGTGACGCTCCCGAGCCTGGTCGAGTGGGTGGGGATGACGCTGGGGATCAACATCACGGCGCCCCCGAACCTGACGGGCTCGGTGGTCTTCAACACGGCGCTGGATGTGCCGAAGCGGGAGCTGCTCCCGCTCCTGGACTCGATGCTCGAGCAGCAGGGGTTCGGGATCACGCTGGACGCGACGTCGGGGTTCTACATCATCACGCCCAGCGCCGAGCTCCCCCGCACCTTCACGGGCGACCTGGCGACGACGCGCGTGATCGAGACGCCGAACATCCGGCCCAGCTCGATCCAGAACGCGATCACGCAAGTGATCGGGACGAACAACGGGACGGTATCCCCGGTGGATGAACTGGGGGTGCTGATCGTGACCGCGAGCCCGCGCCAGATCGCTCGGGTCGAGGCCCTGGTCGAGCGGATCCTGGTCCGCAACGCAGACCTGAAGCTGTGGCCGATCCAGCTCGCGTTTGTCGCGGCGCCGACGGCGCGGGAGCGCGTGCTGGCGCTCGCGGGCTCGCCGTCCGGCGGCGGCGTGCCCGGGCAGCAGAATGCCCGACAGATTCAGCAGCAGCAGCAGCAGCAGCAGCAGGGCGCGCCCACCAGCGTCGGCACCACGCTCGACAACCTGTCGGACCGCCTGACGATCGACCCGCAGGGGAACACGCTGATCTTCCGAGGCACCGAGCCGGAGCTCGACCGGGTGATGAACCTTGTCGAGCTGGTCGACCGCCCGAGCGAGCTGAGCCCCCGCAAGTATTTCGTGGGCGGGGCGGCCCGGCAGATCGCCGACATCGCCCGGGAGCAGGGCTTCGGCGCGGTCGTAACGCTCGACAACCAAACGGGCGTCGGGGCGAACCAGCTGCAGCTCAACCGCACCGGGCAGGCGCAGTTCGGCACGAACACCGCCCCGGCCGGCGGACCCTTCATGGTCGTCGATGTCGCGAACGGATCGATCATCTACTACGGCACGCCGGCCCAGCAGGAGGACCTGGCGGAGCTGGTGGAGGAGCTGGACACCGAGTCGGACCGCATCGTGATCCGAACCTACCGGCTGAACCACGCGGACGCGGAGACGGTGGCAGAGGTGCTGCAGGCCCTGATCAGCGGGCAGACGCAGACGGGCGCGAGCCCCTTCCTCCCGCAGAACCAGCAGGGAAACAACCAGCAGGCCCAGCAGGCGGCGGAGCGGGCCCGCCAGCTCGCGGAGGCAGCGGGTGCCGAGGGCGGGGGGGCTGGGGCCGGCGGCGATGGCGAGATCGGCAGCTTCGACCCGACGCAGGTCTCGGTGATCCCGGACGCGGCGAACAACCAGGTGGTGATCAAGGCCCCGCAGCGCCAGCAGGACGACTTCGCCGGGCTGCTCGAGCGGCTCGACCTGCGTCGTCCGCAGGTGTACGTCGAGGCGATGATCGTGAGCGTGTCGGACACGGACAACTTCCGGTTCGCGGTCGAGAGCCAGCTGATCAGCGGGCAGTTCGGCGTCCAGAGCAACTTCGGGCTCAGCGATGCCAACGCGTCGGGCAACTTCCTCGATGCGCGGGCGCCGGAGACAGGGCTGAGCGGGCTGACGACGGCGCTGATCAAGAGCGAGTACGTCCCGTTCATCATCAACGCGATCCAGACGGACACGGACGCCCGCATCCTGTCGACGCCCCAGCTCCTGGTGAACGACAACGAAGAGGCGCGGATCGTCAGCCTCGAGCAGCAGCCGACGGTCGAGACGACCTTCGGGCAGACGACCGACACCCAGAGCTTCGCGGGCTTCGAGGACGCGGGAACGACGCTGCAGGTGACGCCCAGCATCTCCGACGCGGGCTTCCTCAGGCTCGAGTACCTCGTGGAGCTGTCGAACTTCGTGGGCAGCGGGTCCGCCGGCGTCCCGCCGCCCCGCCAGGAACGCACCGTCGAGGGGCAGGTCTCGATCCCGTCCGACGCCACGATCGTGGTCGGCGGCATCACCGTCCAGGACACGCGGAACACGATCGTGAAGATTCCGATCCTTGGGGACATCCCCCTGATCGGCCCGCTCTTTCGCGACACCAACCGCATCACCAGCGACTCGGTGCTCTATGTCTTCATCACCCCGAGGATCATGAGCGACCCCGATTTCCGCGACATCAAGCTCTTCACGCGGGGCCCGCAGTCCACGGTCGCGGTCGACCGGAACATCCCGCCCATGGAGCCCCTGAAGATCGAGATCATCCGGCAGGTCGCGCCGCCCGGCGCCGAGCCCGCGATGACGGTCGAAGGCCGGGAGGGCTGAGCCGATGGCAAAGGCGCGCACGAACGGCGCGGCACGCCGAGCCGAATCCGCGATCGAGGCGAAGGCCGCGGAGGGCGTCTCGTGGCAGCGCGTCGCGGAGCTGATGGGCCCCTTGCGCTTGAGCCCCGAGCAGCTCCGCAAGTTCGCCGTCGCCGAGGGCGCCGACGAGCAGCCCTGGGACGTGCTGATCCAGATGCTCGCGCTCGACGAGCAGACGGCGCTCGAACGCCTGTCGGAGCGGACGGGCCTGACCTTCGAGGCCGAGCCCCGGCTCGCCGAATCCGCCAGCCGCTTCTACGAGGTCGTCGAGGCGGACTTCTCGCGCACGCACCAGGTCGGCGGGCTCCGCTCCGACGGGCAGGTGATGACCGTCGCGACGAGCCAGCCCATGCAGCCCAGCGTCTTCGCCATGCTCGAGGACCGGCTGCGCATGCCCATCGAGATCGTGCTCGCCCCGCGCGGGGCGGTCGCGAGCCTGATCAACCGGGGCTACGAGCAGCGCACCGACCTCGTCGGCGAGATCATCGAGGACGTCCCCCTCGATGAGAACGTCATCGAGTCCGCCGCCGGATCCATCACCCGTCAGACCGACCTCCTGAGCCTCGCCCGCCAGACGCCGGTCATCCGGCTCGTCAACATGATCCTCTTCGAGGCCCTCCGCAGGCGCGCCAGCGACATCCACATCCACCCGATGGAGAACCGCATGGTGATCCGCCTGCGTGTGGACGGGATGCTCACCGACGCCTTCACGCCCCCCCTCAGCCTCGCCCCCGCGATCGCCAGCCGCCTGAAGGTGATGACCGAACTGGACATCGCCAACCGCCACAGCCCCCAGGACGGCCAGACCACCGTCCGCGTCGGGTCGAAGAAGGTCGACATCCGCCTCAGCGTCATCCCGACGATCTATGGCGAGCGTCTCGTGCTGCGCCTGCTTGACCAGAGCCAGACGCAGCTCAGCCTCGACGCGGTCGGCATGACCAAGCAGATGCAGGCCGCCCTCGTCGACCTCATCGACCGGCCCAACGGGATGGTGCTCGTCACCGGGCCGACCGGCTCGGGCAAGACGACCACCCTCTACGCCGCGCTCGGGCAGGTCGATCGGCGCAGCCGCAACGTGATGACCATCGAGGATCCAGTCGAATACCGGCTCGAGGGCATCAGCCAGATGCAGGTGAACCCCAAGCGCGGCGTCACCTTCGCCGCGGGCCTGCGGGCCCTCTTGCGCCAGGACCCCGATGTCATCCTCGTGGGCGAGGTGCGCGACGAGGAGACCGCCCGCCTCGCGGTGCAGGCGTCGCTCACGGGTCACTTCGTGCTCGCGACGCTGCACACCAACGATGCGCCGAGCTCCATCCCCCGCCTCATCGACATCGGGCTCGAGCCCTACCTCATCACGAGTTCGCTCCTGGGCGTCCTCGCGCAGCGCCTCCTCCGCCGGCTCGACGCCTCCAGCGACACCGGCTACAAGGGCCGGCTCGCGGTCTACGAGCTCCTCACCATCTCCGACCGGCTCCGGATGCTGACCGGGCAGAACGCCGACGGGGTCACCCTCCGCGAAGCCGCGGTCGAGGAGGGCTTCGAGCCCATGCGTGCTGACGCGATGCGCAAGGTGCAGCAGGGCCTGACCGACCAGGCCGAGGTCTACCGCGTCCTGCACTGACGCCCGGGGCAGGTTCTCCCCCCCTACGAGCCCGACCGCATGGGGTGCCCGCCTCCCCGCGAGCGCGGGGCAGGGCCATCAAGACCACACCCAGACGCCGACGCGGTTCTCCTCCCGCGCGATCGGCCCGCATTCCGGGCCCGGGAACCCCGATAGCCCCTCCAGAGAGAAACCCCCCGTTCCTGTCCCGCCCCGCTGGAGGAGAACCGCCCCGTGTCCACCGCGTCGACCTACAACGAAGCCCGCCTCGCCCAGGACCTCGCGCTGCCCACCCACCTGGGCCCCGTCCCACTGGGCGCGACCAAGTCGAGCCTCACGACGCTGGTCGCCGCCCTGTTCGTCCTCATGGGCGTGGTGACGGAGGGCACGCTCTCCGAGGCCCTGCTCAGCTTCGGGCTCTTTGCCTTCTCCGGCGCCGTCACGAACTGGATCGCGATCCACATGCTCTTCGAGAGAGTCCCCGGCCTTTACGGCTCGGGCGTCGTCCAGGCCCGCTTCGAGGAGATCCGCACCGAAATCCGGGCGCTGATCCTGGACGAGTTCTTCAACCTAGAGCACATCCGCCGCGTCGTCTCGGGCGCCGCGACCGATACGCGGATCGACCTCGCCCCCGTCGCGGAGCGCGTCGACCTCGAGCCCGCCTGGCAGGGCCTCGTCGAGGTCGTCATGACCAGCCGCCTGGGCGGTGCCCTCGGCATGATGGGCGGGAAGGCGGCGCTCGACCCGCTCAAGGATCCGTTCCTCGAGCGCACCCGCTCGCTGATCGCAGGTCTTTCTGACGACCCGGCGGTCCTCGAGGCCATCGCCAGCGCCGGCAGCAGCAACGACCAGGCCGAAGCGGTCCGCGAGCGCGTCGTCGCGATCATCGACGAGCGCGTCGCCGCCCTCACCCCCAACCTCATCAAGGGCATCATCAAGCGGATGATCCAGGCCTACCTGGGCTGGCTCGTCGTCTGGGGCGGCGTCTTCGGCGGCGCCATCGGCCTCACCGCGTGGATCGTCGACTTCTGACGCCTCCGACGCTCAGGGGCATCCGGCGCTGAAAGCGCCGAGGAATGCGGTGATGTCCGCGAAGGTGAGCGCCTCGAAGGGCGCCGCGTGGTCGGCCAGCACCGTGCCGCCCGCGTACGCGGAAGCGAAGGCGGCGACATCGGCGAAGGTCAGTGCCCCGTACGGCGCCGCGATGTCCGCGGAACTGCACGAGGGCGCGCCGGCGATGGCCGGCGTGTCGGGCTCGCTCTCGTATCCCCACGCGAGGAGCTGCACCGCGAATCCGCCCGACGCGGTCCCGACCTGGGGGTACAGCCCGCCCGGGCCCGGGATGAGACGCACCGCGGCCCAGCCATAGTGCTGCGCGCCGTCGATCGGGAACTTCAGACCGACGTAGCGCACCTCCGAGTCCGGCAGCGGCGAGCCGAAGCTCCCCCACACGCCCTCGAAGTCGCGGCTCGCGCTGGCCAGGACGCCCGCGGGGCCAAACGTGCCCGAACCGCCCGACACCTGGTCGCCCGCCCCGAGCGGGGCGAAGAACGACGAACCGGGCGACTGCACCAGCAGACCCCTCATGGGCTGCGGGCCGGGCGCGGTCAGCCCGTACTGCGGGGTGTAGTTCCACTCGGTGCTGCTGACCGGCAGCGGCACCGAGAAGTACGACGAGGGCTGCGGGAACACCGGGTGCTCCTCGAACGATGCGGTCACCGCCAGCCCGGTCCCACTGCCGCCGGCCCAGAAGGGCGCGTACGCCCCGACATCATCTTTGCTCTCGAAGCGCACCGGCTCCGCGTGCGCGATCCCCGCTGTCCCGAGCACCAGCCCGCCGAAGAGCAACGCCGTTCGCTTCATGATCTTCTCCTGAATGATGCTTTCCACGAAGTTACCCGGGTCGACCCGATGACACAATCCCCCAAGTTCGCATTTTTCTTTAGGTTCGTCCTAAGGACCGCGATGGCCCGCTGCCCCGGGCGGGGGTCGCCCGCGCCGGGTGCCCCTTCGCTGGCGATGCTCGACCCGCGCTCAAGGTTTCACCGGCCGATCGGCCCCGCACGCTCCGGCCCTTCGCCCCGCCCTAGGCTCCCGCAACAAGGAGCACCGCATGGCGCAGGGCCGCGAGTACACCCGCTACCAGAAGGGCATCATCAACCGCTACTTCGACCAAAAGGACTCCATCATGGTGTCCAAGCTCCAGGAGCTGGTCAGCGAGATCTACCTCGCGGAGGGCACGAAGGCGGACACGCTCTGGGCCCGCGCCGAGAAGGCGCTGCTGCAACTCCAGAAGGAGATCAAGCTCCCGGAGCCCCGCGTCCGCGCCATCCTCGACACGCGCTCCCCGCAGAAGCTCGCCGAACTCCTGAACGACCTCGCCACGAAGAGCAAGTAGACGAATATCAAGCCATGGCCGAATTGCCTCTCCACAACCCGAGCCCCGAGCACCATCCCCACCCCGGCGTCCCGAACCGCCCCCCCGACCGCCCCGTCTACACGCCCCCGGGCGGCCCCCCCACCAACACCTCCGTCAGCAAGGAAATCTACGGGCGGATGGGCGAAGACAACATCCGGGCGATGATCAGCGACTTCTACGACCGCCTCGCCGGGTCCGAGGTCGCCCACCTCTTCCCGAAGACGCCGGGCGGCCTCGACGAGGCGAAGGACCGCTCAGCGTCCTTCTTTATCTTCCTCTTGGGCGGCCCGCCCCTCTACCAGCAGAAGTACGGCCCCCCGATGATGCGGGCCCGCCACATGCCCTTCGCGATCGACGAGACGGCGCGCACCGTCTGGCTCCGCGAGTTCGACGCGGTGCTCGACACCTCGGTCGAGAAGCACAGCTTCCCCCAGGAACACCTCGAGGGCTTCCGCTCGTTCCTGCACGCCTTCAGCCGGTGGATGGTCAACGCCGCCGAGCCAGCCGACCAGAGCCCCGCCCAGACCCCCGCCCAGACCGATGAATGACGCCGGCCCCCCACTGCCCCAGGAGCGCTGCCCCTGCTGCGGCAGGGCCCCCCTCCGCATGATCTGGGTCCACTCCCACGAGCAGACCGCCTGCTGCGGCGCGGTCCTGGGCCCGTGCTGCCAGCCCGACGTACCCTGTCCGCCGTCAAGCCGCCCGCCCGAGCACTCGTCGGGGCCGCGGGCGGGCGCACCAAGGGATTGAACCATGCCGAAGATCGCAGTCGTCTACCACAGCGGGTACGGTCACACCAAGGCGGTCGCGGAGGCGGTCGCGTCCGGCGCGAAGAGGGGCCCGGACGCCGAGGTGCTGCTCGTGGACGCCACCACGCTCAAGCCCGCCGGCGCCGACCGCCAGTACGGCCCGGAGTGGGAACCCCTCGACACCGCCGACGCCATCATCATGGGCTGCCCCACCTACATGGGCTCGGTGAGCGCGGGCCTCAAGCAGTTCATGGAAGCCTCCAGCGGCAAGTGGATGCAGCAGGTCTGGAAGGACAAGGTCGCCGCGGGGTTCACCAACTCCGGCAGCCAGCATGGCGACAAGCTCAACACCCTGCAGGACATCATGCACTTCGCCCTGCAGCACTCGATGATCTGGGTCGGCCTTGACATCCTGCCGGGCAACAACAGCTCCAAGGGCTCGCCCAGCGACCTCAACCGCCTGGGCTCCAACTCCGGCGTCATGACCCAGGCCAACGTGGACCAAGGCGCCGACGTCGCCCCGCCCCAGTCCGACCGCGACACCGCCGCCCGCCTGGGCGAGCGCGTCGGGGAGATCGCCGCCCGCCTGCACAAGGGCTGACGCACACAAGCGCCGAGCCTCAGCCCCGCTCGGTCCAGATCTTCTCCTCGATCGAGCACGCCTCGCAGCGCCGGTAGTAGTGCGCGCCCTCCTTGCGGATCCGCACGCCATTGCCCCGCTTGCCCTCCATACCGCACAGCGAGCAGACCGCCGGCATCGGCGTGTTGCCGCTGCACGCCTCGCACTTCCAGTAGTAGCCGTACGGGCCGGACATCGCCTTGAGCGCTGCGCCGCCGCACCCACGGCACGACGGCTGCGCCGTCGCCGGGGCGGGCGAGGCGGGGGCGCGGGCGGGGGCTGGAGCCGGGGCCGCGACCGCGACCGGCGTCGAACGTGCCGCGATGGGCTTGGCGGGCGCAGCAGCCGGGCGTTCAAGGAGTGTGTGCCGCCCGGCGAGGAAATCGGCGATCGGGCGGAGTTCTTCGGGCTTCATGGCCCACATCCCGTATTCGCCGTCCGGCTCGGACAACAGGCCACCCGCCCGCTTGTGCCTGGCGAACTCCTCCGCGATCCGATCACACACCTGGTGCGACTTCAGCAAGAAGCTCGGGAAACCGTCCCTGAGGAACGGTTTGCCCCCACCCTTGAGCGTTCCCTCATCGGAAATCGCGCACACCACCTGGATCGGCATCTGGCCGAAGCCGCGATGCTCGGTCTTCACCGCGATCTTCGCATAGGTCCGAAGCCCGACCATGACCTTGCCGAGCAACCGCTCGCGGTGATCCTGCAGCAGGGCCCGCATCATGGCAGCCTGCCGATGTCCCTGGTCGATCGGCGAAGACATGCCCTTCCATTGGCCATGCACCTTGCGTTCCCACGAGCCGTCGGCGCGGACGACCACCCCGTCCGCCACCGACTTGCTCTCCACAATGAACGCCCCCCACCGATGCAGCACCAGGTGGTCGATCTGCGCCACGCGGGCCGAGCCATTCTGCTCCGTCCGCGTCTCGTCCACCAGACGCAGGTTGTGCAGCACCAGGAGGTCGGCGGTCTCCTCGAACGCCCGCTTCAGATAGTGGGCCATCTGCTCCTCAGCCCGCAGCCCGGCCTGCTCGAACTTGTTCGAGGGCTCCCGCTCCACGCTCCAAGGCTTGACGATCACGCGCGGTCCTCCGGCACAGCCCCCCGGGCAAGGCCGCCCAAAGGTACCGAACCGAATCAAACCCGGCAAGATCCCTACGCCCGCTCGCCCCCACTTGCCCGTTCATGCCAAACCGTACCCAATCACATCTTCTCGTAGCTTTCAAGAATCTTTGAAACCCCGCCGACCGATTCCTACCGTGTGAGCATGACCACCGCGACCACCCTCCCCCCGCCCGACGCCCTCCCCGGCACCGACCCCCGCCTCGCCCCCATCCGGGCCAAGGTCGAAGCGGGCGAGCGCCTGACGCTCGAGGACGGGATGCTGCTCTACGAAACCCCCGATGTCTGGGGCGTCGTCGAGCTCGCGGGCATCGTCCGCGACCGCCTCCACCCGGGCGTCGGCTACTACAACATCAACCGCCACTTCAACTACTCGAACGTCTGCGCCCTCAGCTGCAAGTTCTGCGAGTTCTACCGCAAGAAGGGCGACGACGGGGCCTACACCCGCGACATGGACTCCGTCGCCGAAGAAGTCCGCAAGGCCTGCCTCTCCGGCGCCACCGAGATGCACATCGTCGGGGGCCTCCAGCCCTACCTCCCGTGGGACTACTACCCCGAGATGATGCGCACGATCCGCAAGGTCGCGGACGAGCACGCCTCCGCCACCGGCTCCGACCCCCTGCACATCAAGGCCTTCACCGCGGTCGAGGTCGTCCACCTCGCCAAGATCGCCAAGAAGTACAAGCGCGACGACCGCAAGGCCGGCATCCGCGCCGTCCTCCAGGAGCTCAAGGACGCCGGCCTGGGCTCCCTCCCCGGGGGCGGGGCCGAGGTCTTCGACGACCGCGTCCACGACGAGGCCTACAAGGGCAAGATCCGATCCGACGAGTGGCTCGATGTCCACCTCGTCGCCCACGAGCTGGGCCTCAACTCCAACGCCACCATCCTCTATGGCCACATCGACCAACGCCGCGAACGCCTCGTCCACATGGAGATCCTCCGCCGGGCCCAGGACCAGGCCCTCGCCCGCTTGGGCTACGAAGGCACCGAGCCACGGAGCGACGAAGCCACGAAGGGGCTCGTCGCCATCGACGACATCACCGCCCCCGTCATCACCCTCACCCGCCCCGGCATCCAACTCCCCTCCGTCGCCCCCAACCCCCACCCCACCACCACTCCGTCTCTCCGTCTCTCCGTCTCTCCGTCTCCTCCCCAGGGCTACTTCCAGACCATCATCCCCCTCCCCTTCTTCCCCGATGGCTCCGAGCTCGAGCACCTCCCGGGCCCCAACGGCATCGAAAACTACCGCACGATCGCCATCGCCCGCCTGATGCTCGACAACTTCCCCCATGTCAAGGCCTTCTGGATCATGCAGACCCTCGCCATGAGCCAGGTCATGCTCCAGGCCGGCGCCGACGACATCGACGGCACCGTCGTCTGGTACGACATCACCAAGGTCGGC
>DAIQNV010000011.1:34004-57395 GCA_036788215.1 Phycisphaerales bacterium | reverse complement strand
CGTTGCCCCGGGCGACATCCTCAGCGTGGGCGCGCAGCAGCTCGCTGATCACCTTCGGGTCGATCCGCCCGTCGGCGGCGCGCAGGCGGACCAGGCGCTCGAAGGCGCTCAGCTCCCGCGCCTCTTCCGCGAGGCGGACCTTCTCGATCAGCTTGTTGAGCCGACTGCGCACAGTCGGGTACGAGACGCCATAGGCCTCCGCCATGGCTTTGAGCGATCCGGAGGCGAGGACGAAGCGCTTGATGAACGCGCGGTCCTCGTCGGAGAGGTCTTCGAGCCATGACTGGGCCATCGGGAGTGAGTATGCCCGATGACTTTCACTTTGTCAATATCGAGTTTCAGATTATTGAAGCGAATTCGGCATCACGCGGGCTGGGAAACGCCCGCTTCCGCGGCCCGCTGCATGTCCTCGAGGTCGGCGTCGAAGGCCTTGACGATCGAGCCCTTCATCATCGGGCCCATCAGGACGCCCATGACCTTCGCGCCGAGGGACTGGGGCTCGGCCCGGAAAGCGATGGTGGCCCGCGTGCCCCCCGCGTCGGGCTCGAAGCGCATCTCGCTGAAGTACTTCGACCCGTGGCTCTCCGCGACGAAGGTCATGCGGTGCGGGGGCCGGAACTCGTCGATGGTCATGACCTCGGTCGCCTCGCGACCGAACATGACGCGTGTCTCGCGGAACCTCGTGCCCGGGCCGACCGGCCCCTCGGTGAGCTTCTCGAGGCTCTTGATCGCGGTAATGGTCTCGCCCCAGCGGTCGAGGTCGCTGAGGATCGCCCAGAGGGCCTCGGGCGGGGCGGCGATGTGCCGGTCGGTCGAGCAGTTCATGCCCATGGCGGGGCTCCTTCACTCGGTGCCTGGCGCCTGCGCCTCGTGCGCCCGGATCTCCCGGGTGATGCCCGGCGCGAGCGCGTTGGGGATCGGGAACGCGAGGCTGTAGTGCGCGATCTTCCACCGCCCGTCGTGGGCGACGAGGACCCCGGTGCCTCGACACGTCCCGTACTTGGCGTTCGTGAGCAGTTCATCGAACCAGGCGACGCCCGGGCGGGCGGGATCGGCCTCGATGTGGCGGGAGACGGGCGTGTACGTCCAGGCCTCGACGCCATCGAAGTAGGGGCGGGCGAAGGCCTCGAACTCGGCGCGGGTCCAGCGCTCGGTCGCGTCGGTGCCCAGGAAGACCGCGTCCTCCGTCATCCGCGAGAAGTACGCGTCGAAGTCACCCATCGCCGCGGCGCGGTGCCAGGCGTCGAGCGTCGGGGCGATCTCCGCCCGGGGCGGTGCGGAGGCGCAGCCTGCGAGGAGAAGGGCGAGGAGGGTGAGCGTCGATCGCATCCGGATCAGACTACCGCCAACCCCGGGCGGGGCGAAGTGCCGGGATCTCACCCGATGACGCGGACGCGGGCCGGGTCGAAGGGCTCGGTCGTGAGCCCCGCAGCGAAGAGAAACGCGTGCACGACCCGGGCGTCGCTTTCGCTGAAGGTGCCCCTCGCGAAACTGTCGGCGTCGAGGACCCCCCACGCCTCCCCCGCATCGTCGATGAGCGGGATGACGAGTTCCGAGGTGTCGCGGGGGTCGCAGGCGACGTAGCCCTCGCCCAGGGCCCCGACATCGCGGACGACCAGCGTCGCTTTGCCGGTGAAGCTCTGCCCGCAGGCGCCGTGCAGCCCGATGGGGGAGCACGCCGGGGTGTCGCGACGGGGGCCCAAGAGCATCGCCCCGCCCGGCTCGGCACCCTGATCGTTGCCCTCACCCGCGATCTCGTAGAAGCCGACCCAGCTCAGGGCCTCGCCCCGGGCGCTGGCGGCGCGGTCGGGCGAGGGGTCGCCCAGGGCATCCCAGAGCGTGTCCGCAGCTCGGGACATCCGGGCGCTCCGATCGCCCCCCGCTCGGGCGATCGCCTCGCCGGCGGATCGCGCAGCGTCCTCGGTCCATCCTCGGATGGCGCACAGTCCGTTGGTCATGGTGGGTCAACCGCCGGGAGGGCGGTCTTGTTCGGGCTTCCCGCTCAGAGGGTCGCGGAGGTGAAGGGCAGGAGACCCATGAAGCGGGCCCGCTTGATCGCCTGCGCGACGAGCTTCTGCTCGCGGGCGGTCGTGCCCAGGCGCTTGCGCCCGTAGATCTTGCCGTTGGGGCTCATGCTGCGGCGCAGGGCCTCGACGTCCTTGTAGTCGACGTACATCTCGCCGTTGGGGGCGATCTGGGTGAGCTTCTCGGTGGGGGGGCTGCCAAAGCGGCTGAAACGGCTCATGCGGATCTCCGTCGTGGTCTGGGTGGCCACCCGGTTCGGCCTACGGTCGGCCCACCCGGGTGGCGACGGGTGAAATCAAGTGCGGGGTGAGGCTAGGCCCGGTCGTGGTCGGGGTCGAGCCGGCGGACGGCCTCCAGGGCGGCCTGCTCCTCCGCCCGGTGCATGGCCCCGTCGATGCTCACGACGCCCGCGCCGCGCCAGGCGAGCAGGAGCGAGCCGGCGAAGAGCACCGCGTTCCGCCCGACATGGCACCAGCCGACCGGGCTCGAGCAGGGCCACTCGTACTCGCCGAAGCAGCCGCAGCTGATTTCCTTGTTCTTCGCGATCACGCTCAGGATGCCCGCGGTGAACCCCACGAGCTGGACCGCGAGCAGCGTCGCCGCCCCGCGGCTCCAGAATCCGAGGACGAGGGCGACCGCGACGAGCAGTTCGGCCCAGGGGATGCCGAAGGCGAGCAGCTTGATGATGTAGTCGTGGGCGACGGGGTCGAAGATCTCGAACGCCTTGATGCTGAAGACGAACTCCTGCGGGTCGCGGAGCTTCAGGATCGCCGCGAAGCCGAAGACACCGCCCAGGGCGAGGCGCACCGGGAGCAGCAGCACGATCGACTCCGCGACGCGCACGGGGGAGGGGCCGGGCTTTGTCGTGAGATCGGGCTTCAAGGCGTGCCCTCCGGCATCGTGATCGGGTGGCCCGCGTTGACCCAGTCGTCGTAGCCGGCCTTCATGATGAGGATGTTGCGGTAGTCCATGTCCTGGAGCCGGATCTTGGTGTTCTCGCTGGAGTCGCAGTCGCCCCCGACGCAGTAGATGACGATCGTCGCGTCGAGCGGGATCATCGCCAGGTCTTCCTGGCCCTCGGCGGTCATCACGCGGTTGGAGGGCATGAGGAACGCTCCCTCGATGTGCCCAGCCGCGTACTCGACCGGGCGACGGGCGTCGAGGAACCACGCCCCCTGCTGCCAGAGTTCCCACGAGCCCGCGAGGTCGAGGTAGCCGGGCTCGAGCCCGCCCGGCGCAACGGGCACCACCGGAGGGGTCGTATCGGGCGGCAGGTCGGCGCGCTGATCGTCGGGCGTCGTGCCGATGCCACCGTCGGGCTCGACCGGCATCGGACCCCCCTGGGGCCGATCCGCGGTGATGCGCACAGGGACGACGAGGGAGTGCGCGACACCCAGAAAGCCCGCCACCGCGGCGATCGCCAGGGCGCGGGTGATGAACGGGTCGCAGTGCCTCACGGGCGATTACCCACAAGGTTCCGCTGGGGCGGGGTCGGCGCGGGGGCGCCGGTCGAGCGCGGGACCCAGCCGTAGTACGCGATGTCGATGGTGGGCTCGTCCTCCATATCGGTGTGGACGATGAGCTGGCCGGACTGGCGGAGCTCCTGCTGGGGCGTGCCCTTGACGATGAGGCGGTACGCGTCGCGCTTCTCGGGGTCGACCGCGACCCACTCGAACTGCATGTCCGCGTGCAGCGTGCCGACGGGCTCCACCCTCGTGATCTTGAACGGGACCGCCTTGCGGCTCACGATCTGGATGTCCTTCTCGAAGGACGCGTCCTTCTCCAGCTGGCCCAGCGCGAGCCTGGCGGGGCGGGCCTCGAGGTCGCCCTTGACCTCGAGCACAGCCTGCACGGTGAACTCGGGGCGCCGCTCGTCGTTGGTCTCAAAAGTCATCATAAAGCGGTGCATGCCCACCTTGGCCCGCTCCAGCGACTTCACGTCGAACGAGATCTGCTTCCAGGTCTCGTCCTCCGCCTCGACGGTCCTCGTCGTGGTCGGCTCGACGGCGATCACGCCCTCGGTGTCCACGCTCTTGAGCCTCGCCTCGAACCCGTCCGACCGGCCCCCGACGTTCAGGACGGTGCTGGCCGACTCGCCCTTGTCCGTGCGGAGGCGGATGAACTCCTGCCCGACGAAGAGCACGGGCTTCACCTGCGCCTTGATGCTGAGCTGGTGAACCCGCTGCTGGCTGCTGTTCGTGATGACCGTCACCGTCCGCTCGTTCAGGCCCTTGCGGTTGTGCGGGTTGAAGATGACCTTGATCTCACCCGACTCGCCCGGGGCGTATTCCTTCTTCTCCAGCTCGGGGACAGTGCACCCGCAGGTGGAGCGGATGTCCTCGATCACGAGCGGCTCAGCGCCGGTGTTCGTGAACGTGAACAGGTGATCGACGTTCTTGTGGTCCCAAACGGTCCCGAAGTCGTGGAAGGTGCCCTCGACCGTCATCACCGCGTCCGACAGGTTGGCCTGCGGGCTCACGCCGACATTGGGCGCCGCCGGAAGAGGCATGGGCAAGGCCACAGCCGAACCCGCCGACGCCACAAGGGTGCCGACCACGAGCGCACGAATGAAGCGGCGAGGCGTTGTCATCGCAGTCTCCCGAGCCATGTTCGATCCTCCCTCGGAACCGACCCCTTGTGGGGCCATCCTGACACTACCCTATCGACCGAGCCCTCGCGCCCGTTCCCGCCCCGGGGTGCACGCGCGTGGGCACTGCATTGTTCCACACGCCCGCCCGGTCGCCAGCCCATCCGACAGGATGACCCCGACTCCGGGCAAGACACACAGGGTACGACCGGCGCCGCCCTCCCGTTCCCCCGCCAAAGCCCCGGGTCCGTCGAATCCACCGAGTGCAATCAAATACCGTACTTATTTACCGGGCCCAGCCCGTTGCTTCGCGGGCTCTCGATCCCGTCCTTGACCCCGCCTACCGTTGGGGCCCGACCGACGGAGCCGATTCCGCAGGCGGGGCTATGCCTTGCGATTGACCACTTGCGATAGACGCGGAGCAGTGCCATGGGCGCCCAGGACATCATCGAGAGCATCAACGCCGAGTCGCTGAAGACCGATCTGCCCCGCTTTGATGTGGGCGACACGATCCGCGTCAACGTCCGCATCGTCGAGGGCGAGCGCGAGCGCGTCCAGACTTTCGAGGGCGTCCTTATCAGCCGGAAGGGACGCGGGATGAACGAGATGATCCGCGTCCGCCGCGTCGTCGACGACATCGGCATCGAGCGCGTCTTCCCGATCCACAGCCCGCTCATCGCGGGCTACGAGGTCGTCCGCCGGGGTGATGCCCGCCGGGCCAAGCTCTACTACCTCCGCGACCGCGTCGGCAAGAGCCGTCGCCTCCGCGACCGCCGTCGCGGCCTGAAGCACGTCGAGGGCATGACGACCATCCAGAAGTAAGCCCCGGGCGAAACGCCCCCGGGTCACATCCCAGCACCATCGCACGCGGCCGACCAGGCCGCGTGTTTCTTTTTGCCCGGGCGCTCTACCCTCCGCCCGTGCGGATCGATGTGCTGACCACCTTTCCCGAGCTCTTCGAACCCCGCGCCCCGGGCGTCCTTGGGGTCAGCATCCCGAAGCGGGCCATCGATGCCGGCGCGGTCCGGGTCGTGCCCACCAACATCCGCGACTTCGCCGAGCCCCCCCACTACAAGACCGACGACCGCCCCTTCGGGGGTGGGCCGGGCATGGTCATGCTGGCGGAGCCGATCTGGCGGGCGGTCCAGCACGCCGAAGCCTCCGACCCCGCGCCCGCGACCCGCGTCCTGCCCACGCCCACCGGGCGAAGGCTCGACCAGGCCCTCGTCGAGGAGCTCGCGACCAAGCCGCGCCTGCTCATCCTCTGCGGGCACTACGAGGGCATCGACGAGCGCGTCGTCCGCCGGCTCGATCCGATCGAGGTCTCGCTGGGCGATTTCGTCCTGAGTTCCGGCGAGCTCGCGGCCCTCGTCCTCATCGACGCGGTCGCCCGCCTGCAGGCGGGCGTCCTGGGGCACGACGCCTCGGCGGCGCAGGACAGCTTTAGCCCCCAGCCCACGACCAACCCCAATGGCACGCCCATCGACCCCAAAAGGCTCGCCAAGTGGCAACGCGAGCTGGGCCTGACGGGTGACGAGCGCCTGCTCGACTGCCCGCACTACACGCGCCCCCGCGAGTGGCAGGGCGAGGCCATCCCCGAAGTCCTGCTCTCGGGCGATCACGACGCGGTCGCGAAATGGCGGCTCGAACAGATGGCAACCCGCACGCGCGAACGGGCCGATCCGGGCCGGTGAACCCCGGACCTCAGTGCCCGACCGCCGGCAGATCGAGCGCGATCCCCGCTTCGGCGCACGCCTCAAGAAGCCGCCCGATCGCCCCCGCGTCGGTGGGCACGGGCTCGGTGGTGCCCGGCGCGAGGGGGGTGCCCGCCGCCACGACCATCTTCTCGAACCCCGCGGGCGCTGTGTGGATCAGCATCCGCGCCGGCTCGCCGGTCTCATTGGCGAAGCGGTGCTTCACGCCCCGCCTCAGGTGCACGAACGCGCCGGGCCCCGCCTCGGTCCGCGTCTCGCCGGGCCCGCCGATGTCGGCGTAGAAGGTCACCGTCCCGTGCAGAACGTAGAAGGACTCATCCTCGCGCGAGTGCGTGTGGGGCGGGGGCCCACCACCCGGGGGCACGATCGCGTGCGCGAGGGAGAAGGCCCCGCCCGTCTGCTCGCCGGTCGCGAGCAGCGCGTAGACATCTCCGACGACCGAATAGGTGGGCGCAGCCGCGGCCTGGGTGGTGTACCAATCCATGCCCCGGAGTCTACTTACGGGCAGCCGGCGCTGAACGCCGCGAAATACGCCGAGATATCCGCGAAGGTGAACTGCCCGAACGGCGGAGCGAGGTCCGCCCTTCCGTCCTGCATATTGAAGAAGCTCAGAAACGTAAAGATATCCACGAAAGTGAGCTGACCGAGCGGATCCGCGAGGTCCGCCACCGAGCAGGGCCCGGGCGTCACCGGCCATGTGAACGATTCGGTCAGGAACGCCGCCCGGGCCGCCTCGTCCCGCACCCAGGGGGTGTCGTCCACGATGTCTACCCGCACGGTGTCACCGGCAACAGCCCCGAGCTGGCCCGGCGTCTGCGCGTAGAGCCCCGTGCCCGTCTGCCGGACCACACCGTTCACCGACCAGCGGGCCGTCATCGGCGCATCCGCCCGCTCGACGACGCCCACCTCCATGGTTCCGAAGGGGTCGACCGTCCCGGCGGAGGGCGACGCGGACCGGATCATCGCGGTCGCCCTGTGGATCTCGATGATCAGCTTCTCCGCCGAGGGCAGGTTAAAGGGACGCCCCAGCGCCCGCATCATCGAGTTGTTGCTCGGTCGGTAGGCGCCCTGCTCGGAGTAGTACGCCCCCTCGAAGGTCCAGTTGGGCCCGTCGAAGCCCGGGAGGTTGTCGCCCAGCCAGCGGAACCACTTCGACTGCTCGCTCTGCATCTGGCCCGCGGTCAGGATCGACGCGTTGGCCTCCGGGCGCTCGGGACCCGTGTAGACCGTGGGCCCTCCGTAGGTGTACTCGTCCGCGAGGTTGCCCAGCGCGTGCCCCAGCTCGTGGATCACGATGTCGCCCGCGAGGCTGTTCTTCGCTGCTGCTGTCCCCAGGTTGCTCGAGGGGTAGCCCGCGCCCCCGTACTTGTTCGAGTTGGCGAGCGCCACCACCTGGTCCACATCGGGCGCCTGGTTCGCGTACTGGTACGCCTTGGCGACATCGACGCACAGCAGGCGCTCGATCCCGTTGCACCAGTACCGCATGTCGAGCGCCGTGTCCCGCTCCACGCCCAGCGTCGGGTCGTTGTCCACACCCGATTCGTTCGATACCACATCGATCGTGTGGAACCGGATGAACGGCAGGTAGGTGATGAAGGGCTCGTACGCGAAGATCAGCGCCTGCGCGTTCGCCGCGTCCTGCCGGTAGCCCGGGATCTCCGCTGCTGTGTACCCGTCGCCCACGAACACGATGTCGAGCAGCTCGTCCGCCGGGCCCACGATGTTCGACGCCCCGCGCAGGAACGCCGCCTCGGGAACGGGCTCCGCGAGGACCGTCCGCCCACCCGTCAGCCCGTTGACCGGGTCCCAGGTGTCCCAGTAGACCACTTGCCCGCCCTCGCCCGGCAGATCGACCGGCGCGGGCTCGGCGCCCGGACAAACACATACAGTCCCCGCGAGGGCCGCCAGGCAAACCGTCTTCAGCATCGATCCAACTCCCGTGCCCGCCCCACGACCGAGCGATCACCCGCTGAGCCTAACGGACCACCGCCCCCGACTCAACGCGATTCCCGGGATTCTCCGGGTGCTGTCGCCAGGCCTCGACCGCGTCCAGCACCTCGCCCGGCGTCCTGGCGGTCCGCACGCCCTCCTTCAAAGGCAGGCAGTGGCTCCCGGCGATCCCTTTACCCAGCCAGCTGATCTTCTGGCGGATGATGTGCAGCGCGTAGTGGTCACCCCGGTACGCCCGCATCCGCCCGAAGTACGCCAGCACCGTGTCGAGCTTCTCGTCCTCCGTGGGCTCGAGCCCCGAGGGGTCCGCCCCGCGCTGCGCCGCCCACGCCTCGCGGAAGACCCAGGGGCGCGCGAACGCCCCGCGCCCGATCATCACCCCCGCGCACCCCGTCTCGGTCAGCATGTCCATCGCGTCCTGCGCCGTACGCACGTCCCCGTTCCCGATCACCGGAACACCCCCACCCCCACTCCCGCTCCCGGTCCCGTCATACGCCCCGGTCGACTCCCCCACCGCTTCGACCACCCGCCGGATGCCCTCGCGCCGGCAGTCCCCTTTGAAACGCTGCTCCGTGGTGCGCCCGTGGACGGTGATCAGCGCTGCGCCGAGGGCGCACAGACCCGTCGCCAGGGCGCACGCCACGCCCTCCTGGTACGCCTGTTCATCCCAGCCCAGGCGCATCTTCGCGGTCAGCGGGATCGTCTCGGGCAGGGCCTCGCGGACCCGCTCAAACAGGGCAAGCGTCCGCCCCACATCGCACATCAGCTTGCTGCCCCCGTCGCGCTTGCACACCTTGTCGACCGGACAGCCCATGTTGATGTCAACCACCGTCGCGCCGTGGTCGGCGCACCACTTCGCACCGTCCGCCAGGATCTTCGGGTCGCCCCCGTAGAGCTGCATGCAGATGGGCCGGTCGAGGTCGCTCGTCCGCGCCAGGTCCAGCGTCGCTTCGGACCCGCACAGCAGCCCCTTCGGGCTCAATAGGTCCGTGCACGCCAGGCCCACCCCGCCCAGGCTCCGGCAGGTCTCCCGCCACGCAAGATCGCACCACCCCGCGATCGGCGCGAGCAGCAGATTCGTCTCGAGCGGAACCGAGCCCGCCGGGGCCCGGAGCGTGAGCGGCACACCGATCCCGGGGGTCATGCCGGAACGGTAGCCCGCACGCCCCGCACCCCACCCGCGACCGCGGGTCCCCACCCTGCCCGGGTGCCCGTGCCCTCAAAGCCGGGGCGGGCCTCGACCTGGGCCGCGACGAGGGGGGAGCGGAGCCCGATCTCGGGGGTTCGGCGTTCGACGGTGAGGCCCACCATCTGGAAGACGGGGTGCTCGTGCTTGCGGACGACGACCTGTCCGGGCTTGGATCGGTTGAAGTGCTCGAGCCAGGCCTGGGCGCGGGGCTCGTTCAGGGCACCGGGGCGGGCCTCGACAACGCCCATGCCCGGGCGACCGTCGGGCAGTTCGAGGGGCTGCCAGAGGACGCCCAGCCGGTCGGGCCGGTCCTGCGCCTCGCCCAGCCCGCTGAGCCATCCGCAGGAGAACTCCCGGCAGACCCCGGGGCGGGATTCGTATTGGGTGCACCCGCCCGGGCCCTTGGCCTTGGACGCGTGCTGGCACCAGGTGTCCCGGGGCTTGCTCAACTCCGGGATATCCGGGAGCTTGCAGCAGACCCGGCAGTCCCCGCAGGAGCGGCCCATCGTGAGCGACCCCTTCCGGGGTGTCCCGGACCCGCTCGCCCCGTGCTCCGCACCATTCATTCCCGTGTGCTCCGCCACGCTCGATCCTCCGACTCCGCCGATCCTGCCGATCCGGGGGGCCCTGTGGACTGGCCCGAAGACAACGCCTGTGCGGGTCGTATCGGTGCGTGCCGCGTGCGCATGAAGTGACGCGCACGACGACTTTCCCGCCCGCGCCGTCTGCGCCGAACTCGCGGGGTGCGCCGTCCCCCCCCGCGCACGGGGCGGAGCGTTCTCCTACAGTCGATCCGCGTGTACCAGGCCCTGCTCACCCGCAAATACCTCACGACCAAGATCATGCCGTTGCTCGCGACCGCGGCGGTCATGGTGAGCGTGGGCACGGTTCTCGTCACCTGGTCGGTGATGGGCGGGTTCCTGCAGACGCTCCTGAACTCGGGGCGGTCGCTGGTGGGCGATGTCACCATCACCTGGCCCAACACCGGCTTCCCCCACTACGAGCGACTGATTGAGCTCCTGGAAGAGAC
Source organism: Phycisphaerales bacterium (assembly GCA_036788215.1). GTDB lineage: Bacteria > Planctomycetota > Phycisphaerae > Phycisphaerales > UBA1924 > DAIQNV01. The sequence continues at coordinate 46,899 of DAIQNV010000011.1, read as the reverse complement.
CCCCGAGATCGAGGCGGCAACCCCTGTCATCGAAACATTCGGCCTGGTCGGCCTGCCCGACGAGCAGGTCCATGGGGTGATCGTGAAGGGCGTCCTCGGGCCCGGGTTCGCCCGGGTCACCGGGTACGAGGACACGCTCTGGTGGAAGCCCATCGACGAGCCCCTCCGCAAGGACATCGAACTCGAGGACCCGCGCCTCGACGATCCCGCGGGTTTCTGGGGCTGGGACGAGGCGATCGAGCACGGGCTCACCCTCACCGAGAACGGGGACGCTGCGGCGGTCCTGGGGATTGAGCTCTCGAACTGGAACTTCCGGCGGCGCTCCGGGGCCTACATCCCGGGCGCGCCCCTGATCCCGCAGCCCGACGGGACCGTCGAGCGCCTCGATGTCTGGCTGCCCGACACCGAGATCACGCTGCATGTCATGCCCCTCGACACCGCGGGGCGGGGCGTTGAGGTCGTGACGCGGACGGTCCCGGTCGCCAACGAGTTCCGCACCGGGGTCTTCGAGGCGGACAGCCGGACGGTGCTCGTCAGGCTCGACCTCCTGCAGCGCATGCTCAAGCTCGACCGGGCGGAGCGGATCGGGCGGGCTGAGGCGGACTTCCTCGCCTTCGACCCCGAGACGGGCGAGCCGGTCTTGGCACGCCCCGAGGTCGTGGGCGTCGAGCCGGCGCGGGTGACGACCGTCCTCGTCCGGGGCGCGGAGGGTGTTGACGCGGACGCCCTGCGGGACCTCAGCAAGGAGATCTACGCCCGGTTTGCATCGGAGTTCCCGCGCGAGGTGCCCGCGCCCGAGGCGATCCGCGTCCGCACCTGGCGCGACCTGAACGCGACGATGATCGCTGCGGTAGAGAAGGAGACGGGGCTGGTCCTCTTCGTCTTCGGGCTGGTCTGCTTCACGACCGTCTTCCTCGTGCTCGCGATCTTCTGGAGCATGGTGAGCGAGAAGACGCGGGACATCGGCATCCTGCGGGCCCTCGGGGCCGGTACCGCGGGCGTCGCGTGGCTCTGGCTGCGCTACGGGGGCGTCGTCGGGCTGACGGGCTCGATCCTCGGGCTGATCCTGGGCGGGCTCGTCGTGACCAACATCAACGAGATCCACGACTGGCTGGGCGAGACCTTCAACCTCGTGATCTGGGACCCCAGCGTCTACTACTTCTCCGAGATCCCGAGCGTGGTCGACCCGACGAAGGCCCTGATCATCGCGGTCGCGGGCGTGCTCACCTGCCTGATCGGAGCCGCGATCCCGTCGATCCGGGCGGCGAAGATGGACCCCGTGCGAGCCCTGCGGTTCGAGTGAGCGCCCCCTCGAAATGAAGAGCCACATCGCCCCCATCCTCGAGGCCACCGACCTCTACAAGACCTATCGCCTCGGGCGGGTGCAGGTGCCCGTTCTGAAGGGCGTGGGCATCAGCGTCGCACCGGGCGAGTCGGTCGCGGTGCTGGGCGCCTCGGGCTCGGGCAAGAGCACCATGCTCCACCTCCTGGGCGGGCTCGACCGGCCCGACCGCGAGCGGGGCAAGGCCCGGGGCTCGATCCGCTTCAACGGGCGCGAGCTCACGACGCTCGGGGCGCGCGCGCTCGACAAGTACCGCTCCCTCTCCGTCGGCTTCGTCTTCCAGTTCTACCACTTGCTGCCCGAGCTCAGCGTCCTCGACAATGTCTGCATCGGCGCGATGATCCCCGCGGGCCGGCTGGGCTGGCGCGGGCAGCGCAAGCGCGACGCCCGCGCGCACGCTGCGGAGATGCTCACCGCCTTCGGGCTCAAGGACCGCCTCCGCCACCGCCCCTCGGAGCTCTCGGGGGGCGAGCGCCAGCGCGTCGCCATCGCCCGGGCCCTCATCAACCGCCCAGCGGTCCTCCTCGCGGATGAGCCGACCGGCAACCTCGACGCGACCACCGGGGGCACGATCCTCGACACGCTCGCGGACCTGCGGCAGCAAATGGGCCTGACCGTCGTCATGGTCACCCACGACCGCGCGGTCGCCGCCCGGGCCGACCGGATCGTCACCCTCGACGACGGGCGGCTCGCCGGCCAGAAGCCGGGGTCCGACGAGCGCCCGAACAGCGGCTCCAAGGCCACCCGCGGGGGCGCATCCAACGACCCCACGAACGGCGTGCTATCGTCGCCTCAGTGACGACCATCGTCGCGGAGCAGCTATGACGCGCGCCACGCCGCCCACGACCGATGCCCAGACGAGGCCCGAAGGGCCCGCGGGGGACGCTTCACACAACGCGTACGAAGCCGAACTCACGCTCAAGAGCTCGACCGGCAAGCCGATCGGTGCCCGCGTGCACGAGACCGGCACCGGCCCCCGGGTCGTCTTCCTGCACGGGCTCGTGGGCCTGAACGAGCACTGGCAGCTCGTCGTCGAGCGCGTCGAGGACCGGCTCCGCTGCGTGCGGCTGGAGCTCCCGCTGCTCGACCTGACGGGCTCGGACTGCTCGATCCAGGGCGTCACCGACCTGACCGTCGCGTACCTTGAGCACGCCTGTCGCGAGCGCGACGCGGGGCCCGTGGTCCTCGTGGGCAATTCCTTCGGAGGGCACGTCGCCCTCAGGATCGCCCTCCGCCGGCCCGATCTCGTCAAGGGCCTCGTGCTCGCGGGTTCGAGCGGGCTCGTCGAGCGCACGCTCGTCAAGGGCGCGCCCGTCCGCCCGCCCAAGGAGTGGGTCCGCGAAAAGATCGCCGAGCTCTTCTACGACCCCACGATGATGCGCGAGGAGGATGTCGACCGGGCCCACGCGGTGCTCAACACCCGCCAGGGCGCCCGGGCCATGGTCCGCCTGAGCCGCACCGCGAGGCGGAACCACCTGGGCGACCAGATCGGCGAGATCACCTGCCCCACGCTCTTGATCTGGGGCAAGCAGGACATTGTCACCCCGCCCTCCGCGGCCCAGGGCTTCGTCGACCTGATGCCCGACGCCCGGCTCGTCTGGGTCGACCGCTGCGGGCACACGCCCATGCTCGAGGCGCCCGACACCTTCGCGGACGCGCTGGTCGCGTTCGTCAAGGACCTCGGGCCCGGGGACGAGACCTGATGGCGCCGGGCGGAGGGAGCTGGACGGGCCTGATCGGGGCCGGGCTGGCGCTGAAGCTGAACCGCCGCGCCGCGCAGCTCCGAACCGAGGGGTACTGGCAGCGCACGACCGCTGCGACGCAGCGTCGCACGCTCCGGGGACTCTTGAGCCACGCGTCGGGTACCGAGATCGGTCGCCAGCACGGGTTCGCCCGCCTGGCCAACCTGCCGGACCGGGAGATGCTCCGGGCGTACCGCGCCGAGGTCCCCCTGGGCGACTGGTACACCGTGCGCGACCGGATCGTGCGGATGCGCGAGGGCGCGGAGCCCGATGTCCTGTGGCCCGGGCTGGTCCGCCACTTCGCCCAGACCTCGGGCACGACCGCGGGGGACAAGTTTTTGCCGATCTCGAAGGAGATGTTCGGCTCGAACTACCGCTCGAGCCTCGACATCTTCGCCCACCTGATGAACCGGGGCCTGAAGCCCGGCGACATCATGTCGGGCCGGTGCCTCTTCCTGGGTGGCTCGAGCGACCTCTCCCCGAATGACAAGGGCATCACCACCGCCGACCTGTCGGGGCTCGTCACGCCCCTGATCCGCTGGCCCCTCTCGCAGATCTACTCCCCGGGACCGAAGATCGCGCTCATGAGCGACTGGCCCGCCAAGATCGAGGCGATGGCCCGGCTGGCGCTCGACCAGGACATCCGCTTCATCAGCGGGATGCCCAGCTGGGCGCTGGTGCTCATCAAGCGGATCCGCGAACTCGACGCCGATCGCCATGGCGGGCCGCAGCGCCCGCTGCGCGAGATCTGGCCCAACCTGCACGTGTTCGTGCACGGGGGGGTGCGCTACGGGCCCTTCCAGCCCCGGGTCGCCGAGGCCTGGTCCGGGACGGGCGAGGACCTGCCCCACCGCCACGAGCTCTACCCCGCGAGCGAGGGCTTCATCGCCCAGCAGGACCGCCCGGGCGACCCCGGGCTCCGCATGATGAGCGACGTGGGCAATGTCCTGGAGTTCGTGCCCACCGAGCATGTGCTGGACGATGGCCGCCTCGCGGAGGACGCCCCCGCCTACCTCGCGGACGAGGTCGAGAAGGGCGTCCGCTACTGCGTCGTCATCACGAGCTGCGCCGGGCTCTGGCGCTACAACATCGGGGATGTCGTCGAGTTCGACGATGTGCCCGATGGCCCGGGCCCCACCCGCACCACCGGCACCGGCCCCGCGCGCCTCCGCATCGTCGGGCGGCACCGCCACTTCATCAACGCCTTCGGCGAGAACATCATCGTCGAGCACATCGAGGAAGCGGTCGCCGACGCGGCCCGAGCCACCGGCGTCACGGTCGGAGAGTTCAGCGCCGCCCCGGTCTACCCGAGCGGCACCACCGGGGCCGGGCTCGAGCTCGCGATCGAGTTGCCCGAGCCCGCCCACGCCGACCGCCCGCTCCTCGACCGCTTCGCGGGCGCGTTCGACGACGCGGTCAAGGCCCGCAACGTTGACTACACGACCAAGCGGACCAGCGACAGGGGCATGGCCCCGCCCACGCTGACGCCCCTGCGTCCGGGGGCCTTCCACCGCTGGATGGATGCCTCGGGCAAGCTCGGGGGGCAGCACAAGTGCCCCCGCTGCGCCAACCACCGCGAGATCCTCGAAGCGGTCATCGCCCTCGACCGCGACGCCCCCCCGAACGCCACCGGTCGCCCCCCCGAGATCGCTGCCCCCGCAGCGAAACCGGTCTAACATCGTGCCACGCCCGAGCTTCCGCTGATCCGGGGGGATCACCGGGGGGCAGCGCGGGCGGTGGCCCAGGAGTCACGCATGTCCACGCCGACCGGAAGTGAAGCCATCCGCCGAGCCGCTGTGGCGATCATCGAGCAGGGTGAGGCGTTCCTCGCCTCCCCCGCCGGCGAGCGGTACGCGGAGGCTTGCCCGGGCATCGGGGGGGCCACGATCGGGCAGCATTTCCGGCACGCGATCGACCACTTCGCCGCCCTGCTCGACGCGGGCGAGGCGAACAGCATCGTCGCCTACGACCAGCGCCGGCGGGGCACCGAGATAGAGACCAGCGCGCAGGCGGCGCTCGCGAAGCTCGGAGACATCAAGCTCCAACTGGGCGATCTCGACGAGGTCGCGATGGAGTGGCCCGTCCGGATCCGCGTCATGGTCAGCACCGACGGGCAAGAGGTGGAGCTCGACTCGACGATGGTCCGTGAACTGGCCTTTGTGACCCACCACGCGGTCCACCATTGGGCGATTTCCCGAATCGCGACAACCGCGATGGGCCTCGACACGGACCCCGCCTTCGGACGGGCTCCCTCCACGCTCTCGCACGAAGCCGGCGGCTGACCACCGCCCCGTGTGCACGCTCACCGTCATCCCACTCGACGATGGCTACCGCGTGGTGCATAACCGCGACGAACTCCGCTCCCGGGCACCGGCCCTCCCCCCCGAGTGGCGTGACGCGCCTCCCTTTGGCCGGGCGGTTTGGCCGGTGGACCCCGACGCCGGGGGCACCTGGATTGCTGCCCGCGAGGACGGGGTCGTCTACGCCATTCTCAACGTGAACCCCTCCGCGGAGCCCGCCCCGCCCCCCGAGTCGCGCGGGCGGGTCATCAGCGACCTGCTCGGGCTCCCCGCCGACGCCCCGCTCCGCCACCCCCGCAGCCGGCACATGCGGTCCTACCGCATCGTCCGCGTCCGACCGACCGACGCGGGACCCCTGGTCGAGGTGCACCGCTCCTTCGGCGCCGATTCCGAGGACGACGCCTCCCGGCTCACCGCCCCCCGCTGCTGGGTGAGCTCGGGCCTGGGCGACGACCGGGTCGCCCCGCGTCTCCCGCTCTTCGAGGAAACCCTGGCGAGGCACCCCACCCCGGGGGGCCAGGACGCCTTTCACCGCCATGTCTGGGAGGGCCGGCCGGAGATCAGCGTCCTGATGAGCCGTGAGGATGCGCGGACGGTGGGGATCACGACGGTGGAGGTGCGTTTCGGCCCCGATGGCCCTCGGATCGGGCTGGACTACGAGCCTGCACCCCCGTCCGCCTGAGCAGACCGTCGATGCCGCCCCGCCCTACACTGCGGCCCCATGGATGCACTTCTCGAGCCGATCCGCCAGTTCATGACGACCCAGCTCTTCGTCAGCCTCCATGTGCTGCTGATCGCGGTGCATGTCATCCTGCTGGGCGTCGCGTATCTCGTCATGGCTGAACGCAAGATCTCGGCCTACATCCAGGACCGGATCGGCCCCAACCGGGTGGGCTTCGACTTCGGGCTGCCCTTCCTGAAGTTCCTGAGCACGGAGGGGCCCCTCAAGGGCGTCCTGGGCCTGGGCCAGCCCCTCGCCGACGGGATCAAGTTCCTCCTGAAGGAGGACTACACGCCCAGTAAGGTCGACAAGGCCCTGTTTACCCTCGCGCCGGTCGCGATCATCGTGCCCGCCCTGATCGGCTTCGCCATCATCCCCTGGGGCGGGGAGTGGTACATGCCCCCGATCGGCGAGATCCCGATCGTCGGGCCGATCGGGGAGACGATCTTCGGGCCGATCGGCGGGGAGACGGTGCTCGTCGCGGGCGCGGATATCGGGGTGGGCATCGTCTACCTGCTGGCGGTCGCGTCGCTGGGCGTCTATGGCGTGACGCTGGGCGGGTGGGCGAGCAACTCGAAGTACAGCTTCCTGGGTGGCCTGCGGGCGACCGCCCAGATGATCAGCTACGAGATCCCCCTGGGCCTGAGCCTGCTGGCGGTGCTGCTGATCACGGGCACCCTGCTCCCGCAGGCGATCATCGAGTACCAGGCGGAGAACGGGTGGCTCGCGCTGAGCCAGCCCCTGGCGTGCATCCTGTTCTTCATCTGCGGGCTGGCGGAGGCCAACCGCGCCCCCTTCGACAACGCGGAGGCGGAGCAGGAGCTCGTGGGCGGGTACCACACCGAGTACAGCTCGATGCGGTTCGCGCTCTTCTTCCTGGCGGAATACGCCCACATGGTGACGGGCGCCGCGTTCTTCGTGCTGCTCTTCCTGGGTGGCTACCACCTGCCCCTGGGCTGGGCCTTCGGCGCCGAGCACCTCCTGAGCCCCGAGAACACGACCTTCGCCGGCATGGTCGCCAAGATCCTGGTCTTCGGTGGCAAGGTCGCCCTGATCAACTGCTTCCAGATGGTCATCCGCTGGACGCTCCCGCGCCTCCGCTACGACCAGGTCATGATGCTGGGCTGGCAGACGCTGATCCCGGTCTCGCTGGGCGTGGTCGTCGTCACCAGCATCATGGTCGCCTGGGGCTGGACCGGCATCGGCCCGATGCTCCTCGCCAATGTCGCGGTCGTCGCGGTCATCTACATCTTCCAGACCACCCTGCCCCGCTCGACCGCGAACAAGCGGGTCCACATGTACGGGTCGCGGTTCTTCCCCGTCCCGGGCACGGTCGTCTCGACCCGCCCGACCGACCCGACCGCGCTGGAAGACCGCCCGGTCGAGGGCACCGCCCACTCACCGAATCAGCCCGCGACCGCCTGATTCCGGTCCAGGACGAGACCATCAGAGCCGCGATCGTGAGGTCGCGGTTTTTCATGGCATCTGGGCGTGTTCGTGTGGGTCGCAGGCTGCGTCTGCGCGTAGCACAGAACCGGGTCGGGTGTGACCTTGCGTGATCTCGTTCGATCAGCCCGAAGCTTCGCTGCGCTCAGCTTCGGCGTCCCGTCGAGGGTGACCCGTCACATCCCGCAGCTCACGCGCCCGGTCTTCTCGAAGTACCGCTGGTGGTACTCCTCGGCGCGGTAGAAGGTCGGGGCGGGGGTGATCTCGGTGACGACGGGCTTGGTCCACTTCCCGCTCGCGTCCTCGGAGGCCTTGGCCTGCTGGGCCGCGTCGCGCTGGGCGTCGTCGTAGAAGTAGATCGCGCTGCGGTACTGGGTGCCGACGTCCGGGCCCTGGCGGTTCAGCTCGGTGGGCTTGTGCATGCCGAAGAAGGCCTCCAGCAGCGCCTCGTAGGACACGAGCCGGGGGTCGTACTCGACGCGAACCACCTCCGCGTGCCCAGTGCGTCCGGTGCAGACTTCCTTGTAAGTGGGGTTCTCGGTGGTGCCACCCGCGTAGCCACACTCCGCCTCGAGCACGCCCTCGACCTTCCGGAAGGCGTACTCGACGCCCCAGAAGCACCCCGCGCCGAACATCGCTGTCTTCGTATCTGCCATGGTTCCTCCTCGGGACACCTCAACCACCGACCACCCGACCGTGTTCCCCCGGGCCCATCAGGCGCAGGTCCTTCCACGCGGAGAAGGTGGCCCGCCACGACCGGACCCGCTCCGGGTCGACCTCGACCGACAGGATGCCTTCGCCCGCGCCGAGCTCTCCGATGACCTCGCCCTGAGGATCGACCGCGATCGACCCCCCGACATAGGTCAGGTGGGGGTCCGGGCCTGCGCGGTTCACCGCGAGCACAAATGCCTGATTCTCGATCGCCCGGGCGATGCACAGGGCCCGCCAGTGGGCCTGGCGAGCCTCGGGCCAGTTGGCCCCGATCGCGAAGACCTCCGCCCCCCGGAGCAGCCCGAGCCGGAAAAGCTCCGGGAACCGAAGGTCGTAGCAGATCGCGGGGCAGACCGTCAGCCCCCCACCATCCCCACCATCCCCACCATCGGGGCCGGGCCAGGGGTAGGTCACGACCGCGTCCCCGCCCTCGAACGCTTCGGACTCCCGCCCGAAGGTGAAGGGGTGCACCTTGGCGTAGTCCGCCAGCAGGCGCTCCTCGGGCCCGAAGACGGTCGCGTGGTTCTTCGCCAGGCACGACGACCCGGTGCACGCCCGCACCGTCCGCCCCCCCTGCACGAGGCAACCCAGATCGTCCGCCAGTCGGGCGATATACCCCGCGGTTTCACCGGCCACGTCCGCGGTCCGGGCGGTGTTCAGGCTGAAGCCCGAGTCGAACATCTCCGGGAGAACTACCAGGTCCCCCTCGTCGATATCGGCCCTTTCAACGAGGCGATCAACCCCCCGAAAGTTGGCAGCCCGATCCTCCCAAGCGATGTCGAGTTGGACGAGGTGAGCCCGCATAACGCAGGTTAGGCGTCGGGAATCATCGGTCGGTGCGCTGCAGTCGCGTCGGCTGAGGGTTGAGGGGCGAACGTGGAGCCACGAAGGCGGGTTGACAGCGCGTCGGCTCATAGCCCACCATGGGTCAGAAATGGGCCTTGTGGCTCATAGTGGATTACGAATTTTTCCTATGGCGGATTCCAAGATCAAGCTCGTGCTGGCCAGCCGTTCCCCTCGGCGTCGCGAGCTTCTCCACGCGGCTGGGATCCCGCACGAGGTCATCGATGCGGGCGTGGATGACGCCCTGCTCGAAGCGGGCCCGGTCGATCCGGGGCACTGGGTCACCGCTCTGGCGTACCTGAAGGCTTCGGCGGGGTGCGGGGCGTGGGTCTCTTCGAGGCCCCGGGAGCGGGCGGTGATCCTCGGGGCGGACACGGTCTGCGTGGTGGGGGAGGAGGTGATCGGGAAGCCGGCGAACGCGGAGGCGGCGCGGGCGACCATCCTTCGGTTCCGCGAGAGCCAGCACCGGGTGCTCACGGGGGTGGCGCTGATCGATACCGCGTCGCGCGACCGCGAGCTGCTTGTGCGTCAGTCGATCGTGCGGTTCGGGCCGATCCCGGACGTAGCGGTCGACCGGTACATCGAATCGGAAGGGTGGCGGGACAAGGCGGGGGCGTACAACCTCTTCGAGCGGATCGACGATGGCTGGCCCATCGCGTACGACGGGGAGGCGGGGACGATCGTGGGGCTGCCTATCGAGGCGCTGGTCCCGCGCCTGCTGCGCCTGGGGGTCCACGCGGGCCCTTCATCGAACTGATCGCGGGCGTTTCGTCGGGCACGCTACGCTGCCCCTGTGCCGGTCGTTCCCCTCTGGTTGACGGCCCCGATCGCCGGGGCGCTGATGGTGCTCATCGCGGCGCACATCCTCGCGCTGCGGGAGGCGGGCGAGCGCGTGGACCCGGCCCGGCGGCGGATCCGGACGGTGAACGGGTTCGTGGGGATGGCGACGCTGCCCCTGACGGTGTACGCGTTCTCGATCGTGAGCCCGCAGCAGCCCCGCGCGTTCATGCTGGCCTGGATGCTGGTCATGGGCCTCCTGGTCCTGACGATCCTGCTCGCGTCGGTCGACATGTTCAACACCGCAAGGCTGAACCGGGAGAAGGCCCGCGAGATGCGCGAGGAGCTCCGCGAATTGAGCCGGCGCCTGCACGACCTGAACGTGGATCGCTCGGGGCACAGCCCGCGCCTGCGTCTGCGCCGGGATGACGACCTGGATGGGCCCGACGAGGAGGAACGCGCGTGACTTCTCCCGATGGGCCCCTCAAAGGCCCCTTGCGCCCGCTGGGCGGGGCGCTCTCCGCCCTGTACCGGATCGGGCTCGACCACAAGACCCGCGACTTCGACGCGGGGCGACGGGTGATCACCATCGATCGACCCGTGATTTCGGTCGGGAACCTTTCCGTTGGGGGCACCGGGAAGACGCCGGTGGTTGCGTGGATCGTGCGGACGCTCCGGGCGGGCGGGCGGACGCCGGCGATCGCGATGCGGGGGTACCGCAGCGTCGGGGGCGTCAGCGATGAGGCGGACGCGTACCGGCGGGCGTTCCCCGAGCTGCAGGTCGTAGCCCAGCCCGATCGGCTCGAGGGACTGTTCCGCATGTTCGCGGGCGAGGAGGGGCGCCTGGTCGACTGCGTCGTGCTCGACGATGGCTTCCAGCACAGGCGGATCGCCCGCCAGCTCGACCTGGTGCTGATCGACGCGACGCGGAGCCCCTTCGAGGATGCGCTGCTCCCCGTGGGGTGGCTGCGCGAGACGCCCGACGCTCTTGCCCGGGCGTCGGGCGTGGTGCTGACGCACGCGGACCGCGTGCCCGCGTCGCGCCTCGCGTCGCTGGCGGGCCAGATCGAGCGGGCGGGGGCGCCGGTGCTGGGGGCGACAGCGCACGCGTGGTCCGGGCTCGATGTCCATGAAAACGGGCAGGACCGGACCGAGCCGGTCGCGTGGCTCCGCCAGCGCCGGGTCGCGGTCGTGTGCGCCCTGGGGCGGCCGGAGTCGGTCCTGCACGCGGCGCGGGGGGCGATCGGGGCGGAGCCGGTGGGGACGCTGCTGCTGCGCGACCACGACCCGTATGGGCCTGGCACGCTCGCCCGGATCGATCGGCTGCTCGCGGAGAGCCGTGCGGATGTGCTGCTTACGACGGACAAGGACTGGTCGAAGCTGGGGCGGCCCGGGACGGGGGTCCCGGAGGGGCGGTTCCGGGCGGGGGTGGTCAGGCCCCGCCTGGGGCTGGCGTTCCTCTCGGGCGAGGACCGGCTGGCGGGGCTCGTCCGGCGGACCGCGGAGCGGGACCCGGACGATGGGCCGGTGGAAATCGACGGGCGGGCGCTGGCGGGCCCGTACGATGGGGCCTGATGAGCGATTCCCTCCTGGCGTCCCTTGAGAACTGGTCCGGCTTCACCGCGGTGGTCGTGGGCGACTTCATGCTCGACCAGCTGTGGTACGGGAACGCGGAGCGCCTGAGCGCCGATGCGCCGGTGCCGGTGCTGGACGTGCAGAGCCGGGAGGACCGGGCGGGGGGGGCGGCGAACCTGTGCCTGGACCTCGTCGCGCTGGGCGGCACGGTGCGGGCGGTGGGCGTGCGGGGGGGCGACAGCGAAGGGGAGCTGATGCGCGACCTCCTGGCGAACGAGGGGGTCGACGCGTCGGGGATCGTGGTCGACATGCACCGCCCGACGACGGTCAAGCGGAGCCTGGTGGGGCTGGCCCAGCAGCGCCATCCGCAGAAGATGTTCCGCATGGATGTCGAGAGCCGGGCGCCGTTGTCGGCGGGTGCCCGCACGGCGCTCCTCGACGCGATCAAGCGGGGGATCGAGGGCGCGGACGTCGTGTGCATCGAGGACTACGGGAAGGGCGTGTGCGACGAGTCGGTCTGCCGGGAGGTCGTGAGGCTGGCGCGGGAGGCGGGGGTGGAGGTGTTCGTCGACCCCGCGAACGGGGCGGACTACAGCAAATACCACGGCGCGACGGCGCTGACGCCCAACCGCACCGAGGCGGAGAAGGCGACCGGCCTGGTGACGCACGCGGAGGCGCACCCGCACCACAACGCGGCGCTGGCGCACGCGCTCCTGGCGCGGACGGACGCGGAGGCGATCGTCCTGACGCTCGACAAGCACGGGGCGCTGCTGATGGAGCGGGGCGCGAGCGAGCCGATCTCCGTGCCCACCGTCGCGAGGCAGGTGTACGACGTGACGGGGGCGGGGGACATGATGCTCGCGGCCCTCGCGGCGGCCCGGGCCAACAAGATCGGCTGGGTGGATTCGGTGCGGTTCGCCAACGCGGCGGCGGGGCTGGAGGTCGAGGTCTTCGGCGTGCAGCCGATCCCGTTCGAGCGCGTGCACCACGAGATCCTCAAGCTCTCGACGGACACGGGGCACCGGGTGCGGACGCTGAAGCAGCTCCTGGTCGAGGTGAGCGGGGTGCGGGAGGGCGGGGGAACAATCGTCTTCACCAACGGGTGCTTTGATGTGCTGCACGCGGGGCATGTGAAGCTGGTGGAGGAAGCGAAGGCCAAGGGCGACTTCCTGATCGTGGCGATCAACACCGACGCGAGCGTGCGGAGGCTCAAGGGTCCGGAACGCCCGGTGAATAATGAGCAGAGCCGCGCGGCGGTGCTGGCGGCGCTGCGTGCGGTGGACGCGGTGGTGCTCTTCGACGAGGACACGCCGGAGAAGCTGCTGGAGGCGATCGGGCCGGATGTCCTGGTGAAGGGTGGCGATTACACGCCCGAGCAGGTCGTCGGGCGGGAGATCGTGGAGGCGAAAGGCGGGCGGGTGGAACTGGTGGCGCCGGT
>DAIQNV010000011.1:5172-33904 GCA_036788215.1 Phycisphaerales bacterium | reverse complement strand
AGGGACTTGATGCACGCGAGGTGCGTCGCCTTGCCGATGGAATCGACCGCGAGGTCGACGCCCCTTTTCCCGGTCGCTGCCCGCACCGCCCTCGACCAGTCCTGCCCCTCGTCGAGGATCGCGTGCGTCGCGCCGAGTGCGCTCGCCTTCTCGAGCTTCCACTGGTGACGGCTCGTCACGATCGTCGGGCAGCCCAGGTGACGCGCGATCGCGAGGGCCGCGAGGGCGACGCCCCCGCCGATGCCGGTGATGAGCACCGACTGGCCGGGCTGCAGGTCCGCCTTGGTCCGCATCATGCTGTACGCGGTGAGCGACGCGAGCCCGAAGGCGGAGGCCTGCACGGGGTCGGCGCCGTCCGCGATCGCCGCGAGCTGCTCGACCGGGGCGGTGAAGAACTCCGCGTGCGTGCCGGGGGTCGTGTGCTCACCGATCAGGTCGTAGGCGGGGGCGAGGTGCGTCGCGGGGGGGGCGTCCGGGTGCTCCTCGATCGCCTGCTCCACCGCGGCGTTCAGGATCACCTTCCGCCCGAGCCAGGCTTGGTCGACCTCCTCCCCCACTTCCTCGACGATGCCGCAGGCGTCGCAGCCCGAGACGCGTGGGTAATCGAGCGTGAGCCCGGGGACGCCCATGCCGACCCAGAGGTCGAGGTGGTTGAGGGCGCTCGCGAGTGTGCGGACGCGGGCCTCGTGGGGCTCGAGGGGGGGGAGGTCGGTGTGGCTCATGAGCTCGACTTGGGGGGCGACGGGCTTGGCTTGGCGGGTGATGGTGAGGGCCTTCATGGTCGCAGCTTACGCCGGGGGGTCGGCGTGCTTTCGCCTTCTTGCCTTGAACTCGTTGCTCGCGACGGCGGCGAAGAGGATGAGGGAGGCGAGTGCGGCACCTTCGAGGGCGATACCGCCGGGGTTGATCCGCGAGCGCGAGCCGATGTACCGGCCTCCGTCCCATGCGATGTCGAGCCCGGTCTCCGCCTCAACGAGGGCGACGGCTTTGTCCCAGGTGGCTTGGGGGATGGTTTCGTCCGGGCAGGAGTCGCAACGGACATCGACGATGGTCACCCGATCGGTCAGCGTCCAACCACCCACGATGCCGAAGTCGGCTCGTTCGAACCGCACGAACCACACGCGACAGTCATCATAATCGAAGTCTGTGCGATCAACGCCTTCACACTCAAATGATCTGTGAGAGTTGGTCCAGTACCCCCCAACCCTGAGGCCCAGAACCCGCTTGACCGCGTCGCGACCCCGCGCCACGACGGTGTCGTAGGTCGTCGCTAGGCTCACGCTGAACAGCACGGCGATTGAAACTGCCGACAAAGCGAAGCGGAGCTTGTGGGACATCGTAGTATCCTGCCGAAAGCCCGCGGAACATCGAGGGCATTGCTACCTCGCGCCGTTTGAGCGTCCTCGGATCGCCAGCAAAGCCGAGTAATGTACGCCCCTGACGACTCGGTCGATCCACATAAGTACAAGGAAGACCTGACACCGTCTCGCTAGAACGGCGTCTGGGCCTCAAAGCTCACCCATTCGCCGGTCCAGGGGTGCCAGAAGCCCAGCCGCCGCGCGTGCAGCAGCAGGCGGGGGGCGAGGTCCGGGTTGCCGTAGAGGCGGTCGCCCAGGATGGGGCGGCCCAGCCCCCCGGGGACGGGCGTGCCCTCGGGCCCGTCGATCTCGGGCGGGAAGGCGCAGGCGATGCGGAGCTGGTGGGTGCGCCCCGTCTTCGGGCGGAGCTCGACGCGGTGGGCGTCGATCGTCTCGCCCGTCGGCGTCGCGTAGCGCTCCTCGCCCCGGTCGAGCCACTCGGTCTGGCCGGATCGCCCGTTTTTCCAGTCGACCTTCTGCACGGGGCGGTTCGCCCAATCGACGCACTGGGGGAAGTCGATCTGCCCGGCGCGGGCGCCGTCTTCCGGGCGGGCGTCGCCGAGCTCGGGGGGGATGACGCCCTCGAGGAGGGCCTCGTACCACTTGCGTACGCGGCGTTTCTCGAATTGGTCCGAGAGCTTGCGGTGGGTCTCGGGGTCGAGGGCCATGACGAGGACGCCCGATGTGTCCATGTCGAGGCGGTGGCAGGTGATCGAGCCCGTGGCGTGGGGGAAGCGCTCCTGCACGCGGACACGGGCGCAGTCCTGCTTCTCCTCGCCCCGCCCGGGGACACTGAGCATGCCGGCGGGTTTGTTGACCACCACGAAGGTGTCCTCCGCGTGGAGGATCTCGACATCCAGCCCGGGGGTGGGGGCGAGGTGCTCGCGCGTCGGGCCCTGCGCATCGGGGACTGGGGAAGCCTCGGGCCGGGGCGGTTGGTCGGGCATCGGGGCAGGGTAGCGCGTACCCTTGACGATGCTGACCATCTGCGCACTGACGACCCTTCTCGCGGGTTCCGCCCTGGCGGCCCAGCCCGCGAGCCAGCCCGAAGACATCGACTGGACGGAGGCCGAGGCTTCGGTGCTCACCGGGCACCTGCAGCTCACGAGCCGTGACGAGTTTTTGAAGGCTGGCGAGGCGTATTTCAGCGCCGACGGGGCGTGGATCGTCTTCCAGGCGATCCCGGTTCCCGGGGCGGGGGAGACGCCCAGCCAGCATTACTCGATGTATGTCGCCCGCGTGGAGCGGGAGGACGGGCAGATCGCGGGCCTGGGCGAGGCGGTCCTGATCAGCCCGGAGGGCTCGGCCAACTCCTGCGGGTGGTTCCACCCGACGGACCCGGGGCTGGTGCTCTTTGGGTGCACGATCATCCCCCCAAGCGAGGAGAACGTGCCGGGCTACCAGCGGGGCACGGGCACCTACCGCTGGGCCTTCCCGACCGAGATGGACATGGTGACGCGCCGCCTGTGGCCCGAGGGCGCCGAGCCCCGCATCCACGCGAGCAACGGGGAGTTGACCACCGCGCCCGTCGAGACGATGTTCACCAAGCCCGGGTACGACGCGGAGGGGAGCTGGAGCCCGGACGGGCGGCACGTCCTCTACGCGAATGTCGACATGCTCAAGAGCGCGGTCCTGGGTCGGGCCGACGCGGACCTGTGGGTCTACGACACGGAGCTCGACGAGCACCGCGTGCTCATCGACGCGGAGGGGTACGACGGCGGGCCCTTCTTCGGCCCCGCGACGGGCCCCGCCTCGCACGAGGGCAAGCCCGGCTGGATCACCTACCGCAGCGACCGCGAGGGCAACAACCTGCTGCAGCTCTTCATCACCGAGCTCGACTACGGTGATCCCGACGACCCGGCGAAGATCACGGGCATCAAGCGCGAGGTGCAGATCACGGACAACGGGCACGTCAACTGGTGCCCCTACTGGGAGAACGACGGGCGGTTCCTGGTCTACGCCACGAGCGAGCTGGGGCACTGGAACTACGAGATCTACGCGGTCGGGGCGGTCGGGAGCGATGGCGACCCGGTTGTGCGACAGGGCGACCGGGCCAACACGGTGCGCATCACCCACGCTGAGGGCTTCGATGGCCTGCCGGTCTTCAGCCCGGACGGTCACTACATGATGTGGACCAGCCAGCGGGGCCCGATGGTCGAGGGCGAATCTCGCCCCAGCAGCCAGCTCTGGATCGCCCGCGTGGACCGCGACCGCATCGCGGCGATGGTGCACGGGGCGGTGCCCCGGACGACGCCCTGAGCGAGCGAGCAGCCACGACAGCCCGCAGGTTCAGAGCCCCGATCGCGAGATCGCGGTTTTCGTAGCACGACCAATCAAATAGACGCCGAGCCTGAGCGCAGCGAAGGCTCGGGTTGGGCCCGCAACGCAGCCTGTCTGCGCATCAATCCGATGGCTTGATGGCCGGGATTCACTCCTCCGGCACGTTCTCCCCGGTCACGATCTCGCGGAACTTCTGCCGGAGCTCCCGGGTGATCGGGCCCTCGGCCTTCACGCTCTTGTCCGGCCCGATGATGTGCTCCGCATCGTTCCCCGCAGCGTCCTTGGTGATGATCCCGGTCACCGCGATCATCTCCGCTGCGGAGCCGGTCAGGAAGACCTCGTCGGCGGTCAGGAGCTCCTCGGGGCGCATCATGCGCTCCTCGACGGTGTACCCGCCGGCCGGGGCGACGACGTCCATCACGAACTCGCGCGTGATGCCCATCAGCATGCCCGCGTCGGGCGAGGGGGTGAAGATCTTCCCGTCCTTGATCGCGAAGATGTTGTCGCCCGTGCACTCGCTGACATACCCGTCGGTGTTCAGCATGATCGCCTCGAGCAGGCCACGGTCGAGCGCCTCCACCTTCGCCATGATGTTGTTCAGGTAGTTCAGGCTCTTGATCTTGGGGTCGAGGCACGCGATCGGCACGCGCGGGCGCTCCGCCAGCACCACGGTCATGCCCGTCTCGTACATCTCCTTTGGGTAGAGCGCGATCTGGTCGGCGATGCAGATGATGCCGGGCACCGGGCACTTGAAGGGGTTCAGGCCCAGCGTCCCGACGCCCCGCGTCACGAGCAGGCGGATGTACCCGTCCACGATGCCGTTCGCGTCGATGCACTTGCGCTGGATGTCGACCATCTCCTCGCGCGAGATCGGGATCTTGATCCGAAGCGCCTCGGCCGACCTCCAGAGCCGGTCCATGTGCTGCTTGCTCTTGAAGATCTTGCCCTTGTAGACGCGGATGCCCTCGAAGACACCGTCGCCATAGAGCAGCCCATGGTCGTACACGCCGATCAGCGCCTTGCTCTTGGGCAGGAGCTCGCCGTTCACCCAGATGTAGGGCTTGTCGTCGTGCCCGTTCGGCGCGGGGTGCAGGGTGGTCGCGGTCGAGGGCTTGTCGGGCGTGTGGGCGCCCGGCATATCGGGCGTGCGCTGCGCGGCATGGCTGGCGGTCACGATGGACTCCGTAGAGCCTCCCACGGAACGGGCCGAACCGCCGGGACTCATGGGGCCGGGTGCGGTCTGCGACATGGGAGGTCCTCCTTGTGTGCCGATCGGCGACAGCCGGGTTCGGCGGGTGCGGCTGGCCCAGGGGTCCGTCCCCAAGGCGAGGCTCCGGCTGAGCCCTGAACGGGCCACCCGAAGCACCCCAACTCTAGCGCCGATCCGGTCGCCGGGCGGCGCAGCAACCAAACATTGTCCTATAGAACAGATACCTGTTGACACTCTGTTCGCATGAAAGCGTTTGTGCGCTCGGCTCATCGGTCCATCAGGCCCAGAGCCTACGGACCACCCGGTGCACCCGAAGCTTCTCGGACCCGTGCCCCTCTTTGCGGCGCGTCAGGCCCGGAGCTCGGCTCCGAACCGTTCCCGGGCGAGCGTCACCACCGCCTCGACCTGCGGGTCGACCTCGTCGTGGCGGAGCGTCCGCTCGGGGTCGCGGAAGGCCATCCGCAGCGTGACGGATTTCTTGCCCTCCCCCACCTGCCCCACCTGCCCCACCCGCCCCACCTGCCCCACCTGCTTGCCTCGATAGACCCCGACGAACGCGACCGAGACCAGCCGGTCGAGCCCGAGCCCGACGACCGCCTCCTCGACCTGGGCCCATCGGACGCCCTCGTCGACGACGAGCGAGAGGTCCCGCTCGATGCCCGGGAAGGCGGGCAGGGCCTTGGCGAGGCTCTTGGGCGGGAAGCCCGACAGCAGCAGCGCCAGGTCGAGTTCCGCCCCCACCACCGCGACCTCGAGGCCGAAGGCGCGGGAGGCTTCATCGGAGATGAGCCCGAAGACCCCAAGGGGTGTCCGATCGATCCCGGGCGCGATGAGGCGCACGCCGGCGCAGGCCTCCCCGGACCAGGCGCTCGTGGGCGGGTCCTGGGGCTCGACGCGGACGGTCGCCTCGGGCCCGTGCATCGTCCGGGCCAACGCGTCCAGCACACCCCGCATGACGCGGAGCCCCGCCTGGCGATCTTCGAAGGACCGCTTCACGCTCCCGTCCGCGCCGGGCACATCGACGAGCAGGCCCAGCCTGCGGTGCTCGACGGTCGCGGTCGTTGCGCCGCCAACCGTCTGCGCGAAGGTCTGCGCGAGCTCGAAGAGGCGCACGCTCCCTGGAGGCGCCGATCGTGCGTTCTGGTTCGCCTCCCGGCACCCGAGGAGCCCCGCCAGGACGCTCGGGCGCAAGGTCGGCTCCCCGCCCCGGCGTTCATCGTCGACGCCCACGATCCCGAGCCCCGCCGGCACGAACAATTCGCCCCGCTTCGGGCTCGTGAAGCTGAAGGTCACGGTCTCGTCGAAGCCCATGCCGGTCAGCGCTGCGCCGAGCTCCCGCAGCGCCCGTCGCCCGGGCTGGGGCGGCCGCACCTCGACGCTCACCTTCTCCCCCACCGGGATCCTGTGGTAGCCCACGACGCGGGCGATCTCCTCGATCAGGTCGATCTCCCGCTGCAGGTCCCGCGACCGGTGGGGCGGGATCGTGCAGAGGAGCTCGTCCTCGCTCGCCTGGTCGACGTCGATCTCGAGATCCCGCAGCACGCGGATGATGTCCCCCGCAGGAACCTCGATGCCCATGATGAGCTTCGCCCGGCTCGGGCGCACGCTCACCACCTGGTCCGCCGGCAGCGCCGCGCCCTCCGCCAGCACACCCTCGCACAGCGTGCCCCCGGTGAGCTCGCACAGGAGCGCGACCGCCCTGCGTGCGGCGAAGTCGATCGTTCGCGCATCCACCCCGCGCTGGAACCGATACCCCGCGTCGGTGTTGATCGCCAGGCGCCGGGCCATCGTGCGGACGGTCACCGGGTCCCAGGTCGCCATCTCGAAGACGATGTCGGTCGTGCCCTCGTCGACCTCCGACGCCGCCCCGCCCATGACGCCCGCGAGGCTCGTGGCCTTCTCCGCGTCCGCGACGACCAGGTCGGCTTCGACGAGCGTTCGCTCCTTGCTGTCGAGGGTGCGGAGTTTCTCGTAGGGCCTGGCGGTGCGGATGACGAGGGCCCCGCCCGCCAGTTTCTTCAGGTCGAACACGTGGCAGGGGTTGCCCAGTTCCATCGTGATGAAATTGGTCACGTCCACCGCGTTGTTGATCGCCCGCTGCCCGACCGCTTCCAGGCGCTCGACGAGCCAGGCGGGGCTCGGGCCCACCTTCGCCCCCCGGATCACCCGGGCGGTGAAAAGTGGGCAGAGGTCTGGGCGGGTGTTCTCCAGGCTCAGGTGCTCATCGACCCGCCCCTCGGTCCGAGGCTCACCCACTCTGGGGTAGACCAGTTGTCTGCGGACCGACGCGGTGGGCATCGCCGCGATCTCGCGGGCGCACCCGAGGTGGCTCAGGCAGTCCGCCCGGTTCGAGGTCACCTCGACATCCAGCAGCACATCGCCCCCGGGGAGCGCGGTACGCTCCTCGATCGGGAGGCCGGCCTGCGTCAGGAGCGCATCGGCTTCATCCGCCGTGCAATCACCCGGTTCGAGGTACGAGTTGAGCCACGCGAGACTGATATCCATGGGGGCCAAGGATAGCGGTCACCCGCGACCCGTTCGGCTCGGCGCCGTCCTGGTGGTCCTGATCGTCGGGGCGCTCCCCCTGCTGGGCGGGTGCGCCGGCGCGATGGCCCCGCCCCCGGAGCGACCGGGGGACTTCACGCTGGCGGTCACGGTCTTCAGCCCGCGCCCCGCGTACGACCCGATCACGGGGCGGGCGGAGATCGACCCCGACGACCCGGTGACCGACACGCTGTGGGACCGCGACGCCCGGTTCGTCCTCGAGCCCGACGGGCTGCTGCGGGCGGAATTCGGCTCCGGCGCCAGGCTGATGGGCTTCCCCCCGATCGCGAGGCGCTTGAGGCCCGAGGAGTTCGACGCGGTGTACGCCTTCGCCCGCCAGCGGGGCCTGCTGGAGCCCGAACCCCGGGGGCGGATCCCGACCGCGACCACCTTCCGTCCCTCGGGCGACTTCCCCGAGGCGGTCGTCGAGGTCGCCTTGGACGGGCGGCGGCGGGCCATCGCCCGGACGGTGGGCCCCGAGGGGGATCGGGGTGCGGGGGGGCTCGTCGAGGAGCTCAGCCGGATGGTGTGGATGGGCGGGCAGTAATCGCGCCGACGATTCTGCTGCCCCGGTCAAAGCTGCGTTCGTGAGAACGCGGGTTTCTGCTGCGAGCGGACCTCGAACCCACGATCTCACGATCGTGGCTCTGATGACGCGGAAGCGCCGGGTTTCGGGCGAGTTTGCCCCCTCAACCCCCCAGCATCGCCTGAAGAGCAGCCCCGGGGTCTTCCTGGCGCATCAGGTGCTCGCCCACGAGCACGATGCGGACGCCATGCTCGCGCAGGCGCTGCAGGTCCGCGCTGGTCTTGATCCCGCTCTCGGACACAAGGATGCTCGGATCGTCGACGAGGTCGACGAGCCGGATCGTGTGGCCCACATCCGTCGTCATCGCTGTCAGGTCGCGGTTGTTGATCCCGAGCAGGCAGTAGCTCGGGTGCGGGAAGCCCACGTGGGGGCGGACGCGGAGCAGGTGCTCGGTCGAGTGGGCCTCGATCAGCACGGTGAGCCGGAGCTGCTGGGCGAGGATGAGCAGGTCGACGATCTCCCGCTCGTTCAGGCACTCCGCGATCAGCAGGACCGCGTCGGCCCCCGCGGCCCGGGTCTCCCAGAGCTGGATAGGGTCGATGATGAAGTCCTTGCGGAGCACCGGGAGCGGGGCGGCGGCCTTCACCCGCTCGATGAACTCCAGCTTTCCCCCGAAGAACTTCTCGTCGGTCAGGCAGCTGATCGCGGCGGCGCCGGCCCGGGCGTAGGCCCGCGCGACCTCCGCGGGATCGAAGCGGTCGCCCGCATACTCTGGTCGCATGAGGCCCGCGGAGGGGCTCTGCCTCTTGATCTCCGCGATCACCGCGGTCTCGGGCCCGCCATTGGACGCGGGGCGGGTGACCGCCCGAAAGAAGTTGCGAGGGGGCTCCGCCTGCGCCACGCGGGCCTCCAGCTCGCGCAGGGAGACCGAAGATTTGAGCGCCTCCACCTCGCCCCTTTTGTGTTCGATGATGTCCCGCAGCACTGCGGGCGGCTCGCGTCCCGCGGGCGCGGGGCTCTGGCCATCGGGCGGGGTTCGGTCCGGCGGGTCGCTCGGGGGTGGGGCGGGTGGCATCGTGGGCATTGTTGCGGTCGGACTGGTCGGCGTCAGCCCCGCGCTGGCGGGCACAGGGTCCGAGAACCTTGAGGCCGCGGTGACGCTGGCCCGGCTCTCCCCCAGCACCGCCTGGGCGCTGGCGTCCGCAGGGATCGCTGCGGCGGTGACGCTGGGCATCGCGGCTCACGCGGGGATTCTGAAGCGTGACGGGCTGGACACGGGTCGCGAGGGCCCCGCCCGCGCCCTGGCGTCGCCCCTGTGGCTGGTCGCTGCGGCGCTGGCGTTCATCGTGCAGGGGCTCGGGGCCCAGTGGGCGATGTCGCTCGGGCTCGACCCCGAGGGGGGCATCCGTGACCAGGCGCTGGCCCGCGTCGTCGCGACCGCGATCGGCGTCGCGGGGGCGGTGGGGCTCGCGATGATCGTGGCGCGGGCGGCGCCGGGGTCGGGGCTGCGGTTCCGGGTCAAGGACCTGTGGGTGGGCGTGATCGCGTTCGCGCTGGCGATCCCGGTGGTCGCGTTCACCTCCATCGTCGCGGCGGAGGTGGGCCGGGCGCTCCTGGGCCCGTCGGGCGGGCCGGCGCACAACACGCTCCGTCTGCTTGCGGACAACCGCGCCGACCCATGGGCCTGGGCGCTGATCACGACCGCGGTCATCGGGGCGCCGATCGCGGAGGAGATCACCTACCGGGGCTTCCTGCAGTCGGCGCTGCTCGCGGCCACGCGGAGGGTGTGGATCAGCGTCTTCCTGACTGCGGCGCTGTTCACGCTGGCGCACTGGCCGGCGCTTCCCCCCGACGGGCGGCACGCGCTGGCTCCGCTCTTCGTGCTGGGCGTGGCGCTCGGGATCATCGTCGAGCGGACGAAGAGCCTCGGGGCGGCGATCGTGGTGCACGCGCTCTTCAACGCGGGGAACATCGCGCTGACCTTCGCGCTCGACGCGGGCTGATCCGCGGGCGTCCGCGCACGCACGAGGCCTCCCGGTGCCCTTCCAGTCGGAAGAACGCGGGAGGCCCCGGCCATCACCGAACGCATTGTGCGGCCCGACCGGGGCGAGCGACACGCGCCGCCCGCCCGTCGTGGGCCCGTCGGATCAGCGTTCCTCGAGGAAGGCCTGGAGGAACAGGGTGATGTCCGTGAAGGTCAGCTTGCCATCGAGGTTGGTGTCGCCCATGGTGTCGCCGGCCGCGAAGGCGTTGAAGAAGGTCTGCAGGTCGGCGTAGGTCACCTGGTAGTAGGGCGGCGCGATGTCGGCGCCCGCGAGGTTCAGCCTCAGGGCGAAGGCCCGGCGGACCACCCGGCCCGGCTCATCCATGTGGGCGATGCCCACGATCGTGTCGTCGCCCGTGCCCAGTTCGAAGGGCAGGTTCGGGGCGAGATCGATCGTCTGCAGATCGGTGACGCGGGTGAAGCCCTCGTCGAAGAAGCGCTCGGGCATCAGGTCCACCAGCGCGATCATCCCGCGGCGGGGATCGACGAGGTAGCCCGTCGGCCCGGGCTCGTCGCGGGGGGTCTGCACGGTCGTGAACAGGCCGGCGGTGGTCGGGGGCAGGTCCGCCAGCGCCGTCGTCACGTCCACCGATACCTGGGGCATAAACGGGGCGATCCCGTCGTCCGTCGTCCAGGTGAAGAGATGATCCGCGTCGGCGTTCATCGTCTGGCTGTAGCCGAAGGCGCTGCCGCCCTTGCCGCAGGTCGCTGCGGAGTACATGTCACCGTCGAGCGTGCCGATCGGGTGGGCGACGCCTTCCGGCGACCAGGCCACCGCCCGGGGGCCGACGCCCGGGAGCTCGGTCTGCCCGTAGGTCCAGCCCGAGTTGCAGATGCTGAAGGCGACCGCGCCCGGGTCGAGCGTGACCGGGGTGCCATCGGTGCCCCAGCGGGCCCCGAGGATCTCTCCGTTCACGATGACGCTGCCCACCGCTTCCGAGACCTCGTTGGCGGCGAACACCTCGATGATCGCGCCGGCGCGAGGCGGGACCAAGAACGAGGGCAGGATCTCGCGGACCGGGTCCCAGGTCATCCACACATCGTTGTACCGGGGGAGCACGCACCCGATCAGCGCGAGGGTGTCCGGGGCCTGAGCGTCTCCCCACCCGCCATCAACGCTCGGTGGCACCTCACGAACCTGCCAACGAACCAGAACGGCCCCGCCACGCGTCAAGCCCACGGGCTCGGGCGCCACCAGCTCGTAGCCCGGAGCGACCAGGGCATCGGGCGGCGCCGGCGCGAGGTTCGTGATGTTCAGCATCGATTCGCCGAGTCGGCCATACACAGCCTCGACCTCGCGCGTGACGAGGACCTCGCCCGTGTCGGTCGCCGAGACGATCGGGGCGTACCAGGTTTCCGTCGGCATCGGAGGCCAGGAGGGAAGGTCGATCCAAACGAAACCGGGCCCGGCCGGGCTGGCGGTCATTGCCGCGGCCATCAGCAGAGGTGCAGTCGCGAGAAACATGGCGTGCTCCTTTCTCGCTTGGTGTGGCTGTCTTGGATCTGTGAAAACGCTAGGTGCTAATCGCACCAAAGTCTCCGATTTTCGGTTCCCGCTGGCGCGCATTCGGGTCGATTTCTGAGAGGGCTTCACGCACGACCTCAACGGGGGAGTGCCCGTTTCTTGCGCTCCGCAGCGCCCTCCGGGCGCACACGCGCTCTGGTAAGGCCTCGCCGGGGTGAACCCGGCGGGCCTGAACTCACCCACGAGGCTCCGCCCGGCGCGCAGCCGCTCTAGGCTCTCCCCGCCATGCCCGACCCCACCAGCACAGACCGACCCCGCATCCTCACCGGAGACACGCCCACCGGGCGGCTGCACCTTGGCCACTGGGTCGGGAGCCTGGAAAACCGCGTTCGTCTGCAGGACAAGTACGAGTGCTACTTCCTGATCGCGAACATGCACGCCTTCACGACCCGCGCCGACAAGCCCGACGAGATCCGCGAGAGCACGATCGAGATCGTCAAGGACTGGATCTCGGTGGGGATGAGCCCCGAGCGGTCGACCTTCGTCCTGCAGACCGAGGTGCCCGCGATCGCGGAGCTGACCTGGTTCCTTGCGATGCTGCTGCCCTTCAACCGCGTGCTGCGCAATCCCACGCTGAAGACCGAGATCGAGGAGAAGGGCCTGGGGGAGACGTACTCGTTCGGGTTCCCGATGTACGCGGTCGGGCAGTGCGCCGACATCCTCGCCTTCCGCCCGGAGCTCGTCCCGGTGGGCGAGGACCAGGTCGCGCACATCGAGCCCTGCCGCGAGGTGGCCCGGCGCTTCAACCAGCTCTACTGCTCGGTCGACCCCCAGACGGAGGACGCGGACTACACGAGTGCCGGGGGCCTCTTCCCGATCCCGAAGGCGGAGATCGGGCGGGTCGGGCGCCTGCCCGGCGTCGATGGGCGGAAGATGAGCAAGTCGCTCAACAACGCCATCTTCCTCTCCGATACGCCCAAACATATCAAGAAGAAGATCGGCAGCATCTTCACCGGGCGGCAGACGATGGATGAGCCGGGCGACACGACCAACATCCTCTTCGACTACGTCCGCGCCTTCGTCACGGACGCGGATCTCATCGCGGACCTCGAGCGGCGCTACGCCGCGGGGGACAACATCGGCGACGGGCATGTCAAGGCGGAGGTGATCCAGGCGATCGACACGCTGCTCACCCCGATGCGCGAGCGCCGGGCGGAGCTCGAGGGACCCTCGGGCGAGGAGCGGGTCATCGGGCTGATCCGCGAGGGGACCCGGCGCGCCAACGAGATCGCGGAGGACACGCTCTACCGCGCGAAGCAGGCCATGAAGCTCGACTTCGGCCGGCGCACCGTCGCCTTCACCGACTAGGGCCATTTCCAGCGCTCCGTAGGGCCCTTCGGGCGCACACTCGCTCTGGTACGGCCCCGCCGGGGTGAACCCGGCGGGCCTGAACGGACCCACGCAGCTACACCTGCGGCGTAGCCGCTCTAACCCGCCTTCACCTCGCGTCGGATCCAGAACCGGAAACTGGGCCAGAAGCTCCGCTGGATCACACCCCACGCGCCCCGGGCCCAGGGGTGGACCAGGCTGTCGAGCCGCCCGGTGATCCGGGTCGCGCCCTCGCCCGCATCCTCGACCCAGAACGCGAGCGCGACCGGGCGGATCGCCCGCAGGCTCACGACGTGCGACCCGTAGAAATACCGCAGCTCGCGGTAGCGGCCGCGTCCATCGGCCCCCGGGTCCACCTCGGTCATCATGCCTGCGACGCAGAGGAAGGGCCCGTGGTGCACGTTCAGGACGCCCTCCTCGAAGCCCCCCCGGATGAACTCCACGCGGTAGGGCCAGACCTGGCGCGTGAAGGTGCCCGGGTCGTTGAGCCACGCCCAGACGCGCTCGCGCGGGGCGGTGTGCACGAAGGTGAATTCGTGGCAGTGTTCGACGAAGTTCGGGGGCGCGCCCTGGGGCACGCGGGCCCGCAGGGCGTCGGGCGTGGTCGTACGGTCGAGGTCATTTTCACGCCCGGTCGGTCCGGTCTGTGCGGTCGTCATGTGGAATGATCCCCCGCTCGCCGGTGTTCGGCTGGGCAGCACACCGAAAGGAGGCCCCTGTGGCCCGAGCACTCTTCAACGGTCAGGTCATCGCGGAGTCCGACGACATCGTCGAGGTGGAAGGGAACGCCTACTTCCCGGAGGAAGCGCTCCGGAAGGAGTTCTTCGCGAAGAACCCCGAGGTGAGCACCCACTGCCCCTGGAAGGGTGACGCGTCGTACTACGACATCACCGTCGATGGCAAGACCGCCGACTACGCGGCGTGGTACTACGCCGACCCCAAGGACGGCGCGGCTCACATCAAGAACCGCATCGCCTTCTGGCGGGGCGTGACGGTCGAGCAGTAAGGCATTTCTTGCGCTCCGTAGCGCCCTCCGGGCGCACGCTCGCTCTGGTACAGCCTCGCCGGGGTGAACCCGGCGGGCCTGCGCTCGAGCACGCCCTGGCCCCACGGGACTCGACCGGGATGCCTCGGATCAGGCCCGCTTGCGTCGCGGCGCGACGAGCCAGGCGGCGACGCCGGCGAGGGCGACGCCCGCCGGTGCGGGGACGACGAGGTTCTGCGAGCTGCCGATGAACTCGATCCGGCTCAGGTCGCGCGAGGGCGTGGCGCCGGTCCATGTCGCGGTGAGCGAGCCCGAGAGGGTCCACTGGCGATCATCGAAGGCGTCGCCATCGATGTGGATCCAGCTCGCGGTTCCGTTGCTCGAACCGGTGCCCGCTTCCGCGAACGGGTTCGCGAGCCCGAGGTCGATCGCCTGCCCGTTGAGCGTGAGGTCGGAGAGCGCGAAGGTCGCGTCGCCCCCAGACCGGCCCCGCGCGAGGAGCTGGATGACGAGCGACTCCGCTCGGTCGGTGTCGGTCCAGCTCAGGAGGTCCCCGTTCCAGACGAGGTCGATCTGACCGGTCACGTTGCTGTACGTGAGCGCGAAGGTGTTGGCGACGCCGCTTTGGGCCCAGGTCGAGTGGCGGTTCACCGCGAACGCGCCGGGCGAGTCGCCCAGGGCCATCTCCCAATCTCCGTTGGTGTGCGTCATGTTGCGGACCTTCCCGCCCCACACGCCGGTGGTGTCGGCCCAGCCCGATCCGCCCTCGGTGACGATCGCTGCTGAAGCCGAACCGGCCACAAGCGCCGAACCCATCGCGCAGAGCAACACCGTCCGCATCGGAACACCTCCGAGATTGACGCGTCTGTCCCCGCGCTCCGCACCAAGCGGAGCGCCCTCATTCCCGGGGCGAGCAGAGCCCGGGCCCGGACGGCGCTGGCGGGCAACGCCTCCGAACAGGGAAGATGCCACCGGACGAACACCCGGGCCACCGGCGCTCCGCCGGGATCCGTACCGCAGTTCCGCCTTTGTCACCCGTCCGGGCGGTCCGGGCCGAGAACACGCGCGTCTCCGACCCCCCACCACTCCCCACGCCTCCCCACCCCGGCCCCACCCCGGCCCCACCCCGGCCCCACCCCAGCCCCATCCATCCCCCACCCCTGCCGCGCGGTAGGCTCAGGCTTCGCACGCGAGGGGACCGACCATGTCCATGCACTTCTCCTTCGGATCCGGGCCGGGCCAGTCGCGCTCTTCCGAGCGGCCCGATCCCGACGCCCCGTTCCGCATCCTCGTCATTGGGGACTTCTCGGGCAGGGCCTCGCGGGGTGAGGCGTCGGCTCCGGCCTCCCGTCCCCGGAGGCTCGCGGATCTCGACACCATCGAGGAACTCCCGGCGGAGTTCGAAGCGAAGGTGCGGACCGCTCGGGGCATCGAGATCGAGGTCGGGGAACTCGACCACCTGCACCCCGACGAGCTGTACCGAAGGGTCGAGGTCTTCGCGGCGCTGCGGGCCCTGCGCAAGCGTCTGAACGACCCGGCGTCGTTCCCCGCTGCGGCACAGGAGGTCCTGGCGATGCAGGGCGGGGCGAGCGGGACGCCCGGCGAGGAAACGAAGTCCGCAGCCCGCGCCGATGATTTCGCCTCGCTGCTGTCTTCGGGCTTCGGCCAGGGGGGCTCCGCCACCTCCCCCGCGGTCGACGCCCTCGTCCGCCAGGCCATGGCGCCGCACATCGTGCCGGGGACCGACCCGCGCCAGCCCGAGATGCTCGCGACCATCGACAAGGCGATCGGGGCCCAGATGCGGGGCATCCTTCACGACGCGGACTGGACGCGATTCGAAACCGCGTGGCTCGGGCTCAAGCGCCTGATCACCCACATCGAGCTCGACGAGACGCTCTCGGTCACCGCTGCGGACTGCTCGCTCGCCGACCTCGCGACGGACGCGGACGGACGCTCGACCGACACGCTCCTTGACGCACCGGCGCGGGGCGAGGAGCCCTTTGCCCTGGTCGTCACCCTCGCCCGCTTCGACGCGAGCGAGACGAGCATCCGCACGCTGCGGAACCTCGCCAAAGCGGCGCAGCGCCAAGGGGCCGTTCTCATCGCGGGCGCCCACGACCGACTCCTGGGCGTCGAGTCGCTCGCGAAGCAACCCGACGCCCGAGACTGGGCGCAGGAAGTGGTCGGCGACGCCGGGGCCTGGTCCGACTTCCGCAAGTCACCCGAAGCGGGCTCGATCGTCCTCGTCGCGCCGCGCACGCTCGCTCGCCTGCCCTATGGCAAGCGCACCGACGAGATCGAGAGCTTCCCCTTCGAGGAGATCGAGAACGCGAGCGCCCCCGGGGCCCCCACCCCGCACGAGCAGCACACCTGGGGCCACTCCGCGGTCCTCGTCGCCGAGGCCCTCGCGAACGCCTTCCTCGCGGAGGGCTGGTCCAGCCGGCCCGAGGGTGCCGCGGACCTCGACGACCTGCCCGTCCGCGTCCTGCCCGATGGCTCGATGCTCCCCTGCGCCGAGATCTGGCTCCCGGAGCCCGCCATCCCCGCGGTGCACGCCCGGGGGCTCACCCCCGCGCAGTCGATCCGGTCCCGGGGCGCCGCCCGCCTGGGCCCCATTCGCTCGCTCGCGGGAAATGAAGTCCGCTGCCGCTGGTAGCGAAAGGTCGGTGCCACTGACCTGGCTCTGCAGGTCAGTGCGTCGCTCACCAGATGTTCCGACTCGCCCAGGGCGCCGCTACCCGCCCGATCACCACCGCGAGCCCCGACTTCACCACCATCCCGGGCAGGAAGATGACCATCCCGCCCCACAACGCCTGACCCCAGGTGATGGCGGTCTGTGGGTCCGTCCCGCGGATGAACCAGAGCCAGGGCACCCCGAGCGCGAAGATTGCCAGATGCCCCGCGACGGTCGCGAGGATCATCGCCCCCCACCCGCGCACCGTGCCGTCCGGGCGCTTCACGATCGCCGCGATCACCGGCTGGCACGCGATGAACCCGACGAGATAGCCCCCGGTCTGGCCCAGAATCACCTGCCACCCCGCCTCGCCCTCCGCGAACAGGGGGACGCCGATCACGCCCATCGCCGCGTAGAGCAGCATCGACGCCGCCCCCAGCTTCGGCCCGAGGCACAGCGCCGCCAGGATCACCGCGAGGGTCTGCAGCGTGAAGGGCACGCCGAAGGGGGGGATCGGGATCGCGATCTGCGCGCCGAACGCGACGAACAGCGGGAACAGGCCCACGCCGGTCACCCGGAGCAGCGTCCGCGACAGACCACTCGTGTCCGCCCGGTCGACCGCCCCCTCCGCCTCGTTTAGGATCTTCAGCATGGCGCCACGATACCCGCCCTCCGGCGGGGTCGGAAAATCATGCGCCGGGGCCCGTGACGGGTCCGCCCGCGCATCGCTTCGAAGGGCGGGACCCTTCGGCCGGCCCTTGGGACCGGCTGAGGGCAGCCGCCCGCCTCGGTATTGCGTGTGGTCGTCCCCTTGGCCGGGCTGGGCAGGGGGCGACGGCAGCCGCGGTGGAGGAACGCTGGCCGGCGATCCGGCCCGCCTCTCGTGGGGGCGGGCTGATCGCCGGTCGCGGCACGCGCACCGTCGGCATGGGCCAGCGCCTAGGGGGCGCGTTCGGGTTCGTTTGGCTCGGGTCGCCCCGAGGTCCGGATCAGCTCGCGATCTTGGCGAACTTGCGCTCCAGGGCTCGCTCCAGCTTCTGGGCCGCGTCGGCGACCGCGGTGTAGATGTCGCCGGTGTGGGCCTCGGCGACGACGGGGGGCATGCCGGCGGGGCGGGCCTCCATCATGCAGCGCTTGTCGTTCTCTCCGGGCTTGTGCCCGTTGACATCGCCCACGTGGACCTCGATGCGGGTGAGGCGGCTGTCATAGCGCCCGAGTTTGCTGTCGATGGACTCGTGGATGTGTTCGTGGAGGCGGTCGGACTTGGTCAGATCGCGGTAGTTGATCTCGATGTGCATGCCGATTCCCTTCGGTACTGCGGTCCCGGGCATTCATCCCGGTCCCCACACCCAGCGTACGAGAAAAGGCTTTCGGGGTTCAGAGCATTCCTCTTGAATCGAAGACTGGCACACCCGAATCGGTGTGGTATCGTGCATACAGAGGCCGAGCGCCGCTGGGGTCATTCCAGCGAGGGGGATCGCAAACCATGGTCAGATCATCCGTTATGGGTCTCGCCCTCGCCGGCGGGGTGTCGTGGGTCCTGGGCACCGGCGTGGCTTTCGCCGATACCTACCTCGCGCTCGGGGACTCCCTTGCTTTCGGGTACTCCCGACTTCAGCAGACCCCGATCGGGCTGGGCGATAACGGGTATGTCCGTCGGTACGCCGACCACCTCGCGGGCGTGACCGGGAGCCGCCCGGAGATCCTGAACCTCGCGGTGCCCGGGGAGACGACGCGTGACTTTGTGGGCGGGCCGGGCTTCGGCGTTCTTTTCAACACGAACTACTACGACACGAACCCCTTCACCGAGCCGGTGCCGAGCCAGGCGGAACTCCTGGCACAGGCCTTGAACGAGCATGTCGCGGGGACGCGGACGATCTCGACCGTCACGATCCACATCGGGGCGAACGATCTCTTCGACGTGACCGATCGGCCCGGGTTCTTCAACCAGTCGTTCGCGCAGCAGCTCGCGGAGGCGCAGGCGCGGATCAACGAGGTCGCGGGGTTCTACGGGTCGCTGCTGGGCGACATCCGCTCTGCGGCGCCCGGGGCCGATGTGTTCGTGATGGGGTACTACAACCCCTTCGCGATCCTGCCCGGCGATCCCGTCTTCGCGGTCTCCGACCCCGCGCTCATGGCGCTCAACGACGCCCTGCGCAGCGCCGCGCTGGACGCGGGGGTCGAGTTCGTCGACGTCTTCGACCGCTTCGACGGGCGCGAGGCCGAGCTGACGCGGATCCTGACGCTGGATGACCGGGGCGAGCCGAATATCCATCCGACCGAGCTGGGCTACGACGAGCTGGCGGCGGCCCTGATCGCGGTGCCGACGCCCGGGAGCGTGATGGTGCTGGTGCTGGCGGGCGGGGTGGCGGTGCGCAGGCGGCGGTGAGCTGCGAGCAAGAATGATTTTTCGGTGCTCGGGGTTGCCCCGCTGACGAAGCGCCATTATTCTGGCGGTTGTAGATCGTCCACGCAGCCCCGCCTGTCGGCGGCCCTTCGGAGTGGTTCGGTGACGCCCATCGACCTCGACAGCCTGAGTATGCGGCAGCGCCAGATCGTTGAGGCGGTTGCCGCGATCGGCGACGCGACCATCGCGGACATCGAAGCGACGATCCCGGATCCACCCACGCCCAACGCGATCCGCACCATGGCCGGGCAGCTCGTCGATGGCGGGGTGCTCAGGCGGGCAAAGCGGGGGCGGGCGGCGGTGTACTCCATGCGTTCCTCTCGCTCGAGTGTGGCGAAACGGGCCTTGCGGAGTCTGCTCGCGCTCTTCTTCGGAGGCTCTCTCGAACGGGCGGTGGCGATGCACCTCTCCGGCGACTCGGCGGACATACACGCGGACGAACTCGAGCGGATCGAGGCGATTGTCCGCCATGCCCGCGAGCGGCAGGATTCGAGGGAAAGGGGGACGTCGTGATCGATGTGCTCAGCTTCAACGGTCCGCCGGTGCTCGGGGTGGTCGGCGCGTCCTTGGTGCTGCTGGCAGCCCTGCTCGCGGAGCGTGCGAGCAGGTCGGACGCGGCGGCGGATCGCTTCTTCGTGATGACCGCGGCAACGCTCGCCGCGGGCTCAACGGTGCTGACCGGCTGGGGTCTGAAGGCTCTGCTGCCGCAGTACGCTGGCGGGTACGACGACTACTACACACTCGTACCGACCGTGCAGCCGAAGCTCTGGCTTGCGGTGGTCGGGTACGGCACGGTCGTCCTCCTGCTGAAGCGTGGCATCGGCACAGCGATCGTGCAGGAAACCATCTGGCGGGGGCGTCCGGCCTCCGCTCGCGTGCTGGACGTCGCGGCTTGGTGCCGAGGCGAGCTCGGTATCCGCCGATCCGTGCTCGTCATCGTGAGCGAAGCCTGCAAGGGACCTTTCGTGACGGGGATCTTCCGGCCGGCGATCGTTCTCCCGCCCGAAGTCGACGCCATGACAAGGGTCCAGCAAGAGCAGATTTTGCTCCATGAGTTCGCGCACGTTGCCCGGAGCGACCCGCTCGCGCAGCTCGGGCACCAGGTCGCGAGCATCCTGTTGTGGTGGAACCCGCTGTTCTGGTTCATCCAGCGGAGGGCGAACCTCGTGCGCGAGTCCGCGTGCGACGAGATCGCGATGCGGCACGGAACGGATCCTTACGGGTACGCCGACCTGCTCTATCGCTACGCATCGGCGACCCGCCCCCGGTTGGGGCTCGGCATCGGGCTCGGCCTGACCCAGGTGCGGATGGCGTCCTGGGGCACCATCGAGCCGCGCCTGAAAGCGGTCGAGACGCTCAGAGCCCGAGCCGACCGCTGGCCGGCGTTCCTTCCTGCTACCGCGAGCAGGCTTGACGTCGTCGCGGTCTGCGTGGTTGCAGTGCTGGCCTGCGGAGCGCTCGACCTCCTGATCTTCGGTTAACTCGGCGGCGATCTGGGTCGGTGAGACGCGACGCCCCCTCCCCCGCGGCACGAGACCCGCCGCGGGGTGGGGGTGGTCGTGTGATGATGCGACCTTTCTCGCTGCGACTCCGGCGTGGGCCCGCTCAGTCTGCTCCACGGAAGCCCCGTCACAGCCCCTGGAACGACCGCAGGTTCTCGCCCGGGCCGGCGACCTTCCAGTTGGTCAGGCTCGAGATCTTCGGGTTATCGGGCTGCAGCGTGGCGTGCCAGTCGAAGACCGCCTTGCCCCCCGGGAGCTCGACGAGCGTGGCGGTGTGGTAGGCGGTGACGCTCGGGCCAGGCACGCGGCTCACGCTGTCGGCCACGAGCACCCCTTGGAGGCGGCCCGACGCGATCGCTTTGTGCAGGACAATCGCGGTGGCTTCGGCGATACCGGTGCAGGCGTACTGGGCGATCTCGGGCTCGGAGGGGTCGGCCCCTGTGAAGAACATCCCCATGTTGCGGGCACCGCCCGCCCAGCCGAGTTCGCTGAGGACGCCTCCCCCCCAGAAGCCCTTGATGATGAGTCCGACGCAGTGGGCGTCGGAGGCGACAACCTGGTTGATCTCTTCGGCCTTGGCGCGGGTGAGGTACATGCTGGTGCTCCCGGGGGGACTCCCCGCAAGCGTACCGGGACCGGACCAACTCACGCGTGGGCGAGGATCGCCTCAAGGAAAGCATCGCCGAAGGCCTCGACCTTGGCGGGGCCGATTCCCTTGACCTCCAGCATGGCGCCGCGGGTGCGGGGGCGCTCGCGGGCGAGCTCGCGGAGCGTGGCGTCGGAGAAGACGACATAGGGGGGCACGCCCCGCTCCTCCGCGATGGTCCGCCGCAGGGCCCGGAAGGCCTCGAAGAGCTCGCGCTCGCCCGCGTCGAGGGGACGGGCGTCGGAGACCTCTCGCCCGCCTCTTGCCGCCCTGGAGGGGGAGGTGGGGCGCGACAGGATGACCAACTCCTCGCCCTTCATCACCGCCATGCCCCGGGGGCCGAACGCGAGGGTCTCGTACTCGTCGCCGGTCGAGACGAGGGCGCCCTCGGAGACGAGCTGGTCGAGGGCGGCGAGGACCTCGGCGCGGGAGCGGTTCTCCAGCAGGCCGAAGACGGAGAGCTCGTGGTGGCGCTGGGCGGTGATGCGCTTGTTGGCCCGCCCCCGCACGACGTCCGCGATGTGGCGCGAGCCGAAGCGCTGGCCGGTGCGGGCGACGGCGCTCATGAGGACCTGCGCGGTGCGCTTGGAGTCCTGATCGAGCACGGTCTCGCCCAGGCAGACATCGCAGGCGCTACACGAGTCCTGCTCGATCGATTGCCCGAAGTGCTCGGACAGAAGCTCGTGCCGGCACCGGCCCGAGGCGGCGAACGCCCGCATCTGGCGGACAAGGGCGATCTGGGCGTCGAGGTGGGCCTTGGGCGTGCCCATCTCGTTGGCGGAGTTCCTGAGCAGGCGTTCCCACCGCCCCGCGTCGGCGGTGGAGTAGAGCAGGATGCAATCGGCGTCGAGCCCGTCGCGCCCGGCCCGGCCGGTCTCCTGCTGGTAGGCCTCGATCGACTTGGGCATCGTCGCATGCACGACGAGGCGAACATTCGAGCGGTCGATGCCCATGCCGAAGGCGACGGTGGCGACGACGACATCGAGCCGCTCGTTGCTGAAGGCCTGCTCGGTCTTGTGACGCTTGTCCGCGTTCATGCCGGCGTGGTAGGGGCGGGCGTCAACGCCCTTGGCCCGCAGCGACTCGGCGGTCTCTTCGGTGTCCTTGCGGCTCAGGCAGTAGACGATGGCGCCGCCCGGCCCGTGCTTCTCCTTGGACGCTTCCATCAGGGCCGCGATCTGGTCGGCGGGCTTCTCGCGCGGGACGACGCGGTAGGTGAGGTTGGGCCGGTCGAAGACGCCGACCAGGACCTCGGGCTCGCGCAGGCCCAGCTGATGCACGATGTCCTCCCGGACCTGCGGGGTCGCGGTCGCGGTGAAGGCCTGCATGCCCACGCCCGGCGCGATCTCCCGCAGCTCGCGGAGGCGCCGGTACTCAGGCCGGAAATCGTGCCCCCACTGGCTGATGCAGTGGGCCTCATCGACGACGAGGGCGCCGAGCAGATCGGCATCGGCCAGCTTCGCGACGAGCGTCTTGAAGGACCCCGTGACCGCCCGCTCCGGCGCGGTCAGGACGAGCTTCAGGTCGCCCGACAAGAGTTTCCGCTCGATGTCACGCGCGTCGTCGTGGTCGACCGCGGAATGCAGGGCCGCGGCGGGGTAGCCGTTGAGCTCGAGCCCCCGGACCTGGTCGCGCATGAGGGCGATGAGGGGCGACAGGACGATGGTGACCTTGCCCGTGACGAGGGGGGGGACCTGGTAGCACAGGCTCTTGCCCCCGCCGGTGGGCAGGACGGTGAGCGCATCCCGCGACTCCACCCCCGCGGCGATCGCCTCCCGCTGGAGGGGGCGCAGGGTGTCGAAGCCCCAGGTGCGGGCGACAGCGGCGGTGATGGGGTCGGTCTGGGCGTTCGTAGGGCTCACCGGGCGAGCGTACGCGGAGAAGCGAGCGGCGTCAGGTCGACACGGGGACGGGGGTCACCGGGGCGGCGGCGGCGGCGGGGCGGCGGGTGCAGAGCTCGTAGCCCAGCCAGATGAGAATGAGGCCCGCGAGCTCGCCGATGTAAAGGGCCTCGACGATACCCGCCTTGGCCATGCCGCCCCCGATGCCCGGGAGCAGGCCCCCGAGCGCGATGAGGGCCGTGCCGGCGGCCCGCCGGCCCTCGTTTCCCTTGATGAAGAACTTCGTGCTCGACCAAAGCGCTCCGCCGACGAGAAAGAGGGCGGCGTATCCATTGATGAAGGGCGTGAGCAGGCGGACCCACTGCCAGCCGATGATCGCTCCCGAAGGACGATGAGGCTCGAGGTTTTCGAAGTTCAGGGGCGTGATGAGCACGCAGACCGACGCGAAGACGACCATGACGAGCGTGACGCCCGTCAGGATGTTGGCCCAGCGGCGGGCCATGAGCAGATAGACCGTGCCGGTCGCGAGTGGGTACCCCCCGAGGATCGCCCCGGCCCAGTACCACAGCCGGTTGAGCGTGGGCCCGTTGCCGAACAGCGTGATGGCGGACTCCAGAAGCGTGCCGAGTCCGTAGAAGAAGACGCCGATGCCCCACCACACGAGGTGCGGGGGCCACCCGCGCGGAACAGCCCGGCGGACGAGGACGGCGAGGAAGGCCGCCGAGATCAGCGTCGTCAGGATGGGCAGGTAGTGCACCGCCCCCGGTTGTTCGGCGAGTGTCGCCGCGATGTCAGGCATGTTGTCTTGCTTCGTTCAGCTTCTTCCGGATCACCGTCTGCAGAATCCCGCCGTTGCGGTAGTACTCGATCTCCACCGGCGTGTCCAGCCGGCTCTTCGTCGTGAACTCGACCTTGGATCCATCCGGCTTCGTCGCGGTCACCTTGACATCGGCGCCCGGCTCGACGGGGTCGGGCAGGTGGACATCGAAGGCCTCGTCGCCCTTCAGGCCCAGGCTGCCCGCGCTCTGGCCCTCCTTGAAGACGAGGGGCAGCACGCCCATGAAGACCAGGTTGCTCCGGTGGATCCGCTCGAAGCTCTCCGCGATCACCGCCTGCACGCCCAGCAGCATCGTGCCCTTCGCCGCCCAGTCGCGGCTCGAGCCCATGCCGTAGTCCTTGCCCGCCAGCACCACGAGCGGGACACCGGCCTTCTTGTAGTTCATCGCGGCGTCGTAGATGTACGCCTGCGGGGCATCGACGAGGGTCTTGCCTTGCGTGAAGTCCTTGGTCCAGCCGCCCTCGGGGATGACCCCGTGGGCATCGGCCGCGACCTTGTTCGCCACGCGGACATTCGCGAAGGTGCCCCGCGTCATCACGCGGTCGTTGCCCCGACGACTGCCGTAGCTGTTGAAGTTGGCCTTGGCGACGCCCTTGTTGATGAGGTACTGGCCCGCCGGCGTCTCGGGCTCGATGCGCCCCGCGGGGGAGATGTGGTCGGTGGTGACCGAGTCACCCACGAACACCAGCACACGGGCGCCGCGGACTGGGACGAAGCCCGGCGCGGTCTCGGCCATGCCCTCGAAGAAGGGCGGGTTCTGGATGTAGGTCGAGTCGTCGTCCCAGGTGTACAACTCGCTCTTGCTGACGGGCACCTCGTTCCAGGTCTCGTTGCCCGTGAAGACATCGGCGTACTTGTCGACGAACTGGTCGCGCCCGATCGCCTTCTTCTTCAGCTCCAGCACCTCGGCGGTGGTGGGCCAGATGTCCTTCATGTAGACATCGTTCCCGTTCTTGTCCGTGCCGATCGGCTCGTTGAAGACATCGATATCCACCGTGCCCGCGATCGCGTACACGACGACCAAGGGTGGGCTGGCGAGGTAGTTGGTCTTCACCGCGGGATGCACGCGCCCCTCGAAGTTGCGGTTGCCGCTCAGGACGCTCGACACGACGAGGTCGTGGTCCTTCACCGCCTTCTCGATCTCGGGGGGGAGAGGCCCGGAGTTGCCGATGCAGGTGGTGCACCCGTACCCCACGGTGTGGAAGCCCAGGGCCTCGAGGTCATCAACCAGCCCGGCACGCTCGTAGTACTCCGTCACGACCTTCGACCCGGGCGCGAGGCTGGTCTTGACCCAAGGCTTGCGGGTCAGGCCCAGAGCCCGCGCCTTCCGCGCGACCAGGCCCGCCGCGAGCATCACGTCGGGGTTGCTCGTGTTCGTGCAGCTCGTGATCGCCGCGATGACCACCGCGCCGTGCGTCAGGGGCACGACCATCCCGGGCCTCTCGGGGTGGCTCGCTTCCGTGAGCTTGACGATCGCCAATCCATCGCTGTGAGAGCCGTCGGGCGTGCTCGCGGTCGCATCATCGGCGTCGGCCCGCTCGGGGTTCGTCGCCTCCCCCGCCACCTCGCCACCCTCGCCCGCCCAGCGGCTCAGGTTCACCGTCCCCCGGGGCTTCTTGAAGGTTTCGGTCAGGTCCCGGTGCCAGCCCGCCTTCATGTCGGAAAGGGCGATCCGGTCCTGCGGGCGCTTGGGCCCCGCGAGGCTCGGCACGACCGTCGACAGGTCGAGCTCCAGCACATCGGTGAACTCGGGCTCGGGGCTGCCCGGCTCCCACCACAGCATGTTCGCCTTGGCGTAGGCCTCCGTGAGGGCGACCTCGTCCTCGTCCTTGCCCGTAAAGCGAAGGTAGTCGATCGTCGTCCGATCGATCGGGAAGAAGCCCATCGTCGCGCCGTACTCGGGCGCCATGTTCGCGATCGTTGCGCGGTCGGGCAGGCTCAGCTCCGCCATGCCGGGGCCGAAGAACTCGACGAACTTCTCGACAACTCCCCGCTTGCGGAGGATCTGCGTCACGGTGAGCACCAGGTCGGTGGCGGTCGTGCCCTCGGGCAATCTGCCCTTGAGCTTGAAGCCGATGACCTCGGGCGTCAGCATGTAGACGGGCTGCCCGAGCATGACCGCCTCCGCCTCGATGCCCCCCACGCCCCAGCCCACGACGCCCAGCCCGTTGATCATCGTCGTGTGGCTGTCGGTGCCCACGAGGCTGTCGGGGTAGACCACCTGCTGCCCGTCCTCGTCGCGCGTCAGCACGCCCCGGGCGAGGTACTCGAGGTTCACCTGGTGCACGATGCCCGTCGCCGGGGGCACGCAGCGGAAGTTGCTCAGGCTCTGCTGGCCCCACTTCAGGAACTTGTACCGCTCGTTGTTCCGCTCGAATTCCTTCTGCGCGTTGATCGTCAGCGCCACCCGCGTCGCGAAGTCATCGACCTGCACCGAGTGGTCGATCACCAGGTCACACTTCACCGCGGGGTTGATGTCCTTCGGGTCACCACCGAGCGCCTTCATCGCGTCCCGCATCGCCGCGAGATCGACGACGCAGGGCACGCCCGTGAAGTCCTGCAGCACCACACGCCCGGGCATGAAGGGCATCTCGACCGAGTCCACCGTCTTCGCGTTGTAACTCGCCAGCCCCGAAATGTCGTCCGCGGTCACGATGAACCCGTCGAGGTTCCGCAGCTGCGCCTCCAGCAGCACCCGGATCGAGTAGGGCAGCTTCGCGATCCCCACCCCCACGCCCTGCTCGTCCAGAGCCGCGAGCCGGCTGTAGCGGTAGGTCGCGCCGTTGACCTCGAGGGTGGCGTTGGCGTTGAAGGGGTCGTGGGTGGGGTGCGCGTTGCTGGTCGGGGTCATGGCGGTGTTCCTTACTGAGGAGGCCCGGGATGCGGGCCGGATCGCTCCACATCATCGGACAGACCGCATGATTGATCCAATCAATCGAGTCTACAGTATTCATTGATCTGATCAATGACTACCGGGGTCGCCCAGCATCGCCCCGAGATGCAGCCCCACCGAGACGACGACCAGCACGCCGAACACCCCAAATTGGGCCGACGCTGCGAACCCACGCACCCCCGCCGTGGAAATGGTGATGCCGAGCGCGACATACCACCACACCACGGCGAGCCCAACCTGAACGATCACGAAAGTGATCCAGCGAGCCTTGGAGCCGCGTCCCATGCCCCCATGCTGCGCGCTCCGGGCGTGCCTGTCGAGCACAAAAGCGACATCAGCCCCGATTCATCGGGACCTCACGGCCCATTCACGCGGTCGTCTGACGCTCCTTGTGTCGGAAGATCTCTCTGAAAGGAGCTCCCATGCTCGGCCTCGCCATTCTGTTCCTCATCCTCGCGATCATCGCCGCGATCCTGGGCCTCAGCGGCACCGCAGCCGTCTCGGCGAACATCGCGTGGATCCTGTTCGTCGTCTTCCTCGTGCTGACGGTCGTTTCCTTCGCCATCCGCGCCGCCCGAGGCAAATCGGTCGCCTGACGCAACGCCGATTCACCCGCCGGACCGGACCGACGCAAGCAATTCGCGCTCGAAGAGCGCCACCGCCGGGCTGGGCACGCGGTCGGCCCGGCGGACCACCCCCAAGCGCCGCGTCAGCGCGCCGTCGGCGCACCGCAGGCCCCCCGTCCCGCCGGCCAGCCGGCTGACGAACCCCACGCCCACGCCCACCTCGACCATCCGCTCGATCGACTGGATGCTCCGCAGTTCGACCACGACATCGAGCGTCACCCCGTGCCGCGCCGCGGCACCGTCGATGACCTCCCGCACCGCGCTGCCCGCCTCGAAGGCGACGACCGGCTCCCCCGCCAGATCCGCGAAACGGAAGGTCTTCTTTGGTGCGAGGCGATGCTCGGGGGGCACGATCAGCGTCAGTTCATCCGTGAGTGTCGCGGTCACGATCAGGTCGTCACCCGGCCCGCTGTCTTCGGCCAGCGTCACGATCCCGAGGTCCAGTTCCCCGGATCGCACCGCTGCGGTGACCGCGGCGCTGCCCCCTTCGCGCGCCGTGAACCGCAGCCCGGGATGGTCCCGCCTCACGCGCCCGATGACGCCCGGCAGGAGCGCCCCCATCGCGGTCGCCCCCCCGCCGACGCGCACCGACCCCGCCTCCAGCCCCGCGATCGCCCGCACCGCCTCAACGCCCCGGTCCGCGGCGCGGATCGCCTCCGCCGCGTGCTCGATCAGCGCCCGCCCCGCCTCGGTGGGCACGACGCCCCGGGGCGTGCGATGGAACAGTTCAACCCCGAGCTCCTCCTCCAGCCGGCGCACCATCGCCGACAGCGTGGGCTGCGTGACGCCCAGCGCGTGCGCTGCGCGGGTCATATGCCCCGCTTCAGCGATCGCGACGAGCTGACGCAACGCGGTCAGTTCCATGGCAAGCCCGAAAGATCCAGCCGCCCCGCGTCGACATCCACCCCGGGCACCGAGCGGAAGTACCCCGCCAACTGCTCGGCGAAGGGGTCGCCCGCGTACCGGAAGTCGCCGAACGCCCGGCGCGGGCGCACGCCCTCCGCCTCGACGATGCGCCCGATCGTCGCGTCATCCACCGCCGGCCCGCCCAGGAAATCGACCACCCCGCGCATCGTCCCCGCCGGGTCGTCCATGAGCGCCGCGTACTCCACGATCATCCGGTTGGGCACCCCCCCGAGCACCCACTTCTTCCAGAACCGCAGCCACATGATCGAGGTCGCCTGCGCGTACCCGCGCCACGCCTCGATCGTGTCCGGGAGCTCGCTCGCCTTCACCGCCATCGTGTACCACGACGCGAGCGACTCCAGGGGATACCGCACCTGCACGAGGTGCTGATACTCCGCCGAGACCGGCTCGTCGTTCTCCAGGTCGTGCGTCTTCTGCAGGTTCGTCGCCGGGCACGCCGAGAGCCGCCGCCCCGGCTCCTGGTGCACATCGCAGTACGACACCGCCCCCGCCGGATAGCACCCCCGCACCAGTCGCTCGAGCAGGTGGTGCCCGGACCGCGGAAAGGTCGCCACCACCGTCCGCCGGATGCCCGAAC
>DAIQNV010000011.1:0-5072 GCA_036788215.1 Phycisphaerales bacterium | reverse complement strand
CTCGCCCGCACCACCAGCATGCTGTTCTTCGCCCCGAACGCCAAACAACTGATCATCGCCACCCGCGCCCCCGTCGCCCGGGCCTCCAACGGCGTGTACTCAAGGTCGCAACCCGGGTCCCGCTCGACCAGATTGGCCGTCGGCAGGCTGAAGGGCTCGCCCCCGTCCGCCCCGGTCAGCCCCGCCAGCGTCGAGACCAAACTCGCCATCCCGCTCGCCCCCTGAGGGTGCCCGATCGCCCCCTTGATCGAATGGCCCACCAGCCTCGCCGCGTGCTCCCCGAACGCCCGCTTCACCGCCTCGGTCTCCAGCCGATCGTTCAGCTCGGTCGCGGTCCCGTGGTAGTGCAGGATCTCGATCTCATCGGGGCCCACCTCCGCGTCCGCGCACGCCAGCGTCATCGCCCGGGCGCACTCCTCCATATCCGGCGCGGGGCGCACGCGGTGATACGCGTCACAGGTCGCCCCGTACCCCAGCACCTCCCCCACCGCTCTCGCTGCTCGCTCCTCCGCAAACCCCGCCCGCTCGATCACCACCGCCCACGCCCCCTCGCCCAGGACGAACCCGTCCCGCCTCGCATCAAACGGGCGCGACGCGGTCCCCGCCGTCTCCGGGTTCCCCCGGAAGTCCCGCGTCGAGATCACCCCGAGCAGTTCCATCGCCCGCAGGGGCTCGGGCTCGATGTGCGCATCCGCCCCGATCACCACCCACGCGTCGGGCGACCCCACGCGCCCGGCCCGCAATTGATCGAGCGCCAGGCCCACCGCATCGCTCCCGCTCGCGCACCCCGTCGAGACGCACAGGCTGGGCCCCCGCAGCCCGAGCCGGATGCTGAGTTCCCCGGCCAAGTTCCCGTGCGTCGCGTTCGTGATCGTCCACAGGCTGGGCCTGTGGCCCGCAAACTGCGCCCGGTACTGCGCCCCCGTGAAGTCGATCCCCCCGCCCCCGGTCCCCAGGATCAGCCCCACCCGACGGCTCTGCGCAGGGTCCTCCGCGATCTCCCCGAGCCCCGCCTGCCCCAGCGCCTCGCGCGCGGCGCCGAGCGCCATGGGCACCAGCCTGGGCAGCTTCAGGGACTCGCCGTCCCGCATCACCGACTCAGGGTCCCAATCCCAGCACCGCGCCGCGACGCTCGCGGTCACCCCCGCCCGCTCGCCCCAGCCCGGCTCGAGCGTGCGCACGCCCGTCCGGCCCGCCCGCCCGCCCGCCGCGAGCGCCCGCACGCCGATCCCCAGGGGCGACACCGCCCCCATCCCGGTGATGATCCCCCGCCGAGCCTGTGATCCGGGTCCGTCCACTCCGCCTCCGATGCCCCGCTGCCGTCCTGCCGGGCCCGGGGCGAGTATCCTCGCGACATGTCGAGGGTACGACCGAGCCGAGTGACCGGCCTGAGAGCGGCGATGTTCGCCGCCTTCATCTGTTCCGGCGCACTCGCTCAGCCCGAATCCGCCCCGCCGGACACCGGCCGGGGTGGGGCGGGTGGGGCGGGTGGGGCGGGGTTCACCCTGTCGCCCGATGGCTCCTGGCAGCGCGCCTCCGAGCCCGACCCCGACTCCGACGCGGGCGTGATGGCGACCGCCGCCAGGCTCATCGCGGAGGGCGAGGGCAAAAGGGCCCAGAAGAAGCTCAACCACTGGATCCGCGAGAACAAGCGCACGGACAACGCCCTTCTGCCCCGGGCCTACCTCCTCAGGGGCGACGCCAAGCTCGAGAGGGGCAACGAGTACGACGCCCTCTACGACTACGAGACGGTGATCACCGATTTCCCAGCGTCCGACGAGTACATCCGGGCCCTGCAGCGCGAGGCGGACATCGCCTTTGCCTACCTCGACGGGCTCAAGCGCAAGTTCCTCGGCCTGCGGATCGATGGCTCCCGCACCACCGGTGAGGAACTGCTCATCCGCGTCCAGGAGCGTCTCCCGCAGTCCACGCTGGCGGAGGACGCCGCCTTCCGCCTCGCGGAGCACTACTACAACCGGGGCGACCTGCGCCTCGCGTCGGAGATGTACTCGATCTTCCGCCAGAACTACCCGGAGAGCCCCCGGGCCCGCCAGGCCCTGCTCGGGCAGATCTTCAGCAATGTCGCCGCCTTCAAGGGACCCGCGTACGACGCGTCGAGCCTGCTCGAGGCACGCCTCCTGATCGACCGCTACCGCTCCCGCTACCCCGCCGACGCCGCGACGAGCCCGGTCATCAATGGTCTCGACGAGCGCATCGACGAGTCCCGGGCCGCCCAGATGCTCGAGACCGCGGAGTGGTACATCAGGACCGGCTCGGAGCCCTCGGGCCAGTTCACGCTCCGGCGCCTGATCAGAAAGCACCCGCGCTCCTCAGCCGCCCAGCGGGCCCTCGACATCATGGAGGAACGGGGCTGGTTCGAGGACGACGGAACGACCGGCGACCGGGGACCGGGGGCGAGCCGTTGAGACGCGCCCTCGCGATCATGCTGGTGCTCCTGGGCTCGGGAACGCTCTCGGGCTGTGGTTACACCTGGGGCTCGACCTATTCCGACCGCGTGAGCACCGTTTCGCTCCCGATCTTCGACAACACGACCTTCCAGACCGGCATCGAGGCCGACCTGACCGACGCCATCGCCAAGAGGCTCCAGACCCAGACCCCTTGGCGGATCACCCAGGGCCAGGCCGCGGACACGACGCTCTCGGGCACCATCCGCGACGCCCGCCTGCAGACCCTCAGCATCGTGCCCGAGACCGGGCTCGCGCAGGAGCAGTCCCTGACGCTCATCGTGGACTTCGAGTGGCGCGACAACCGCACCGGAGAACTGCTGCTCGAGCGCCAGAACTTCCAGGCCGCGTCGACCTTCATCCCCGCCCAGGGCGTCGCGGGAGGCCCGGGCGAGCGCCTGGAAATGGGCCAGCGGGACGCGATCGACGAACTCGCCCGCCGGATCGTGGGCGAACTGCGATCCGCGTGGTGACCCATCGCACCCACGCCGACCGCTCGGCCCAGTACACCGGATCCGGGGAATCGGTCGTGGTCGCGCCCGCGAATCAGAAACCAATGTCCCTCCGATCTCGAACACATCCCGTCCGGC
The DNA here is from genome assembly GCA_036788215.1 of Phycisphaerales bacterium. GTDB lineage: Bacteria > Planctomycetota > Phycisphaerae > Phycisphaerales > UBA1924 > DAIQNV01. The sequence continues at coordinate 2,017 of DAIQNV010000011.1, read as the reverse complement.
ACCTCGTAGTGGGACCGGACCCCAAGGTCCGGCGCGGACTAGCCTGTCCCGCGGACCCGTCGCCCGGTCCGGTCGTGCCCGATCCCTCGTGGGGACCGGGGCAGCGGAGGATCGGGGCGGGCCCCGCGACGAGCGGGGCAAATCGCTCAAAGTAGCCCGCGGGCGGGAATCCGCCGGCCGGCTCAGCCGATGCGCATACCGATGATGAAGACCTTCACGCACCGCAGCCCGCTCGTCGCCCTCCGGGCCTCTTTCGCCCAGGAGCCCGACGCCAACAAGGGCACCGACACCGAAGGCTCGAGCGGCAAGTCGCCCGGCAAGCCCAACGGGAAGCCCGGCCCGGGCGGGAAGCCCCAAGCGGGCCCCCCGAACCGCGGCGTCTTTGGCTTCGTGCTGCTCCTCCTCCTGGTGCTCCTCCTGGTCACGGTCTTCGGCTACTCGAACACGGGCCAGCAGATCACCCTGGCGGAGTTCGAGGCCCACTACCGCAACAACGAGATCGTTCCCGACTCCATCCTCGTCCGCGACACCTCGCTGACCGCCCGCGTGCAGCAGCCCGAGGTGGACGCCGCGGCGCGGACGGTCTCGGTCCCGATCAACGAGGTGAACCGCGAGGTCGTGGGCAACAAGGTGCAGGAGCTGACCGGGGGCGACTACATCGCCCGCCCGCAGTCGCCCTGGATGAGCCTGCTCTACTTCTTCGGCCCCTTCATCCTGCTCATGCTGCTGCTCTGGTTCCTCGTTGCCCGTGGGCTGCGCAACGCCGGGGGCGGGGCCGGCATGCTGGGCAACTTCGGCAAGAGCCGGCACCGCACGCTGAGCAAGGAGATGACCGGCGTCACCTTCAAGGATGTCGCGGGCATCAACGAGGCCAAGGAAGAAGTCACCGAGATCATCGAGTTCCTGAAGAACCCCAAGCGGTTCACCAGGCTCGGCGGACGCATCCCCCGGGGCGTGCTCCTCGTCGGTGAGCCCGGCTGCGGCAAGACCCTCCTCGCCAAGGCGATCGCGGGCGAGGCCGACGTGCCCTTCTTCAGCATTTCAGGCTCGGACTTCGTCGAGATGTTCGTGGGCGTGGGCGCGAGCCGCGTGCGCGACCTCTTCAAGCAGGCCAAGGAATCCTCGCCCTGCATCATCTTCCTCGATGAGATCGACGCGGTCGGGCGCCGGCGTGGCGGGGGCTTCAGCTCCGGCGGGCACGACGAGCGCGAGCAGACGCTCAACGCCATCCTCGTCGAGATGGACGGCTTCGCCAGCGGCGACGGCGTCATCGTCGTCGCCGCGACCAACCGCGCCGATGTCCTCGACCCCGCGCTGATCCGCCCGGGCCGCTTCGACCGCCAGATCACCGTCCCCCTGCCCGACCTGACGGGCCGCCTCGAGATCCTGAAGGTCCACTCCAAGAAGGTCCGCCTCGGCCCGGATGTCAACCTCGAGCGCGTCGCCCGAGGCACGCCCATGTTCAGTGGCGCCGACCTCGCGGCGATCATCAACGAGGCCGCCATCGCCGCGACCATGCAGAACAAGGACTTCGTCGAGCACGAGGACCTCGAAGAGGCCCGCGACAAGGTCAAGTTCGGCCGGGCCAAGCGCAGCCGCGTCCGCGAGGCGGACGAGAACAAGCTCGTCGCCTACCACGAGGCGGGCCACGCGGTGCTCCAGGCCCTGCTCTCGGACAGCGACCCCCTGCACAAGGTGACGATCATCGCCAGGGGCGCCGCCGGCGGCGCGACCTTCAGCCTCCCCGAGAAGGACCGCATGGGCTACAGCCTCAAGTGGCTCACCAGCACCATGCGCGTCCTCTGCGGCGGGCGCATCGCGGAAGAGAAGGCCATGGGCGACGCCAGCTCGGGCGCCGCGATGGACATCCAGCAGGTCACCCGCCTCGCCCGCACCATGATCACCGAGTGGGGCATGTCGGACAAGCTGGGCTTCGTCCGCTACGCCGGCTCCGACACGCGCGAGGCCTTTATGGCGGAGCGCGACTTCTCCGAAGAGACCGCCAAGCTCATCGACG
>DAIQNV010000010.1:22610-58186 GCA_036788215.1 Phycisphaerales bacterium | reverse complement strand
CCCGCGCTCCTGGGCGGCGCCACCGTCCTCCGCGATCCCTTCGACGGACGCGAACCGGGCGAGACCATCGCCGAAGCCCGCCGGTGGGGGGTCAACTGGATGAGCATGGTCCCGCTGCAGGCGTCCCGACTCGCAGCGACCACAGGGGGAAGGGCCTGGCTCCGCTCGCTCCGAGGGGGCATCGTGGGTGGAGCCCCCGTCTCGGGGGAGCTCTCCGCCATCCTCTCCGAAACCCGAATCCGAGCGGGCTATGGCCAGACCGAGGCCTCGCCCGGGATCACTCTGGGAGAGCCGGGCGACTGGCGCCCCGGGTGGCTGGGTCGCCCCCTGGGCTGCCGCACGCGACTCACCAACGACGGCGTCCTCGAGGTCGCGGGGCCCAATGTCTGCTCGGGCTTCTGGCAGGACGCCCGCTTCGTTCCCGCAGACCCCGACCGCTGGCTCCGCACCGGTGACCGCGTCACGGAGGTCGAGGGGGGGTTCGTCTTCCTGGGGCGCGAGGACGAGGCCTTCAAGCTCGCCAATGGTCGCCTGGTCGACGCCCCCGCCCTGGAGCACGCGCTCCGGGTCGCGGGGATCGCGAGCGAGGTGGTCGTCGCGCCCGTCCGCGGGGGGCAGTCGCTGGCTGTCGGGATGGTCTTCACCACCCCCCCCGCACCGACCGATAGCGATCGCGTGCGACGCCTCCTGGGTCCGCTCGCCCCCCGGTTCTCGGGCCTCGTCGGGCTCCCCCCCGATCGGGCCCCCCGATCCGCCAAGGGCGCCCTCGACCGGCGCGCCTGGACCGACCTGCTGAACCGCGTCGCCGACACCGGCCCGCGTGACGAGAAAGAGACCAGCGATGACCACGCTTTCGGCGCGACTGTCCTCCTCTCAGGCGACCAACGCCCCATCGAGCACGGGACAGCACGCACCCGAAGCGCCGCGTGAACGCACGACCGTCTGCCTCGGGCCGGATACCACGCTCACCTGCGAGACGGTCGAAGCGGTCGCCCGCGACCCCTTCGCCCACACCTTCCGCGTCACCGAGGTCGCCCGCGAACGCATGCACGACTCGCGCCTCGCCCTCATCGAGGTCCTTGAGCGGGGCGACCCCGTCTATGGCCTGACCACCGGCTTCGGTCCCTTCGTCAGCTTTGCCGCCTCGACCGACCCCGAACGCCAGGGCGCGGGCCTCATCGCGCACCTCGGCGCAGGCTGCGGCCCCGCGGCCCCCGACGACGCGGTCCGCGCGACCATGCTCGCCCGGGCCCAGTGCCTTGCGCAGGGGTGCAGCGCCGTGAGCGACGGCGCGCTCGACCGCTGGCTCGATGTCCTCCGCCTCGGGCTCGTCCCCGTCATCCCGCAGATCGGCTCGGTCGGCGCGAGCGGGGACCTCATCCCGCTCTCGCACGCGGCGCGCGTGCTGTGCGGGGAGGGGCGCGTCCGGCTCGCGGGCATCGAACGCCCCGCGTCCGAGGCGCTCGCTGCGGTGGGCCTCAACTCGATGACCCTCTCCGCCCGGGACGCCCTCGGGCTCGTCAATGGCACCAGCTTCATGACCGGGTTCGCCGCGGTCGCGGTCGCCCGCGCCGAGCGGCTGCTGCACAAGGCGGAGCAACTGACCGGCTGGGCGTACCGCACCCTCGGCGCGCGCGAGCAGGCGCTCGATCCGCGCCTGCACGCCGCCCGCGGACAGGAGGGCCAGTGGCGCTCCGCCTCCGCGATCCGCTCCGCAGCCTCTCCCGACGGGCGGTCCTGGGAGGACGCTTCACGCCCCCTGCAGGAGGTCTACAGCATCCGGTGCGCCGCGCAGATTCTCGGCGCCTGCCGGGACAACGCGGAGCACGCCCGCCGCCTCGTGGAGCGCGAGCTCAACGGAGTGAACGACAACCCCGTCGTCTGCCCGAGCGACGATCATTCCCCCGCTGCGGCCCTGCACGGGGGCAACTTCCAGGGCCAGCAGGTTGCCTTCGCAGCAGATGCCCTGAACGCGGCGCTCGTTCAGACCGCTGTGCTCGCGGAGCGCCAAATCGATGTCTTGCTCAACCCCGACCTGAACAACCGGGCCCCGCTCCTGCTCGCGTGGACCCCCGGCCCCGACGCGGGGCTCGCCGGGGCGCAGCTGACCGCGACGGCGCTGGTCGCCGAGATGCGCCACGCGGTCCTGCCCAGCGCCACCGCGTCCATCCCGACCAACGGGCGCAACCAGGACATCGTGTCCATGGGCACACTCGCGGCGCGGGCCGCCTACGACCAGACCGAGCGCCTCGCGACGGTGCTGGGCATCCTGGCGCTCGCCATCGGGCGTCTGACCGATCTGCGTCGCAGGGGCCGGGCCGAGGGCCCGATCGCGGACGCCCCCGCGTGGGTCGGCTCCACGCTCGAGTTCACACGGGACACGGCGCTGCTCAACGAGATCAACCGCCTGGCGCGGGCGACGCTCGCAGCCTGAGACGCGTCACCACGATCAGCCCGAACCTTCGCTACCCTCAGGCCCGGCGCCCCGAGGGCCGGGCGCGATCGCTTACCCCACCCCGCGCAGTGCGGGCACGAAGCCGAACGCGGGCCATGGGCCCGTCAGCTCCACCCGGAAGACCGTCTTGTCCGGGAAGGCCGCTGCGAGCGCCTCGCGGAACTCGTCCTCGCGATCGAGCCCGACCAGGAAGGCCCAGTGCGCGATCGTGGGCAGGTCGTCGTTGTCGGTTGCGCGGATGGGCCGGCCGACCGCGCCCCGCGCGAGCTCGACCAGCCCCACAGATGCCGCTTCCGCAGTCTCGCACGCCCACCGGCTCGCTTCCTCGACCGCCCGTCGCCTCAGCTTCTTCTCCGCGAGGTAGCGGGCCCCGGGCGACTCGGGCAGGGGCGTCTCCCGCATCAGCTCGTCGAGGAGGGCGATCTCCGCAGCGTTCAGGTTGGCCCGCACGCGGATCCCGAACTCCACCGCGCCGTCGAAGGCGTCGAGCGTCACTGACAATGTCTCGCGGTTCGCCTCGATCAGGGCCCGCACGGAGTCCGCCGAACGGAAGGCCGAGCCGAACCCGGAGGGCACCACGGGCCCCCGCGCCATCAGGGTCCGCACGATCGCGTCGTGCGCGACCGCGCGGGGCCCTACCCACGTCACGTCGCCCAGGCGCTCCTCCGCTTCGGCGCCCGCCAGGTAGTCCGCCGGCACCGGCACAACGACCGCAGCGAGGTCGCCCGCGTCCAGCACCGTCGTCGCCTGCCCGGGCTCCAGCCCGGCGTGCTCGAAGCCCGCCACGTCCCTCGCGCGCGCGAGGCCCACGAGGCACAGCACCGTCCCGGTCGTCGTCTCGCTCGCGGTCGTGGTCGTCATGCGTCTCCGATCGGTCCGATCACGCCGCCCGCTTCAAGACCGAGCCCAGCGCCGCGTCCAGGTCCGCCCGGGTCACGATGATCTCGGGCTGCTCGCCCCGCCCGAGCGCGTGCACGCCCCGCCGGACCGCTGCGAGCGCCGCCTGGGTGCAGATCGCCGCGATCTGGGCCCCGCTGGCGCCGTCCGCGATGCGGGCGAGTTCCGCGGGGTCTATCCCGTCCTCGACCGGCCGGTCCCGCAGGTGCACGCTGAAGATCTGCGTCCGGGCCCCCTCGTCGGGCAGGCCCAGCTCCACGACCTCGTCGAACCGCCCGGGCCGGATGACCGCGGGGTCGAGCCGGTCGAGCCGGTTGGTGGCGCCGAGGATCAGGACGCCCCTGAGGTCCTCCACGCCGTCCATCTCCGCGAGGAACTGGCTCATGACGCGCTCCGCGACATGGTTCGTCGCATCGCCCGAGGCTCGCTTGGGGATCAGGGCATCGATCTCGTCGAAGAACACGATGCACGGCGCCGCCTGGCGGGCCTTGCGGAAGACCTCCCGTAGCGCCTTCTCGCTCTCGCCCACGAACTTGTCGATCAGCTCAGGCCCCTTCACGCTGATGAAGTTCGCCTCGCTCTCGGTCGCGACCGCCTTGGCGATCAGCGTTTTGCCGACGCCCGGGGGCCCCGCGAGCAGAACGCCCTTCGGGGGCTGCACGTGCGCCTTCTCGAAGAGGTCCGCGTGGTGCAGGGGCCACTCCACCGCCTCGATCAGGCGGCGCTTGATGTCCTCGAGCCCACCGACGTCGTGCCACCGCACGCTCGGCACCTCCACGAACACCTCGCGGATCGCCGATGGCTGGATATCCGCGAACGCCTGGCGGAAATGCTCGTGCGTCACCGCCAGCGACGCCAGCGTCTCCGGGGGGATGAACCCCGCGCCGAAGTCCATCCCCGGGATCGCGTCCCGCAGGCAGGCCATCGCCGCCTCGCGGCACAGGGCCTCGAGATCGGCGCCGACGCACCCGTGCGTGATGCCCGCGATCTCGCCCAGGTCGACCGCCCCGGGCCCCTCGTTCACGAGGGGCATGCCCCGCGAGTGGATATCGAGGATGTGGCGACGCCCGGTGCGATCGGGGATCGGGATCTCGATCTCCCGGTCGAACCGTCCGGGCCGGCGGAGCGCCGGATCGATCGAGTTGGGCAGGTTGGTCGCCGCGATGACCATGACGCCCGAGCGCTTGCGCAGCCCGTCCATCAGCGCCAGGAGCTGCGCGACGACCCGCTTCTCCACCTCGCCCTGCACCGTGTCGCGGCGCGGGGCGATGGAGTCGATCTCGTCGATGAAGATGATCGCCGGGGCCTTCTTCGTCGCCTCGTCCCAGATCTTGCGGAGCGCGCCCTCGCTCTCTCCGTAGTGCTTGTGGATGATCTCGGGGCCGGAAACGGTGTAGAACGACGCGTTGACCTCGTGCGCGATCGCCCGCGCGATCAGCGTCTTGCCCGTCCCGGGGGGGCCATAGAGCAGGACGCCCTTCGGCGCATCGATCCCCAGGCGGTCGAAGACCTCCGGGAACCGCAGGGGCAGCTCGATCATCTCCCGGATCCGCCGGAGCTGGGGCTTCAGCCCGCCCACGTCCTCATAGGTGATCCGGGCCCCCTCCGTCGCCCCGCCCTTGGCGGACTTGGCGGGCGGCGCCGACTTGCTGATGTACAGCTCCGTCTCGGGCGCGATCACCGCGTGCCCGCTGGGCGTGCAGCTCTCGACGATGAACTCCGCGGTCCGCCCGCCGAAAAGGCTCGCCCTTACCCGGTCGCCCGGCGTCACGGGCAGCCCGTCGAGCAGGCCCCCGATCGCGATCATGTCCTTGTCGCTGGGCGTCGCGCCCGCCGGCTTCAGCGTCACCGTCTCCGCCCCGGGGCAGGCAAAGGGCGAGAGCACCGCGCCATCATCGAGCCCCAGCCCCGCGTTCGCCCGGGTGATCCCGTCGAGGTGGGCCGCACCCCGCCCCCTCTGATCCGGAAAGGTCGGCATCGCGCGGGCCGCGGTCGAGCGTTTGCCCTTCACGATCACCGTGTCCCCGACGCGCAGCGCGAGCGTCGCCAGGTCGTCGGGGTCGAGCCGGACGATCCCCCGTCCGACGTCCTTCGCCGCCGCCTCGGCGGCCTTGCGTTCGATCTGGCGCGGCGCGGTGGCGGCGTTGGTCATGTCCGGGTCTCCGTGTGTCGCTTCTCGATCGTTCAGCCCGCCAGACGCAGCTCGAAGACACCCGCGTTCGCGGAGATCGTCATCGCGTCCGCCTCGAACGCCCGGGGGAGCAGCGTCTCCCCGTGGTAGCGCTTCGCGCCGTTCTCCCCGTCCACCGTCAGCACGTCCCCGTCGATCTGGAACCGGGCGCTCCCCGCCGGGATTCCGGGCATCTCCACGACCACGAGCACATGGTCCTCTTCCTCGAAGACGTCGACCTGGGGCTCACGCACCTCCGTCACCGGGGCCGCCTTCACCTTCTCCGGACGGCTCACCGGCTCCGGGCGGGGCGTTGCCGAGCGAGTGTTTCCGCCCGAAGCGTCCGACAGCGTCCGCACGCGGAAGCTGCTCTCGACGCGGGTCCGCCCGTCCTCGCTCTGCAGCGACTTCAGCTGCTCAAGCTGCTCGCCCTTCTCCGCGAGGTCGCCGAGCGCCCCCAGCAGGCCCGTCAGCCCGTTGATGAGCCCGGAGATCCCGTTCTCGCCGTTCTTCTTCGCGTCCGAGCGCTGGTTCGCCATCGCGAGTCACTCCCGCCGGTTCAGCCGGCCTGGGCCGAACGCTCGTACGCGATCGGCATAGTCACCTCGATATCCGGGCTGAGCCCCGGCCCCACCTCGTGCAGCATCCCGATGAACAGGACGCCCGTTTCGCCGACCCCCAGCGTCTGGTTGATCCGCTGGGCGATGAACCGGTCCCGCTGTTCCAGAAGATCCCGCGACGCGGGCGGAGCCTGCCCGAGGGCCAGCGCCGCCTTCGCCGCTTCATACTCCCGGATGAGCAGCCCCGGGTCCTCCGTGCCCACCAGTCTCGCGCCGCGCTGGATCAGCGACCGCAGCAAACGGTGGTTCCGGCTCCCCTGCCCGGCGAGTTCCTCCACGATGCGGTCCGCGTGCTCGGAGACGGGCAGCCCGTCCTGGTACAGCCTCACCCGGGCGAGATCCGGCCCGAGCGTGCCGGCCCACGCCTCGATCGCGTCCCAGGCCGCCTCGACGACGAAACGCTTTCGCTCGAGCGCTTCCTCGCCCACCTTCGCGAGGACCGCCTCCCGCACCGTCCCCGCGAGCCGACCCAGGTCGGCCTCGTCGTGGATGATCGGGATGATCCGAAGCGAGCGTCCCATGGGCCTCCGAATCAGGACGCCATCGGGGGCGTCGTCGGCAGACCCTGAATCGGCTTGATCCAAGGCGGACTTTGCGGCCACGCCGGCGCTGCGGGCAATGCGGGCGCCTGCACGCCCGCCGCTTTCTCCACCAGCTTCTCCAGTTCGGCGATCCGGGCCTTGAGGTCGTCGATCTGTCCCGCACCACCACCCGCATCGGCGGGGGGCAACGCCTCAGGCGACTTGGTCTTCCCCTCGTTGAAGATGGAGCTGTTCGCCCACCAGTCCATCCCCATCTCCTTCGCCTTGTCGATCGAGCAGATCACCAGCCGGATCTGGATGGTCAGGAGCTCGATGTCAACGAGCTTGACCTTCACATCCCCCGCGATCACCACGCCCTTGTCGAGGATCCGCTCGAGCAGATCCGCGATGGAGCTTCCGCCGGTGCTGGTCGCGGGCTGGTTACGAACGGTCGCCAACGAATCCCCCTCGGTCTCTATCCGCTCACAGGAGCTTCCCGAGCGGGCCCAGGTCGAGGTTCAGATCTTCCTCGTCCAGCCCGAAATGCTCGCGAAGCCGGTCGATCTCCTCCGCCTGACGCATCATGGTCAGCCCGAGTTTCTCAGCTTCTTCAGGCGTCACCGTCTCCGCCTCGATCCGTCGCTCTGCCTGCCGCTCCATCAGTTCGTGCAGCAGTCGCACCACGGTGAGCACGACCTGGCCCAGCCCGCGCTTCACGTCGTCCGGGTCTATATCGAACCGCGGACCCGCCGCCTTGGCCTCATTCACCACTTCGGGCGTCGCATCGTCAAGATCGAAGGTTGTCGCGTCCATCAACCCCCCGTTTCGGATGGCCCCGGTTCCGACGCCCGCGCCCGGAGGTCTCGGTCCCGCGATTCCGCGAAGTCCCGCGCCGCGTCCACGCTCGCCACCAGCGCCCCGAGCCCCACGTACAACAGGTCCACGCCCGCCACCGAGATCGTGATCTCACCCTTCGCGACGATCCCCTTCGCGAGCACCCGGTCCAGGGTCTCGCACAGGCTCACCGCCGGCTCCGCGTGCAGGCCCGCAGCGGTGGGGCGGGCCACCGGCTTGGCCGCCGAGGTCAACGACGCCGAAGCGGATGGCATCAGTTTCGCCAGCGTCCGCTGCTGCGTCATCACGCCGCCTCCTCTTCGTCCGAGTCGTCCTCGTCCTCGTCCTCGTCCCCGAGCAGGCTCACGGTGAAGCTCGACCCGCTCCGGGGCTCGTCGTCCTCGTCCCCGTCCTCCTCCTCGTCGTCCTCATCGCCCGCGAGCGCCTCGAGCCGTTCGAGCAGCGTCTCCTCCTGCTCGTCGAACTCCTCCTCCGTGATCTCGCCCCGCTCGAGCGCCCCGTACAGCTCGCTGAGCTGCTTGGTCACCGCGCCCGCCTCCGCCTCGTTCGCCGCCAGAGCGGCCTCACGGATCTTCTCCGCGATGAAGACGAATCCCTTGAGCGGGCTCAGCAACAGGTCGTCAAGGAAGAACACGAAAGCCCCTTACGCCGCGTCAAGCGACAAGTGCACGCTCACGAAGCTGTGGGGCGGGTGAGGACCGCCCAGGTCGATCAGGTACCGATCGTCGAACGCCTCGGCCGCGGCGTGCACCGCGTCCTCGAACGCCCCGATCTCTTCCCGGCGCACGAGCGTGGCCAGGCTGACGACCTCGCTCTCGTCGCGCGGGTCGTTCCGTTTGATCTCCTCGCACACCTGCTCCAGGGCGGCGTGCAGCGTCTCCCAGTCGCCCTCCCGCGCGCCCTCGAGGATCGCGCTGAAGAGCTCGCCCACCGCGATCTGCTCCTCGCGGTCGTTGCCCGAAGCGACCAGCCGGTCGCGGGCCGCCCGGAGGTCCGGGTCGAGCTCGACGAACATGCTGAAGACGTTCTCCACGTCCCACTTCAGCCGTACGGTCATCTCCACCCGCCCGTGCAGGCGGGTCACCCGCTCGCTCAGCTCGTCGTGCTTCGCCTCGAGGAGCTGCGAAACCTCGTCCTCGCTCTCCGCGATCATGCCGAAGCTCATCGGGAGGGCGGTCGTCCGCGCCGCCAGCGTGCGGAGCACGCTGTGGTGGGCCGCCAGATGCTTCCGCACGGGCCGCACCTTCTTCCCTTCGATGCTGCTGACATAAGCCGCGAGCCGGCCCCGCGTCACCACCCGCACCGGCGCCCCGTCCAGCCCCGCTTCCGCGAGCTCCGGTGCCTCGTCCGCCGGCCCGATCGCGTACAGGTACTGGCGTTCATCGCTCATCGTTGCCTCCCTCAAGCCACGTCCCGCTCACCACCACCCTGCGCCGGACGCGGGGGCCCCCCGAAGCCCTGGAACGGGTGAAAGATCCGCGCCGCGGGCGTCGCGACCTGCGAAGGAACCGGCAAGGCCGGCGGAGGCGTCGGCGCCGCCTGCTGGATCGCCGGCTGGATGGCCTGCTGAGTATTCCGCTGAGGCGCCACGGGCGCCGCCGCGGTCGGCACAGCCCCGAACCGCACCGCCTTCACGTCGCCCTCCTGCGTGCGGACATCGAGGAGCCCGGCGCAGGTGCCGCACCGCACGAGGCCCTCGTAGTCGTCGTAGTTCTTGCCCAGGTCGAACTTGTGACCGCAGTGCAAACAGTTGATCTGCATCGTCGCCTCCGGATCCGTTCAATAGCGGTGGGTCACCGACGACCCGCGCACGCTCCCCGGCGTCTTGGCCGGCATCACCCGCGGAAGGCCCGCCACCTGCTGAGGGAGCGATGCCGACGGGAACCGTGTCTTGATCTCGCCCAGCAGCGTCTCGACCTCGCGCGTGATCCGCGCGCACCGGTCGGCGCACTCCACGAGCTTCTGCTTGGCCATCTCCTGCTCACGCTCGAACCGCTGACGTCTCATCTCGAGCGAGGCGATCTTGAGGTAGAGCTTCTGCGCCGACGCGTGCATCGGCAGGCGCGCCGCCGAGGTCCGCAGGTCAGAAGCCGACTTGATCCGTCGTTCCGGCATCGCCAGTCCCCTTGCCTAGGCCGCCCTGGGCATGCTCCGCTTGCGGGGCTTCCGTACGCCCGCCTCCGCGGAAAGGCCCCCGCCCACGCTCTCGATGGTCGGGCTTTCGCTCTCCATCTCCGTATCGCTCAGGCTCACCGCCTCGAGCAGCTCCCGCAGCACCGAGCGGTCGATCCCCGCGTCTTTCAGGTCGTGCCCGAGCAGGTCGAACGCCACCGCCTCCACGAACGGGTCCGTCGCCACCAGCCGATGCCCCCGGTTCGAGAGCACCCGCGCCAGCGCGATGCACGCCCGGATCGTCGGGCGGTGCCCGCCGGGCGTCCGCTCGCGGACCAGGCGGGCCAGCGTCACGATCGCGTGCGCCGTCTCCTCGTCCACGCCGCTCCGGGAGGCGGTGATCGCCACCTCGCTCGCCTCGTCGTAGTGCCCGCACTCGATCGTCACAAGCCGATCCAGCAGCGCGTCCTGCGCCCGGTGCACCCCCGCGTACTCCTCCGGGTTGCTCGTCAGGATCAGCCGGAACGCCGGGTGCACCTTCAGATACCCGCCCCCAGCCTTCGGCAGGTTGAGGACGCCCTCCTCGAGGATGCTCAGCAGGATGTTGTTCGCCTCCGCCTTCGAGCGGTTGAACTCGTCGTAGATCAGGACATGACCGCGCTCGCACGCCTCGGTCAGCCGGTTGTCCGACCACTTTACGCTCAGGTCCTCGTTCGTCTTCAGGACGCTCGAGATGTAGTTGTCAATCACCGTGCTCTTGGTGTAGCCCGAGTCCTTGCCGATCAGGTCGCCCGTCCCCATCTCGTCGTTGCCATGGATCAACTCCACGGGGCGACCGAGCTGCGCCGCGATGTGGAACGCCATCGTCGTCTTGCCCGTCCCCGCCGGCCCCGCCAGGTGCACCGGGTACCCCAGCTCGAGGTAGGCGAGCGCACGATCCGTCAGCGTCTGCACCCGGCTCGACGCTACGAACCCGTCGCTCGGCTCCGGCACCAGCAACGCCCCGCCCGCCATGTGCTGCATCGACGCATCCTGGTCAAAGTAGTCCATGCCGCACCTATCGGGCATCACCGCCGGACGATGGAGCGCAACCCGCACACCCTCGCGCGCCCGCAACGAACACGACGCTCGCAACGTCACCGCCCCGGATCTCACGGCGGTAAACACCCCACCTCAAGATTTGGAAGAGATCGAAACAAGAGCCCGCAGCGTCCGCCCGCGGTTCAGCACCGCACCCGAACAGCGGATCACCGCCCGTCTCGAGCAGAAGCGCGCGAACCCCGGTTGATGGGAAACCCCCCGCCCCCCTCAGCCGTCACCCGCCCGGACGCACCTGCCGCGCCCAGGCCGGCGATCCGCCACCCCCGGTTCCGGCGGAACCGGCAATGCCGGCGTCCGTCCGGCGCAACAGTGTCCCTCCAGGCGCTGGTGCCACGGGAGGGGTCGCAACAGGGGCGGGCCGGAAGGGCGTCACGCCCGAACCGGGCAGTGGAGCGGGCGAACCGGTTCCAGCGGTATCCACTCGCCGAAACCGGATCCCATCCCCCGACTTCGGACCTGCTGCCGGGACCGGCACCGGCGCAGGCATGGGCGTCGCCATGCTGGGCGTCGAAACGCCATCCTTCGCCCGTGCCCACGAGGGCTTGTCGTCATTCCCGGATCCAGCGACCGCAGGCAACCCGCCGCTCGATGACGAATGCATCGCTCCAACTCCCATCCAGAGTGCGCCCAGGCTCGGCAGCGAGCTCCCGGGCGAAGGCATTGCAACACCCGGCTTCGGGGCCGGCGCTGGCTCCGGCAAGGCGACCGGCACCGGGGCTTCCGCCACGACCGGCACCGTTGTTTCTCGCATGGGCTCCGGCACGACCGTCTTAACAGAATCGACCGGGGCTTCGTGCGCGGGCGTGCTCATGGTTTCGATCGCTCCCGCACCCGCCGCCGGCTGCTCGGTGTCGTCTTCAAAGGTCGGAGACGCCACCTCGTCCAGCCCCGTTCTTTCTCCAGCACCCGTCATCCGGCGGACCTCGGCCTGACGCTCGCGCAGCGCCTCCGCCGAACGCGCCTCGTGCTCGCGCCGCCACGCGACGCGACGCTCGCGCGCCTCGCGCAACAGGTCCTGCACGCTGGTTCGGCCGTTCAAGGCCTCGATCCCGTCGGGCATAACCGGGCCCCCTCGCCGCCCCGATCAGCATCGGGCGACACGAAAAGCGCCGCACGGGCCCGTCAAGACCCGCGCGGTCATGCTCCACTCACGCTCAGGCGTTCGGAGCCGCAGCGGTCGCCGTCAGGCCGATCGCCTCGGCGTACTTCAGGTAGGTCTCGACGGAGGCAACGACCACGCGGGCCTCGATGGCCAGCAGCTCGATACCAACCAGCGAAACCTTCGCGAAGGCATCGATCACGATGCCCTTCTCGAGGATGCGGTCAACGACCTCAGCGAGGCTTGCCGAATCCGAAGTCTTCTGCACCTTGGCCATGTGGCTTCTCCTTGCTTGCAAGCGTTGCGTTCATCCCCCAGGCACCATGCCCGGCTACGGGGACCCTCGCCCATCGGCACCACCGACCACAAACTCACGCCCGGCATCCGGTTCGGGCTCCCGACCCCGGGGGTCTACGCGGAGTCGCACTTGACGCCATTGGGATCGGGTGGGATCAACGCCTCATCACCGCGTCCGAAGTACCGCCGCCCCTCCGAATCCCGCCCACCCCGCCGAACGCAACACCATTTCTCCCCCGCCCTTCCGGCAACCCGGCTCAACCCCCCTCCCCGCCCCGCCGATGCTCCGATAGCCCCACGGACCAATTCGAGGCCCGAACGGATGTCCACGACCACAGAAGCAAGACGCACCCTGCTCGACGACCTCGCCGCGGCGCTCGTGCTCTGGGCCGAGACCCCGGCGGAGCGGGTCGAACGCACCGAGTCCGACATCCGGGAGGTCGCCCTCCGGGCGGAGGCCCTCGGGCTTACCGAACTCGCAGCCACGCTCACCGCCAACGCGAACGACCTGGTCGTTCCCCTGCCCTTCCGGGTCCTCCGTATACGCGAAGCCCTCTACGCGATCGATCGGGCATCGGCCCCGACGAATCCCTCGCCCCAGCCCGAGGCCCGCCCCGCCTTCGCCCGGCGCCGCGACGACGCCCTGCCGCCGGCCGCACCCGCCCTATCCCCAGCCCCGGTCACCCCGGAGCTGATCACGACCGATCCACGATCCGCCCTCGAAGCCATCGATGCGGTCGAAGCCGGGCTCGAGGAACTCGGGGACTACATCCACGGTGCCTTCACAGCAACCGGCCCGCGCGAAGCCGAACCGCCGACCCCGCAAGCCATCGCCCAGGCAGCTCCCAACCCCGAGCCGGAGCCGACGCCTGCGTCGACCATCGAGCCCGATGCTTCCCCGGTGGGCCTCTCCCCTCCCGCAGCGGAATCCCCGCCTGCGCCCCGCCCGCTCTTCGCTCCCGGTGCCGGCACCCCCATCTTCGATGCCCAGCCGGCGGACCCACCCTCCCCGCCGGCACCCGCCGCGTGGGCACGGCGCGCCGATGTTTCCGCCGATCCCGTGAGCCCCGAGCCGAGCATCTCCCCCGATCCGGCGGACGCCCCCGTCTCCGACGCCGAGACCGCCGATGCCGAGGACACCCAGGACATCGAAGCCGAGGCCCTCTTCGAGCCTCCGCCCATAGACGGAGGCGATGTCGCGGACGAACTCGCCGAACTATTCCGCTTCCCCGATCTTCCCGCGGCACTCCCCGCGCCGCGCGAGCGCCCGCTCCTGGCCGATCCCGCGACGCTCGAGCCCATCAGCATCCCCGCTCCGGCCACCGCACAGGTGCCGGAGTCGCGACCCAACGCCGAGTCCGTCGCACCGGTCAACTACGCCAACTGGTTCACCTCGCCCTTCGAGATCGAGACGGGCCTGCAGCGCGCCGCCGCCTTTGACGGTCACCGGGAGAGCACCGATACAACGCATCCGGAGCCGGCGCCGAGATTCGGGCACACCCCGGCCTTCGCGAACTGGTTCACAGAGCCCTTTGCCGTCCAGGGCCCTCCCACGCCACCCACGACCGCAACACCCCCCGCAGGCTCGATCGACATTCTGCTGTCGTACGACGGGCTGGCGGATGACGAGGGCGATGTCGTCGCCTGCGAAGACGGTGAGCCCATCGACGAACTCGGGCCGATCCTCGAAGATTTCGCGATCGAGCCCGTCGCGCCGTTGGTCTTCGACGAAGCGACCGAACCCACCGTCGAACCCCGCTCCATCGCCGACCACGACGCCCGCTCCCCCGACCACGACTTCAGTGAACCGTCCGACGAGCGCGGCGCCGATGAGTTCACGGACGAACTCGCCTGCCCGCTCGCCGATCACTCCATCGACGCAGAACCCGACGACCACTTCGATACGAGCCTCTTCCCGTGCGTCACGCCCGAGGACGCGATCGAACCGCCCGATCCCGACGCGGAAGCCCCGGTCAGCCTCGACGCCTTCACCGACGACCTCCCGCTGTTCGACGCCCCGCCCGAGCGAGCATGGACGCCCGACGCCGGGCCCACCGTCGAGGTCCGCCCCCAACCCGAGCCAACGCCCGGAACGGAGGCTGAAGCCCCGGTCGAGTTCGACGCCGAATCCGTGGTCGAATCGGAAGTCGAGTTCGAGCCGGCGATGCTGCCCGAGCCGTCGGCTCGGGCGATGTCTACCGACGACGAAGCGACCGATGATGCTGAGGTCTGCGTCGACGAGCACGACGACGAGCCAGAGGCGATCGCTGAGCCCGAGTCGAGCGAAGACTCCGCTCCGGCCCTCGTCATCGCTCCCGCGCCGGTCCCTGAGCCGATCCCCGAGCCCCACCCATCCGCGCACGCGCCCGAAGGCCCCGCCAACGCGCCGACGCCGCCGGGCTCCCAGGGGTTCACCATCTCCGCGGAGCACATCGACACGCTGATGGACTCCGTCCGCCGGCTCGTCCTGGGCAAGAACCGCCTCGCAAGCCTGGCGAGCAGCATCCACGCCGCCACCGCCAGCGCCACCGCGCCGGACCTCGCGGAAGCCGAGAGCCTGCTCGTGATCGCCGACGAGATCGCCCGCGTGACGACCGACCTGCAGTCGGGCGTGATGCGGACCCGCATGGTGACCATCGACGAGCTCGCGGCCCCCTTCGCAGCCCATCTCCGCGCGTGGGCCGATGTCAACCGCACGCCGGTCGACCTTGAGATCGCCGGCGGGGCGACGCTCGTTGACAGCGCCCTCGCCGACGCGGTGCGGGCCCTCTTCTCCGCGTGGGCCGATGCCCTCACCCGCTTCATGCTGAAGCAGGGCACCGGTCTGCGCCGCGTCCGCCTCACCGCGGAGAGTGCGGGCACACAGATCCGCATCGCCATCGCCGACGATGCCGAGACTTTCGACATCGCCCCCCTCCGCAGCCGGGCGATCGCCGACGGATCCCACGCGCCCGAAGACGACGACGAGTTCCGTGACGCGTGCCTCATGGGGGCGATCCCGAACACCCCCTTCGGGACCCTCGCGTCGCCCGCTGTCTCGTGCGACGCGGAACTGACCCTCCGCCCGGGCTCGGGCCCCGGCTCGAGGGGGAACACCCTCAGCGTCACCATCCCCACGCGGAGCACCGTGATCAGCGCGATGATGGTCCGCGTGGGCGATGCGGTTTACGCCATCCCGCTCGGCGCCGTCGTCGAAGTCGTCAAGCCCCGCCGGGAGCAGGTGGGCAAGGTCAACGATGCGCCCGTTCTCCGCCTCCGGAACGAGGTCTTCCCCGTCCTCGACCTGCACGCCGCCCTGGGCGAGATGCCACCGCAGGCAAGCCCCTCAGCGGTCGTCGCCCAGGCGGGCTCGCAGACCGCTGTCCTGCTGGTCACCGGGCTCATTGGCCAGCGCGAGATCGTCATCGAGGACCTCGACGCCTCCTCCGCCTCGGGCCCCTTCTCCGGCGCCACCATCCGCGACGACGGGGGCGTCAGCCTCATCCTCGACCTGCCCCAACTCCTCCGCGCGGGGGGCGCCGGGCTCGATCCTTCGATGCTCGAACTCATGCCGACGGGCGACGAGACCATCCGACGGGCCGCTTGACCCGAGCCCGTCGCTCGTATATTTATGCAATTGCTATTGACAAATTATGCAGTCGGGGCGATACTTCCCCGTGAGCACGCGCGAAGACCGCCTCAGATTGATCGAGCAGATCGTCGCCGAACGGGCGATCCGATCGCAAGCTGAGCTGCAGCAACAACTTGCAGAACTGGGCGAGGAAGTCACCCAGGCGACCCTCTCCCGCGACCTCCGCGACCTGGGCGTCGTGAAGGCCCCCGAGGGCTACCGCACGCTCGACCAAAACGGCTTCGCCGAGACCCCCCTGGTCCGGGCGGTCCGCCAGTTCGTCACCAGCGCCGAGCCGGTGGGCCAGCTCGTCATCCTCCGCACCGGCCCGGGCCAGGCGCAGCTCGTCGCCGCCAGGCTGGATGAGGACCCCCCGCCCCACGCCGCCGGCACCATCGCGGGCGACGACACCATCTTCATCGCCGCCCGCACCCCCAAGGGCGCTGTCGAGATCGCCGACCGGCTCGCCCACGCCGCGGGCTTGGCAGAGAGGGTGCGGCGATGATGCGAGCGGTGATCGTCGGCGCCTCGGGCTACACCGGGCGGGAACTGGTGCGCCTCCTCGCGGGCCATCCGTCTGTAGAGATCGCCGGGCTCTTCGCGTCGGAGAAGACCGGCGCCGCGGAGGTCTCGTACGGGCAGATCTTCGCGGAGATGCGCCGCGTCTGCGACGAGCCCGTCCGCGCCACCAGCCCGGGCGCGATCCGCGCCGCGGAGCCCGACGTCGTCTTCCTCGCGACGCCCCACGAACTCAGCGCCGAACTCGCGTGGCCCCTGGCGATCGCCAACATCCCCGTCGTCGACCTCTCCGGCGCTCACCGCCTGGGCGTCGATGACTACCCCGCCCACTACGGGTTCCAGCACCCGCACCCAGAAGCGGTCGAGTCCGCTGTCTACGGGCTCCCCGAACTCGGGCGCGACGGGCTCGCCGACGCCCCGATCATCGCCGCCGCGGGCTGCTACGTCACCGCGGCGTCCGTTCCCCTGGCCATCCTCGACCGGGCGGGCGTGCTGGCTCCCGACTTCGTCCCCGCGATCACCGCGATGAGCGGTGTGAGCGGCGCCGGACGGGCGGCAAGGGCCCACACCGCCTACTGCGAGGTCAGCGCCCAGCCCTACGGGGTGCTCGAGCACCGCCACCAGCCGGAGATCGCGATGGCGGTCGGCCGACCCGTCGGTTTCGTCCCCGTCCTGGGCCCCTGGGACCGCGGGATCGTGTGCACGACGCACGCAGCCCTGGGCGCGGGCATCACAGCACGCGATGTCCGGGAGGCTCTCGTCGCGACCGGCACTCGGGAGCCCTTCCTGCGGGTCCTGCCCGCTGGCGAGTGGCCAAGCGTCAACGCGGTGAAGAACACCAACTTCCTCGACATCAGCGTCGCGGTCGACGAGTCGATGGGCCGGGTCGTCCTCTGCTCCACGCTCGACAACCTGGTCAAGGGCGCGAGCGGGCAGGCTGTGCAGTGCATGAACGCCCGCTTCGGGCTGCCCGAGACGCTCGGGTTGATCCCGGGCGCCCTGCAGACCGCCGGGGGTGCCTCGTGAGCGGTCCCGTCGTCGTAAAGGTCGGCGGCGCCGCGCTCGAACAGGGCGGGGACGCCCTCTGGAGCGCCATCGCCCGGGCATCGCGCGTCGCGCCCCTCGTGGTGGTGCACGGGGGCGGCGCCGTCGCCGATGCCAGGCTCTCGGCCCACGGCTTCACAAGCGACCGCATCGCCGGGCTGCGCCTCACCCCCCGCGAGCACCTGGGCGTGGTGGTGGGGGCCCTCGCGGGCGAGGTCAACACCGGCGTCGTGGCAACGCTCAACCGCGCGGGCGCCAAGGCGGTGGGCCTGACGCTCGTCGACGGCGCCGAGATCGAGTGCGTCGCGATGGGCCTCGCCCCCGACGACCGCGTCGGACGGGTCGTCGCCGAGCACGACGGGAGCGCCGGAGCACCCCGCGCCCCGCTCTACACCGCCCTGCTGTCCAATGGCTTCGTCCCCGTGGTCGCCTCGATCGGCACCGACGACGATGGCCTCCTGAATATCAACGCGGACGACGCCGCGGAAGGGCTCGCGGCGGCGCTGCACGCCCGCGCCCTGGTGCTCCTGAGCGATGTCCCGGGGGTGCTCGATCGCGAGGGCCGCCTGATCGCGTCGGTGGAGCCCCCTGACATCGACGCGCTCGTCTCGTCGGGCGTCGTGACGGGCGGCATGGAAGCAAAGGTGCGGGCCGCGGCCCGCGCCGCGGATCGACTCGGTTCTCCGGTGGTGATCGCGTCCTGGCGCGAGCCGGCGGTGCTGGATGATGTGGTGTCGGGCCGGCTCGGATCGACGGGCGTGGGCACGGTTGTTTCGCCGGGCGCGGGCCTGGCTCTCTGAGGGCTGGCTTTCTCTGGATCGGGAGTGTGCGTGATGACGACAGCGAAGGCAACGACGGGCGCGGTGGAGATCCTGGTGAC
This sequence comes from Phycisphaerales bacterium, assembly GCA_036788215.1. GTDB lineage: Bacteria > Planctomycetota > Phycisphaerae > Phycisphaerales > UBA1924 > DAIQNV01. Next base: position 40,006 of record DAIQNV010000010.1, on the reverse strand, counting down.
GGAGACGCTCAGCAGCCTGAAGGGGCGCAGCTTCCTCGGGATCGCGGACCTCTCTCCGACCGAGCTCTCGAGCGTGCTGATGCACGCCGCCGCGGTGAAGGCTTCGCCCGAGCTGCACCACGGGAAGCTGACCGGGCTGCATGGCGCCCTGATCTTCGAGAAGCCCAGCCTGCGCACGCGGGTCAGCTTCGACGTGGGCCTCACCAAGCTCGGGATGCACTGCGTCTACCTCGACCAGAAGGGCAGCCGCCTGGGCGAGCGCGAGAGCCTCAAGGACTTCGCGAAGAACATGGAACGGTTTGTCGAGCTGATCGTCGCGCGGGTGTTCGAGCACGCGGCCCTCGAAGGCCTGGTCGAGCACGGGTCGATCCCGGTGGTGAACGCCCTCAGCGACCTCGAGCACCCCTGCCAGGCGCTCGCCGACATGCTCACGATGAGCGAGCATCTGGGCGATGGTTTCGCCTCCCTCGCGGACGGAGGGCTCGCGGGCAAGAAGCTCGCCTGGATCGGCGACGGGAACAACGTGTGCCACTCCCTCATGCTCGCCTCGGCGACCCTGGGCGTCAGCATGACGGTGGTGACGCCCAAGGGCTTCGAGCCCAGCTACGAGGTCCTCAAGGTTGCGACGGAGCGCGGGGCGCGGACCGGCGCGACGATCGAACTGGCGACCAAAACCGCAGCGGTCGAGGGGCACGACGCGGTCTACACCGACTGCTGGGTGTCCATGGGCCAGGACCACCAGAGCCGCATCCGCAACGAATCGTTCTACGGGTTCCAGGTGGACGAGGACGTCATGGAACTCGCGAGCAAGGGGCTCGGGCGCGACGCCCTGTTCATGCACTGCCTCCCGGCGCATCGGGGCGAGGAAGTGACGGACGGGGTCATCGATTCCGCCTCGAGCGTGGTCTACGACCAGGCGGAGAACCGGATGCACGCGCAGAACGCGCTGGTGCTCGGGATCATGGGCAAGGGATGACGGGTGCCCGGGCCTTGGAATTGGCGGGCCCCGACCGGCGAGCAAGGTCAGTGCCGCCGGGCTGAGAGAATGGACGGGTGTGCGTAGGGTTGCGGGTGAAGGCCCGGGCGGGACGCCCGGGACGCGAGCGTGAACGGGTCCGTGAGGACTGAAGAAAGAGGCAGGCGATGGGCGAACGGGTTGTGCTGGCGTATTCGGGCGGGCTGGACACTTCGGCGATCGTTCCCTGGTTGGTGGAGACCTACCAGAGCGAGGTCGTCTGCTTCGTCGCGGACGTGGGCCAGGGCGCCGATGAACTCACCGGCATCGAGGAGAAGGCCCGGGCGTCGGGCGCGGTCGACTGCCGCGTCGCGGACCTGCGCCAGGAATTCATCGAGGAGTATGTCTTCCCGACCCTCATCACCGGCGCGATCTACGAGGGGCGGTACCTCCTCGGGACCAGCATGGCCCGCCCCGTGATCGCCAAGGCCCAGGTCGAGTGCGCCCGCGCCGTGGGCGCGACCGCGGTCGCGCACGGCTGCACCGGCAAGGGCAACGACCAGGTGCGCTTCGAGGCCGCCTTCGCAGCGCTCGCCCCGGACCTGAAGATCATCGCCCCGTGGCGCGAGTGGGACATGCGGAGCCGCCAGCAACTCCTCGACTACATGAAGTCCAAGGGCGTCCCGAGCAACAGCACGCTCGAGAAGCTCTATAGCAGGGACCGGAACCTCTGGCACATCAGCCACGAGGGCGGGGAGATCGAGAACCCCTGGAACCCGCCCCCCGAGGACGCGTGGATGCTCACCGCCAACCCGGCGGAGACCCCCGACGAGCCCGAGGACGTCCGCGTGGGCTTCGAGCACGGGCGCGCCGTCAGCGTCAACGGGGAGCGTCTGTCGGGGCACGAACTCGTCGCGAAGCTCAACGCGATCGCGGGCCCCCATGGCGTGGGCCGCGTCGACCTCGTCGAGAACCGCTGCGTGGGCATGAAGAGCCGGGGCCTGTACGAGACGCCCGGCGGGACGGTGATCGTGGAGGCGCTGCGCGGACTCGAGGAGCTCTGCCTCGACCGCGACACGCTCGCGCTCCGCGAGGAGCTCGGGCAGCGGTTCGCCAGGCTCGTCTACGACGGGCGCTGGTTCACCTTCGTGCGCGAGGCGATCAGCAGCGCCGCGGAGACGATCGCGGGGCGCCTCACCGGCGAGATCGCGGTGCGCCTGTTCAAGGGCCGGGCGACCACGGTCCGCCGGAAGAGCCCCTACAGCCTGTACAGCGAGGACTTCGCGACCTTCGGCGCCGACGAGGTGTACAACCAGAAGCACGCGGAGGGCTTCATCCGCCTGCTCACCCTGCCCGAGCGCATCGCCGGCTTCAACGGGCTCAAGCTCGCGGAGAGCAAGAAGGCGGCCCTCGTCGATCAGCGCGGGCTCGCCCCGGTCGTGGGCCCCCGCACCGGGCCCGTCGTCGAGCCGGAGGAGACGCCGGTCGATGATCCGATCATCAAGGAAGGCAAGGCGGTCTGAGTGGCGGGTTCGGGCGATGGATCGGGCGGCGAGGCGATGTGGGGAGGGCGGTTCAGCGTGCCGCCCGCCCAGGCGTTCCGCGCGCTGAATGACTCGCTGCCGGTCGACTGGCGGATGGTGGAGGAGGACATCGAGGGCTCCGTCGCGTGGGCCGGGGCGCTCGGCAAGGCGGGTGTGCTGACCCAGGAAGAGGTCGAGCGGGTCCGCGCTGGTCTGGCGGGCGTGCTCGAGGAGGCCCGGGGATTGACCGCGCCCCCGATCGAGAGCGGCGCCGAGGACGTGCACACCTGGGTCGAGCAGCGACTCGTGGCGCGGATCGGCGATCTCGGTAAGAAGCTGCACACCGGGCGCAGCCGGAACGACCAGGTCGCGACGGACTTCCGCCTCTGGGTCCGGCGGGCCATCGGGGCAAGGCTCGCGGAACTCGCCTCGGTGCGCAGCCGCCTGATCGCGCTCGCGGAGAAGCACGCGGACAACCCGATGCCCGCGTACACGCACCTCCAGAGGGCGCAGCCCGTGACGATCGGGCACTGGTGCCTCGCGTACGAGGCGATGTTCACCCGGGACGCGGCCCGCCTGCGCGATGCCCGGGCACGCGTCGACGTCTGCCCGCTCGGTTCGGGGGCGCTCGCGGGCACCGCCTTCGCGGTCGATCGCAAGGCGCTGGCGGTCGGGCTCGGGTTCAGCCGGGCGAGCGAGAACAGCCTCGACGCGGTCAGCGACCGCGACTTCGTGATCGAGGTGCTGGGCGCCCTCAGCCTGTGCGGCGTCCACCTCAGCCGCCTCGGGGAGGAACTGGTCATCTTCGGATCGGCGGAGTTCGGCCTCGTGGGGCTCGGGGACGAGGTCTGCAGCGGATCCAGCCTGATGCCCCAGAAGAAAAACCCCGACGCGATGGAGCTGCTGCGGGGCAAAGCCGGTGGCCTGCTCGGCGCGCTCGTGTCGGTGTCCGTCGCGGTCAAGGGGCTGACGCTCGCGTACAACAAGGACCTGCAGGAGGACAAGGCGCCGCTCTTCCGCGCGATGGATGATCTGAGCGTCTGCCTGAGGCTGCTCGACGTTGGGCTGGGGGGCCTCACCTTCCACACCGAGCGGTGCAGCGCACTCGCGGGGCTGGGCGGGTCGCTCGCGACCGAACTGGCGGACCACCTGGTGGAACGCGGCGTGCCCTTTCGGGAGGCCCACTCCGCGGTGGGGGCGGTGGTGAACGAAGCGGCGGCCCGGGGCGTCGAGGTGCAGGAGCTCTCGCTCGACGAGATCCGGGCGGTGGAGCCCCGTGTGGGCGAGGACGTGAAGGCCTGGCTGACGGTCGCGTCCGCGCTCCGCCGGCGGGATGTGGTGGGGGGGACGAACCCGACGCGTGTCCGCGATGCGGCCCGCGCAGCGGGCGATCGGTTGCGTGACGAGGGGGGGGCGGTCTCGTGAGTGCCCAGGCGACCAATGTTTCGGCGGACAGCCGGCCCGTCGTGGTCCTCGCGCCCGAGGGAGCGGGCGCTGCGCACGAGGGCGATGTCACCGCGATCACGAACCTGATCAATTCTTGGGTGGCCGCGGGGTACACCCTGCACAGGCGGGAGGCGGAGGTTCGGGCCCACCTCGGGCAGTTCGTGGTGGCCCGCGATGTCGAGGGAGCGGTGGTCGGGTGCGCCGCGGTGAGCGTGGTGGTGCCGGGCCTCGCGGAGGTGCGGAGCGTCGTCGTGGAGCCCGCTCTGAAGGGGGCGGGCATCTCGCGCGTCGTGATGCAGGGGGTGATCGAGCGCGCCACCGCGTGGGAGGTCGATGAACTCGTGCTGCTCACCAAGCAGCCCGACTTCTTCCGGCGACACGGGTTCGAGGCGGTCGACCCCATGCGGATGCCCGCGGCCTTCGTGCAGCGGGTGGTGCTGGAGCCCGGGCGGACCTTCGTGGGCAAGACCGCGATGCGCCGGCTGGCCCGGGCCCCGATGCCGGTCGCCCCGAAGGGGTGACGCGGTGGGGTGACCCGCCCCGACGCTGCGTAGGGTTCGAGCATGACTGAGCAGAAGAAGTGGCCGGTGGACCGCGAGGAGTTGAGGAAGCGCCTGACGCCCCTGCAGTGGCACGTGACGCAGGAGGCGGGGACCGAGCGGGCCTTCACCGGGGAGTACACCGACACCGATGAGCCCGGAAAGTACGTCTGCGTCGTCTGCGGGGAGACCCTGTTCGAGGCGGGCGAGAAGTTTCACTCCGCCTGCGGCTGGCCCGCCTTCAGCGCGAACGGGGCGGGGACCGTGAGCGAGCACGCGGACCGCACCCACGGGATGGTGCGGACCGAGGTACGTTGCAGGCGGTGCGGGGCGCACCTCGGGCACGTGTTCCCGGACGGGCCCCCTCCGACGGGGCTTCGGTACTGCATCAATTCCGCGTCGATCGAGCTGTCGCCCGAGTGATCCGGGCCGTGGCGCAGAGGGCCCGCCCCGTTCGCGGGTGTACGGGCGATGAAGGGATGATGAATGCATCCACCATCGACGAACCCGCGATCCACCGATAAGGTATATTTCCTATCTGCTCGCCCGCACGGGGCGGGGGGGTTATGGACCCGGGCTTCCCCGAAGAGCCGCGGTCTGTTGTAGAGCATTCGGGACCGTCCGGGGGATTCGATGTCGAACATGTCTGCTTCGCGGGCTGGGATGCCCGCTCTTGGTCGGCCCGAGGAGGCCTCGAATGGTTCCGCGCGTCCCGCCGGCGACTGGCGGTCGATCGCGAGCCCTGTCGAGATCGGCGGCGCTCTGCCGGTGGCGGACCGTGTCGCGAACCTCGTCGTGATCCTGCTGCCGTTTGTGGCGCTGATCGGGGCGATGGTGTACGCGTGGGGTTGGGGCCTCGGCTGGGTCGAGGTGGCCATCTTCTTCGGGATGTACCTGGTGACCGGGCTGGGCGTGACCGTGGGGTACCACCGGTACTTCACGCACCGCTCGTTCGAGACCGGGCCGGTGATGCGGGCCATCCTCGGGATCGCCGGCTCGATGTCGGTTGAGGGATCGATCTTCCGCTGGGTCGCCTTCCACCGCTGCCACCACCAGCACAGCGATCACGAGCAGGACCCGCACTCTCCGCACGGGCACGGGACCGGGTTCCGGGGTGCGATCAAGGGCGCCTACCGCGCTCACCTGGGCTGGATGCTCGACACCTCCGACAAGGGCCTTGAGCGTTACGTCGCGGACCTCAAGAAGGACAAAGTGACGGTCATGGTGAGCAACCTCTTCCCGGTGTGGATGGTGCTCAGCCTGATCATCCCCGCGGTCATCGGCGGGCTCGTGACCATGAGCTGGGGCGGCGCCCTGCTCGGGTTCGTGTGGGGCGGGCTGGTTCGGATCCTCGTCGTGCACCACGCGACCTGGAGCGTCAACTCGGTCTGCCACCTCTGGGGCACCCGGGCGTACAAGAGCCACGACGAGAGCCGCAACAACCCCGTGGTGGGCGTGCTCGCGCTCGGCGAAGGCTGGCACAACAACCACCACGCCTTCCCGACCAGCGCCCGGCACGGGCTGAAGTGGTGGCAGTTCGACATGAGCTGGATCGTCATCCGCATCCTCGAGAAGCTGGGCCTCGTCTGGAAGGTCCGCGTGCCCACCCCGGAGAGGCTGGCGGCGAAGGCGGTCAAGGCCGCGTAACCGCGGGCCCAGCCGTGGCATGAAGCGATCTGCAGAGGGTCGTCGTTGGACAAGAAGCGTAAGGGCAGGACCGCCCGGGCGTGCACCATCTGCGCCCGGGCGTTTGCTCGTCTCTACCGCGTGACGACCTCAGCGAGGACGGGGTGGGTCTTCGTCTGCGACGGATGCTGGGAGCGCGTCCGACAGGAGCCCGGCTACCGCTACGGGGGAACCTGGACCGATCGGGACCGGGGATAGCGGCAGGGGCGCACAGAAAAGCCGCCCCAAGGTGGGGCGGCTCTGTCTGGAACCCGGATATCGATCGACGGTCAGTTGGCCCGGAGGTAGGTGGCCTTGAGAGCGCTGTCGATCCGCTCGGAGGCGTCGGCGAGGTGGGCCTTGGTGTAGTTGTCGGCGCGGGCCATGTTCACGCCCTCGATCTTCGTTTTGAGCTCCCGGAGCTCCTGGCGGGCGAGGGTCGCGATGATCCCGCCCGAAGCGCCGCCCCACCCGTAGCCCCGCGAGAGGTCGATCAGGCGGTTGAGGTGCTCACGCTGCAGGTTGCGCCGGGTGTTGGAGATCATGGGGTTGCGGTCGGTGGCGCGGGAGGCGGGCGGGCTGTCGAGCTCGGTCCATGCCGCGGTGCGCACCGTCGTGAGGATCTCGGGCACCGTGAGCGCATCCTCGCCCCGCTCGGTGCGAGCCTCGTTATCCAGCACACGCCGGAGACGCGTGGGGTTGAGCAGGTTGGTCATGCTCGCCGCCTGCAGGCCCAGCACCTGGTCGTGGATCGGGAAGGACCGGTCCGCGTTCCAATTCTCGTCCGACCACGAGTCGGTGTGGAGCTTGGTGAGCAGCTCGGGCGTGAGCCCGTAGGCCTCATCACGGAAGGTGTTGTCGAGCACGAACGCGAGCGCCTCGCGCTGGGTCTCGACCGGCACCGGCACGACGGGATCGGTCGCGCCGGGGTCGCCCTTGCGGTAGTTGTTGATGTGGGCGCCGCCGATCCAGTGGGCCGCGATGTTGGCGGCGCCGTACTTGGCGTAGAGGGCGCGTGAGAAGTTCTCGCGAGCCTTCTGCCAGGACTCGTTGTCCTCGACCACCTTCTCGATGATCTTGTCCTTCAGCATGTCGGCGAACTGGGCGCGGTTGGCGGCATAGGCGAGCGTGTCCTTGCCGATGTCCCAGATCTTGGCGTGGGGATCGGGGCTGAACTGGCCCTCGTCGGAGATGAAGGCGTGGTCCGGCTCGGCGGCCCGCCGGGCGACCTCGTTGTAATCCCCGTGCGTGTAGCCCCACTCGATGGCCCACTTGTCGTAAGAGCCGATGTCGATGCCCGTGAAGTCGCCCTGGATGATGCCGGAGCCCTCGGGGGCGACGACGATGTTCGTCGGCGCGTAGTCCATCACGGTGATGAGGAAGGGGGTTTCGCCCGCGACGCCCCCGTTCTCCGGGGTGTTGTTGATCTCCGCGTAGGTGTACCGCGTCGAGCCCTTCCAGTTGTGCATCAGGCCCAGCGTGTGGCCGACCTCGTGCATCACGACATTCTTCAGCAGGGGCCCGATGAACTCCTCGGGCACGCCGTCGAGCATCGAGCGGTCGTCGTCCGCCTCGGAGCCCTCCTCCGACTCGTTCAGGATGAAGCCCAGGTCCATCGCGGTGCGGGCCATGCCCATGTTCAGCGCCGCATGACGCAGGCAGCTGCAGGTCGCGGCGTGCCCGCGTCCCTCGGCGGCGGCCGCCGCCATGGTCATCGCGATGTTGGTGGCCTGCATGGTCGGCGGGACCGCGCCCGACCACTCACGCCCCTCGCGCACCGCGCTCTTGTACGCGATGACCTCCGCGCGGTCCTCGGGAGCCGCGAGCCGGACCCTTGGGTCCCAGTCGTCGTTCTGGTCGAGGAAGGCCATGGTCTCCGCGTCGAAGGCGGAAATGGCCTCCGCCGCGATCTCGGTGTCGAGCATCAGGCTGGCCCAGCCGGAGATGAAGCCCTCGTCCATGACGATGTCCGCCTCGTAGATCTCGCCCGTGTCGGGGTGCGCCGAGGACGGGCCGATCGCGTAGCCCATGTGGGCGTTCGTCCACCGGACGAAGGAGTAGCGGATGTCCTCGGGGTCGATGTCCATGTACGCGCCGGTCTGGGCGTCCTGCTGGCGGACCTCGATCGCGTTGAGGATGCCGATCCGCTCGAAAGCGGCGTTCCACGCGAGGACGCCGTCCCGCACCCAGCGCCGGTACCGCACCGGGGTGGTGTGCTCGATGTAGTAGACGATGGGCTGGACCGGGGGCGACATCTTCAGGTTGGGGTCGCGCTTCTGCAGGTTCCAGCGGTGGGCGTAGCGGTTCGTCTGCGTATCGCCATCATTGCGGGCGCGGTCGATGAAGTCGGTGTAGAAGTAGCCGATGCGCCGATCCGCCTCGCGGGGCTTGAAGTCGGGGCTCTTCGGGGGCTGGCCGATGGAATAGTGCAGGGTGGTCAGCCGCCCGTCCGCAGCGGGCAGCTCCCACGTGAGCTCCGCGTTGAACGGGAAGAGCTTCGCCTTCTCCAGGCTGAGCAGATTCGTCCGCATCCGCTGACCGAACCGCCCGAACCACGCCTGCGCGTTGTCGATCAGGATCTCGTCGAGGTCGATCACCGGCCCGCCGTTCGGGCCCATCGTCAGGATCCGCGTCGAGAGCACCACCGAGTCGGTGTAGACCCGCTCGACCGACGAGCGGCTCTCGTCGTCGCCCGTGCTCCGGAAGTAGTCCTGGGGCTCGATCAGGGCGAGCTGGTCGTCGTACCGGCGCCAGTACAGGCGTCGGGTGCCCTGCCCACCCTGGGCGTAGGCCGCGTAGACGCCCGTCTCCGGGTCGCCACCCGCGACGGTGCCCAGCAGGTAAAAGGGCGTGGACGACAGCTTCTGAGGGAGCTCCGCGAGCACCTGCCCGTCCTTCTCCCGGATCCAGACGGTCATCAGACCGCCGTCCTTGTCGGTCGGTGTCACCTGGGTGTATCCCTCGGTGACCTTTTCAAGGGGGGGGAACTCGTCCTTGTCCGGTCCCGCAGCCGCGATGGCCGGCAGGCCGACCGCGGTGACGAGAGCTGCGGCGAGGAGTCGGCGGGGGGTCTTGCGGGCGGGCCCGGTGGTCATGGAACGTGTCCTCCGATGTGACAGCCGGTGGGTCGGCTCTGTGTGGTTGTTGCACCTGATGCGGCTTGACGGGGCCTGATACCTGTGTCTCGCGCAGTGGCCCGGGCGTCCGGGCTTCCCGGCACTGGCAGGGTGCATCGGTGCGCCGGGGGCCTTATCACTATCTTTGTACCGCGCCGGCGGCGTACACGGATGCGCGAACCGGGGGGTTCTGTCGCCCGCATCGTTGTTTGCCGCGGAGTCGGGAATCCTTAGACTAAGGCGTCGGGTGATCCATCGGCTTGGGGTACGGTCGGCGGAGCCCGGAAGTTCGGAGGACGTTTGTGACGAGCGACGAGAGCCGCGGGATCGAGCGGGACGACTCGGGGACCTGGGGGGACTCCCGGGATGACTCCGTGGAGGGTCGGAGCGGTGCCTACGCGCGCCAGGCGGCGGAGGCCTGCCCGAACGAGGAGGAGCTGATCCAGCGGGCCGCCAAGGGGGACGAGCAGGCGTTGTGCGACCTGCTCGAGGTGTTCGGCCCGATGGTGCAGGGCAGGCTGAAGGGCAAGATCAGCCAGCAGTGGCGCTCCAGCCTGGACGAGGAGGACGTGATGCAGGTCACGTACCTCGAGGCGTTTCTGCTGGCCGACCAGTTCAAGCCCCGGGGGCCGGGCTCGTTCATGGCCTGGCTGAGCCAGGTGGCGGAGAACAACCTGCGCGATGCGCTGCGGGGGCTCCAGGCGGCCAAACGCCCCAACCCACGCCGGCGGGTGCAGGTCAGCGGGACCTCCAGCCGGGACTCGTTCGTGGCCCTGGTCGACCTGCTCGGGACCGACCATGGCACCCCCAGCCGGGTCGCGGCGATGGGCGAGGCGACCCAGTGCATCGAGGCGGCGCTCGGGCAGCTCCCGCCCGACTACGAGCGGGTGGTGAGGCTGTACGACCTGGAGGGCCTGAGCGCGACCGAGGTCGCGGCGCAGCTCGGGCGTTCGACGGGCGCGATCTACATGCTGCGGGCCCGGGCCCACGAGCGCCTGAAGAGCGCCCTCGGGTCCGCCTCGCGCTACTTCACCGATCCGGGGCGGGACTCCTATTGAGCCCCGCCGGTCGGCGCGGGCGGGGGGGCTCACGATGACGGACCGCGGTCCTTCGCAGTGGCCGAACGAGGACGAGACCGAGGTGGTCCGCGTGCCACCGCGCAGTGACGCGGTCGACGATGAACCGGCGACCGTCTCGGTCGACGGGGAGCGGGGGACCGCCGACGTGGGGCCCGGGCGGGGGGGCGAGAAGGCGGGACCGCACAGCAGCGGAGCAGCGAGCGACCGCCCGCGCGGTTCGCCGCGGGACCTGATCATGGCGGCCCGCCTGCAGGCCCAGCACCGGTCGGGGCCGATGGTCCGCGGGGCGCCGGGCGGGCAGATCCCGGGGTACCGCATCCTGCGCGAGCTGCACCGCGGTGGGCAGGGGGTGGTCTACCTCGCGGTGCAGGAGGGGACGCGCCGCGAGGTGGCGATCAAGGTGATGCTGCACGGGGGGTTCGCCGGTCCCCACGACAAGGTGCGGTTCGAGCGCGAGATCCAGGTGCTCGCGCAGCTCAATAACCCGAACATCGTGGCGATCCACGACAGCGGGCAGGCGGGCGAGCACGTCTTCTACGTGATGGACTACGTCGCGGGCCCGACCCTCGATGACTTCGTCGACAGCACCAGGCCCGGCGTCCGCGAGACGCTGGAGCTCTTCGTGGTCGTGTGCCACGCGGTGAACGCGGCGCACCTGCGGGGCGTGATCCACCGCGACCTGAAGCCCAGCAACATCCGCGTGACGCCCTCGGGCAGCCCGCAGATCCTCGACTTCGGCCTGGCGAAGGTCGACGGGGTCGCGGAAGCGGGCCAGACGCTGCCGACGCAGATGACCAAGACCGGCCAGTTCATCGGCTCGCTCCCCTGGGCGAGCCCGGAGCAGGCGCGGGGCGAGAGCGCCAAGATCGACGTGCGGACGGACGTGTACGCCCTGGGCGTGATCCTCTACCAGCTCCTCTGCGGGCGGTTCCCCTACAACGTCGACGGGCCGATGGGTGAGGTCCTGGACAACATCATCACGCGCGACCCCGACCGTCCCCGCTCCGTCACCAAGGCGGTCGACGCGGAAGTGGAGGCGATCGTTCTGAAGGCGCTCGAGAAGCACCGCGAGCGTCGCTACCAGTCGGCCGGCGAACTGGCCCGCGACATCGAGCGGTACCTCGCGGGCGAGGCGATCGAGGCGAGGCGGTGGAACAAGCGATACGTCGTGGCGAAGTTCCTGAAGCGGAACCGCGCCGCCGCCATCGGGGCCGGGCTGACCTTTCTCGTCGTCCCGGTCGGGGCGGTCGTGGCGACGACCGTGGTCGTCGGGCGCGACGCGGAGAACTTCGGCACCGCTATGGAACTGAGGCAGCTCCGCGACACCAACGCGGCGCTCGGCGATCAACTCCGCGCAGCGCGCGAGCACGGGGATGACCTCGAGCGGCGATTCGTCGAGTCGCAGGAGCGCGTGCGGGCCCTCGAAGCGGAACTGGAGCGGATGAGCGGGCTGCTGACGGATCCCTGACCGTCCTCACGGCCCCGGGCGAGCCTTCCAGGCGTCGAGGATGACGTCGGGCACGGGGGTGTTCCTCATCGGGGTTCGCCCCGCGAGGATGAGCCCCGACACGCCTCCCGTCGGGGAATGGCCCCGGGAAGTGGCCAACTTGACGGGACGGGCCGGGCGGCTACGCTTCCGAGCAATGCAGAGCCGGTCCGCCCATCACCGCCACCATCACCACATCTCTACCGAGAGCCGGCGGTCGAAGTAGGCGGACCCTCCACCAGCGAGTCCACCCAGCACGCCGGCTCCCGAAGTCGGCGTGTTTCGTTTTGGATTGACCGAATCGGGCCCGACCCCGCCCCGCGATTCCGCTCGAGAGATTGGAGTTCCGACGATGCCCGCGACCGACCGACAGACCGTGCGATTCGCCCTCCCCAAGGGGCGGATGGCCACCGGCGTGCAGAAGCTGCTGGCCGATGCCGGCATCCGCGTCTCGGAAACCGCCCGCGATTATCGCCCCTCGGTCGGGCTCGACGGGTTCACGGTCAAGATCCTGAAGCCGCGGGCGATCATCGAGATGATCGAGGCCGGCTCGCGGGATCTGGGCTTCGCCGGGGCCGACTGGGTCGCCGAGGGTCGCCACGACGCCGGAGGCGAACTCGTCGAACTCCTCGACACCGGGCTCGACCCCGTCCGCCTCGTCGCCGCGGCCCCGGTCGACCTCCTGGTGAACGGCTGGCTCCCCGACGGGCCCCTCGTCGTCGCGTCGGAGTACGTCGAGCTCACGAAGCGTTGGATCGCCTCCAAGGGCATCAACGCCACGCTCCTCCCCTCCTACGGCGCCACCGAGGTCCTGCCGCCCGAGGACGCCGATTGCATCGTCGACAACACCGCCACCGGCGCGACGCTGGTGGCCAACGGGCTCCGGATCATCGACGAACTCATGACCTCCTCGACCCGCCTCTACGCCAACGCCCGCGCCCTCGAGGACCCGGGCAAGCGCGAAGCCATCGAAGGCTTCGTCATGCTCGTACGCTCGGTCCTCGAGGCACGCCGCCGCGTCATGATCGAACTCAACATCTCCGCCGACCGGCTCGAGGCGGTCATCGCCGTCCTCCCCGCCATGCGCGAGGCCACCATCGCCCCCACCCACGGCTCCGGCGGCTTCGCGGTCAAGGCCGCGGTGCCCAGGAGCGAGCTCCCAAGGCTCATCCCCGCGATCAAGCAGCGGGGCGGGACGGACATCGTCGTGACGACGCCGGATCAGATCGTGCTGTGAAAGGGGCGGGCGCCATGGGAACCGAGACCAAACGCAGAGCACCGCAGCCCGCGTCAAGCCTCAATGGCCTTTCGCCCTACGTCGCGCCCCCGAAGGACGCGGGCGTCGACCTCTGGCTCGACCTCAACGAGGGCCCGGGCGTGAGCGACCAGGCCATGACCGCGCTCAAGACGGTCTCGCCCGAAGCGGTGCGCCGCTACGCCGGCGCAGCGGCCCTCGAGGCCCGGATCGCCGAGCGGTGGGGGATCGACGCCAACCGCGTCGTCGTGACCGCCGGCGCCGACGCCGCGATCGACGCGGTCTGCCGCGTCACGCTCGGGCCCGGGCGCGAACTGCTCTGGCACACCCCCGGTTTCGAGATGATCGAGCGCTACGCGAGGATCGCGGGCGCGGGCGTGCGTTCCGTCGCCTGGGTCGAGGGCGCGTTCCCGCTCGCGACCTACCTCGACGCGGTGGAGGATGCGACCGGCCTCATGGCGGTGATCACCCCGAACAACCCGACCGGCGGAGAGATCAGGCTCGACGACCTGCTCGCCCTCGCCGATCGCGCCGACGAAGCCGGCTGCATCCTCATGGTCGACCTCGCCTACGCCGAATTCGCCGACGCCGACCCGACGCTCGCGCTCGTCGAACGCCCGAACGTCGTGATCACCCGCACCTTCAGCAAGGCGCTCGGGCTCGCGGGCCTGCGGGTGGGCTACGCCATCGCGTCCGAGCCCGTCGTCGCCTGGCTCCGCACCGTCGTCAGCCCGTTCCCCGCAGCGACCGTCGCGATGGCCGCAGCGGGCGCCGTGCTCGACGACCCGAAGAGCACCGCCCTGTCGGTCGAACGCGTGCAACGCGAGCGCACCGCGCTCGCCAGGCTGCTCGCGGGCCTCGGCGCCGAGCCCTGGTGGGGCGACGGAGGCGGGGCCAACTTCGTCCTCGCCCGCTTCGGCTCCCCGGAAGGGGCCGGGGCTGTCCGCGACGCGCTGCGGGCCCGGGGCATCGCGGTGCGGGCCTTCGGGCACAAGCCAGGGCTGGCCGACGCCCTCCGCATCACTTGCCCCGGCGACCAGGCCGCCTTCGAGCGACTGAGCGGGGCCCTGCGTCAGGCCATGGGAGGCGAGCGATGAACGACCGCACCGCACGCGTCGAACGGACAACACGCGAGACACGGATCACCCTCGCGCTGAACATCGATGGCTCCGGCCGCTCCAGCGTGAAGACCGGGCTCGGCTTCCTCGATCACATGCTGACGGCGCTGGCCAGGCACGCCCGTTTCGATCTCGACCTCGAATGCGCGGGCGACCTCGAGGTCGACGACCACCACACCGCAGAGGACTCCGCCCTCGCCCTCGGCAAGGCCCTCGCGGAGGCGGTGGGGGACAAGCGGGGCATCGCCCGCTTCGGCCACGCCTACGCCCCCCTCGATGAGGCGCTCGCAAGGACCGTCGTCGACCTCTCGGGCCGCCCGCACGCGGAGGTGGACCTCGCCCTCGTCAGGCACCAGATCGGCGATGTCGCGAGCGAGAACCTGGATCACTTCTTCCGCTCCCTCGCCGCCGCGGGAAATCTCACGCTCCACGTCGACGTGCTGCGCGGGCGCAACGACCACCACAAGGCCGAGGCCGCTTTCAAGGCGCTCGCCCTCGCGCTCCGCGCCGCAGTCTCACGCGAGGGCGACGCCTCCGCGGTGCCCTCGACGAAGGGCGTGCTCTGATGGCATCCGAACTGGTGATCATCGAGACCGGCGTCGCCAACACCGCGTCCGTCTCCGCCGCGGCACGACGCATCGGGCTGGAGCCCGTGCTCACGGTCGACCCGGAGCGCGTCCGCGAGGCAACGCTGGTGATGCTGCCCGGCGTCGGCTCCTTCGGTGCCGGCATGGCGAGGCTCCGCGAGACCGGGCTGGACCGGGTGCTGATCCAGCGGCTCGCCTCAGACCGCCCCCTCGTCGCGGTCTGCCTGGGCATGCAGGTGCTCTCGGCATCGTCAGACGAATCCGCGGGCGTCGCGGGGCTGGGCGTGGTTGATGTGCCCGTGCAGGCCTTCGGCCCTGGCGTGCGGACGCCGCAGTTCGGGTGGAACCGCGTGGAGGCCAACGGGGCCCTCGTCGAAACCGGCTACGCCTACTTCGCCAATTCCTTCCGCTACGGCGCCTGCCCCGAGGGCTGGTCCGCAGCCTGGGCCGAGCACGGAGGGCCGTTCATCGCCGCCATGCAGCGGGGGCGCACGCTCGCATGCCAGTTCCACCCCGAGCTCAGCGGGGGCTGGGGCGTGTCGCTGCTCCGCCGATGGGCCGAGTCGTGCGGCGCGGGTCTGTCCCTCAAGGAGGCGAGCCCATGCTGACACGACGCGTCATCCCCTGCCTCGATATCCGCGATGGCCGCGTCGTCAAGGGCGTCCGCTTCCAGGGCCTGCGCGACGCCGGCGACCCCGTGGAGCGGGCCCTCGCCTACGAGGCCCAGGGGGCCGACGAACTCGTGCTGCTCGATGTCTCCGCGACGCCCGACGGGCGGGCCAACGCCGCGGAAACCGTCGCCCTCGTGCGCGAGGTGCTCTCGATCCCGCTCACCGTGGGCGGGGGCGTGCGGACCATCACCGACGCCGAACGCCTGCTCGGCGCCGGCGCCGACAAGGTGGGCGTGAACACCGCAGCGGTCGACCGCCCGGGCCTGCTCACCGAGCTCGCCGACCGCGTGGGCCGCCAGTGCGTCGTGCTCTCGATCGACGCCGCCCGCCACGAGGATGGGCGCCCGGGCTGGGGCATCGTCACCAGGTCGGGCACCGAGCGCCGACACATGGAAGCGCCCGCGTGGGCCGCCGAGGCGGAATCGCTCGGCGCGGGCGAGATCCTGCTGACGAGCTGGGACCGCGACGGAACCAGAACCGGCTACGACACCGGGCTCATCGCAGCGGTCGCCGCCTCCTGCGGGCTCCCGATCGTCGCCTCGGGCGGGGGAAACTCCGCAGCACACATGGTCGAGGTGTTCGCCGCGGGCGCGGACGCGGTCCTGGCAGCCTCGATCTTCCATGACGGGAATACCACCGTGGGCGACGTGAAGCGCGAGCTCGCCGCAGCGGGCGTCGTCGTCCGACTCGACGAGGGGGTGACAGCGTGATCGTGCCTTCGATCGATCTGATGAACGCAAACGCGGTCCAGCTCGTCGGGGGCGAGGAGATGGCGATCGACGCCGGCGACCCCCGCCCGATCGCTGAGAAGTTCGGACGCGCGGGCGAGATCGCGGTGATCGATCTCGACGCTGCGATGGGACAGGGGAGCAACGCCCCGGTCATCGAAGACCTGCTCAAGATCGCCCGCTGCCGCGTGGGCGGGGGCATCCGCGATGTCGAGACCGCGATCCGCTGGCTCGACGCCGGCGCGAGCAAGGTGATCCTCGGAACAGCCGCGACCCCCGAGATCCTCCGCGAACTCCCCCGCGACCGCGTCATCGCCGCCCTCGACGCCCGCCACGGCGACGTGGTGGTCGAGGGGTGGAAGAAGTCGACCGGCCGGCGCGTCGAGGACCGCATCGATGAGCTCAGGGAGTTCGTCGGCGGTTTCCTCGTCACCTTCGTCGAGCACGAGGGCCGCATGGGGGGCCTCCCGATCGACCGCGTCGCGGGCCTCGTCGAGCGGGCCGGGCCCGCACGGGTCACGGTCGCCGGGGGCGTGAAGGCCCCCGAGGATGTCGCGCTCGCGGACGCAGCGGGCGCCGACGCCCAGGTGGGCATGGCGCTCTACTCGGGCGCCTTCGATCTCGCCGAAGGATTCTGTGCCCCCCTGAAGAGCGACCGCCCGGACGGGCTCTGGCCGACGGTCGTCTGCGACGAAAGCGGGGTCGCGCTCGGGCTCGTCTACTCCACGCTTGAAAGCGTGCGCCGATCCCTCGAGACAGGGCGCGGGGTCTACTGGTCCCGCTCGCGCGGCGGTCTCTGGGAGAAGGGCGCGACGAGCGGCGACACCCAGCAATTGCTCTCGATCGCGACGGACTGCGACCGCGACGCTCTCCGCTTCACGGTCCACCAGGCGGGGGGCGGGTTTTGCCACCTCGGCACCCGCACCTGTTTCGGGGCCGACACCGGGCTCGGCGCCCTCGCCCGCACACTCGCAGAGCGACGCGACGCAGCGCCCGCAGGCTCGTACACCGCGCGCCTCTTCACCGACGCCGACCTGCTCCGTGCGAAACTGACCGAGGAAGCCGGCGAACTCGCGAGCGCGACGACGCGCGACGAGGCCCGCTGGGAAACGGCGGACGTGATCTACTTCGCCCTCGTCGCCGCCGCTCGCGCGGGCGTCGAGCTCGCGGAGATCGAGCGGGAACTGGACCGGCGGGCCCTGAAGGTGACGCGCCGCCCGGGCAACGC
>DAIQNV010000010.1:6479-22510 GCA_036788215.1 Phycisphaerales bacterium | reverse complement strand
CGCGGTCCGCGACATCGATGTCCCGGTGCCGGGCGGGCGCGCGGGGCACACCGTCGTGCCGGTGCAGGCCGCGGGGTGCTACGCGCCGGGCGGGCGCTACCCGCTCCCCTCATCGGCGCTGATGACCGCGGTCACCGCCCGCGTCGCGGGGTGCGAGCGCGTCGTCGTCGCCACGCCCGGCGCCCACCCCGTCACCGTCGCCGCTGCCGGGATCGCCGGTGCCGACGCGGTGCTCGCGGTCGGCGGCGCCCACGGGATCGCGGCCCTCGCCTACGGGTTCGAAGACTTCGCACCCGTCGACCTCATCGCCGGCCCCGGCAACCGATGGGTCACCGCCGCCAAGCAGCTCGTCTCCGGTGTCGTCGGCATCGACATGCTCGCGGGCCCGAGCGAGCTCCTGGTGATCGCGGACGACGACGCCGACCCGGCGACCGTCGCCAGCGACCTTCTCGCCCAGGCGGAGCACGACACCGACGCCCGGGCGATCCTGGTCTGCCTCTCGGAGGCGTTCGCCTCGCGGGTGGACGCGGAACTGGCCCGCCAGTTGGAGTCGCTCGCAACCCACCAGACCGCCCGGGCGGCCCTGGGCAACAGCTTCGCCTGCGTCTGCGCCAGCGACGATGAGATGGTCACCGTCGCCGACCGCGTCGCCCCCGAGCACCTGGAGATCCTGACCGCGGACGCGGGCGATCTCGCCCGCCGCCTGCGCCACGCCGGCGCCCTCTTCATCGGGTCGGGCTCCGCCGAGGTCATGGGCGACTACGGGGTGGGGCCCAACCACACCCTCCCCACCGGGGGCACCGCCCGTTTCCGCGCCGGGCTCAGCGTGCTGGACTTCCTCCGCCCACGCTCTTGGCTGAGGCTCGACACGCCCGACGCCGATCTCGTCGCCGATACCGTCCGCCTCGCCGAGATGGAAGGGCTCGCGGCCCACGCCGCCTCCGCCCGGCACCGGGGCTGAACGCGTTACTCGTGTCGGAGCGCGTCGATGGGGTCGAGGTTCGCCGCCCGCGCCGCGGGATAGAGCCCGAAGATCACGCCCACCGCCACCGAGATGCCCGCCGCGAGCGCGATCGACCACGCGGTGATCTCCGTCGGCATGCCCGCAAACCGCGTGACCGCCCAGGGGATCGCGAACCCCAGCGCGATGCCGATCGCCCCGCCGATGACCGACAGCACGATCGTCTCGATCAGGAACTGCCCGATGATCTGCCCCTTGCGGGCCCCGATCGCCCGGCGGATGCCGATCTCCCGCGTCCGCTCCGTCACCGACGCGAGCATGATGTTCATGATCCCGATACCGCCCACCAGAAGCGAGATCCCGGCGATCGAGCCCAGCACGATGTTCCACCGGTCCCGCGTTCGCTGCGCCTCCTGCAGCAGGGCCAGGGGCACCGAGATCTGGTAGTAGGGCACCTGGTGGAACCGCTCGAGCATCCGCCGGATCCCGGTCGCCACGCCCGGCACCGCCCCGTCGCTGTCGACGCGGACGAGAATGCCGTGCAGCTCAACCTGCTCGCGCTGGAAAGACCCGCTGGACCGTGTGACGTTCAGGTCCCCGAACCGCTCCCGCGCGGTCTCGAGCGCGATGTACGCGTCCTCCTGCTCGTCGGGCGTCTCCCCACCCCCGGCATTCGCCGCCTTCACGATGCCCACGACCTCGAAGAAGCTCCCCGCGATCATCACCGAGTTGCCGATCGTCTCCTGCGTCGCCAGCAGCTTCCGCGCGCCGAACTCGGTCAGCACCACCGCGTTCGATCGGGTCGTGACATCGTCCTCGAGCAGCACCCGGCCCGCGATGATCGGGCGCGTCACGAGCTCGAACCACTCGGGCGTCGTCCCGACCACCCGCAGCTCCGCGGTCCGCTGCCCGAGCCGCCCCTCGCGCTTCACGCTCTTCACCGGCACCACCGCGGTCACCCGGTCAAAGCTGTCTCGGATACGGTCCGCGTCGGCGTAGTGCAGCCCGTAGATGTTGACACGCCGGTTCCCCGCGTTCACCGTGTTGTCGGTCGCCTTCACCGAGGTCAGGATGATGTTGTTCGAGCCGAGCATGCGGATCCGCTCGAGCGCCTCCGCAGAGGCCCCCTCGCCCACCGCGAGCATCGCCACGACCGAGGCCACGCCGAAGACGACGCCCAGCATCGTCAGCATCGACCGCAGCTTGTGCAGCAGCAGCGTCTTGACCCCGAGCTTGATATTGCGGGCGAGTCGCAGCCAGAACATCAGGCATCATCCTCCGGGCCGGGACGAACAAGCCCCCGCCTCTTCTCAACCGCCTCGGGCGTCACACCCGCCACCCGCAGCCCGGGCCCGCTGTAGCGCTGCACCTTCCCGTCCTGCATGTGCAGGTGCGTCGGGCAATACTCGGCGATGTCCGGCTCGTGCGTCACCATGATGATCGTCGTCCCGGCGTGGTTCAATTCGGTCAGCAGCGTCATGATCTGCCGAGTCGTCGTCGAGTCGAGATTCCCCGTCGGCTCGTCCGCCAGAAGCAGCCGAGGCTCATTCGACAGCGCCCGCGCGATCGCCACACGCTGCATCTGCCCGCCCGACAGCTCGTTGGGCCGGTGATCCAGGCGATCCCCGAGACCCACACGCCCCGCCAGCATCTCAGCCCGCAGACGGCTCTCCTCCCGGTCCCGCCCCTGGTAATACAGCGGCAACTCGATGTTCTCCCGCACCGTCAACTGCGGGATCAGGTGGAACGACTGAAAGACGAACCCGAGCTTCCGCAGCCTCAGGTCGCTCAGCCGCTCATCCGTCAGGCCCGACACCGCCTCCCCGTCGAGCGCGTACTCGCCGAAGGTCGGTCGATCGAGGCACCCCAGCACGTTCAGCATCGTGCTCTTGCCCGACCCCGACCACCCCATGATCGCAGTAAACGTCCCCGCACCCAGCGACAGCGACACCCCCGCCAGCGCACGCACCTGCTGCTGACCCACCTGGTAGTGCTTGTGCACCCCCTCCAGCCGGATCAGCTCGTTCTCCACCGGCGCAACCGGACCCTCCGTCGGATCCGAAGGGTCCGCCCGAGGCGCGACAGCGACGCTCACGGGCCCTTCGCGGCCTGGGTGGGCTCGCGCCTCGGCGTCTCGCTGGTGGTGTCATCAGTGCTCTCGATGGTCTCGGCGTCCACAGCGACCGCGGTCTCCGCCGTCTCGTCTTCCTTGGACGCTGTGTCCGCAGCAGCGGGCTCCACCTTCCGCTCGGTCGCCGCGGGCTTCGCGGCGCTCGCCGCAGCCCCCGTCTGCGCCTGCTGCTGCCCGGGCCGGCCCTGCCCACCCCCAGGGCGGCCGCCCGGCCGGTTCGCTCCGCCGCTCGGCTCGAGGGGAGGCGCCAGCGCGACGAACTCACCCTCGTTCAGCCCCTCCAGGACGTGCACCATGCGGTTGTTGTCCAGCCCGATCTTCACCTCGCGCTTGGTCAGCGTCCCGGTCGCGTCCTGCACGTAGGCGACCGGTCGCCCGCCCGATCGCGTGATCGCCTGGATCGGCACGAAGATCGCATCGTCATACTCCGCCACGATGATCTCCGCCCGGCACGACATCCCCGTCCGCACCCCGGACAGCTCGTCCTCCAGGTGGATCTCCGTCGCGTACACCCGCAGATCCGGGTTCCACCAGCTCGACTGATCCGGCAACGGCGCGATCTTCGCGACGCGCCCCCGGAACACACGCCCGGGCACCGCCGGCACCGTCACACGCACCGGCTGCCCCACCTCCGCCTTCTCGAGCGCCGACTCATGGATCGACAGCTCAGCCATCATCGACGATGCGGTCGGCAGGTAGATCAGCTCTTCCCGTTCCCGCGCCTGATAACCCGCCTGCAGCGGCTGGTCATCGTTCCAGCGGCCGCCGCGGTTCACGCTCGTCGCGTAGATCACCATCCCCGCCGTCGGCGCGAACATCCGCGTCTTCTGCAATTGGTCGACGATATTCGAAAGCTGCGTCTGCTGCCGGGAAAACTCCACCTCCGCCGCACGCAGGTTCGCCTGCGCCTGCACGATGTCCGCCGACGCCTTCCGACGAACCCGGTCGAGCGCGAGCCGCGTCTGCTCGATCTCGCTGTCGAGCTCGTCGATCCGACGCGGGTACGTGTACTGGTCGAGCAGGTCAAGGTTCGCGACCGCGAGCTCGTAGTCCAGGAGCGCCCTGTTCCGGCTCAGCCGGTCCCCCTCCAACTCGCTCTCCGCGATGTACTTCGCCCCGAACAGACGCTCGGAACCCTCCAGACGGTCCTCCGCCCGCTCGAGCTCCTCCTTCGCCAGCGTGATGCGGCTCTCCAGTTCCTTCCGCTCCTTCGGAAACTCGCCGTTGATGTACCGCGTCTTGTCCTCGATCGCGAACCGGTGGTCGAGCTCCGCCTGCGCGATGTCGCTCGTCGCCTGGCTCTCCGCCACCGCGAGGTTCTCACGGGCCCGGATGAACGCCGCCTCCGCGTTCTGCACCTGGATCTCACGCTCGACCTTGTCGTTGTTCAACCGCGACGAATCAAACTCCACCAGCAGCTCTCCGGCCTCCACCATCGAGCCCTCGGCGATGATGTAGATGATCTCCGTACGACCCTCCACCTGGTTGACGATCACCTCCTGCTCGCGCGACCGCAACGTGCCCGCCTCGCTCACCGAGATCGTCAGCTCCCCGCGCTGCACCTCGAAGGTCGCGCCCGTCTCCACCGCACCGTCCCCGTCGCCTCCGGTCAACACGAGCGCCGCACCCCCGCCCAGCGCTCCGAGCACCGCCAGCGCGATCACCGTCTTGATGACGACGCCCCCGCGCCGATCCCGTCCGTTCGTCGTCCGCTTCCTCATCGTCATCCCTTCACTTCACCTTCCGTTACGCCGACCGGAGCGCCGCCGCGAAGCTCGTCCGCCGCATCATCCACCCCTTCGGCCCCCGGCAGCATCCGCTGCCGGCCGGGGAGGTCCCCCGCCCGGAGGGCCTCGATCATCGCCGGGTCCAGCTCGGTCCACAGCGCGTTCTCGTCCACCTGCAGCACGCCCATGTCACGCTGCAGCTCCAGCTCCGCCACCCGGTAACTCACCAGCGCCGAAGTCAACGCGTTCTGCGCGCTGATCAGGTCCTCCTGGGCCTCGAGCAGATCGCGCGTCTGCGCCCGACCCGTCTCCAGGAACAGACGCGTGCTCTCCACCCGACGCTCCGCCAACCGCACCGCCGCCGCCTGGATCTTCAACCCCTCACGGCTCGTCAGCAGCACCCGCAGACGGTCGCGTACCTCCGCCTTGATCTGGTCCTCCAGCGCCTGTAGGTCCCGCACCGAACGCTCGAAGTTGATCAGGCTCACCCGGTACGCGTTCCGCTCCGCCGTCCGCTCAAAGGGCAGGTCCAGCGTCAAAAGGCCCGAGTACCGGCCCTCATCAAGACGCAGCGAAGTCGAGTCGGGCTGCTCCCCGCTCAGCACGCCCCGCCCCTCACCCAGCGACGCCGAACCCAGGAGTGTCAGCTCCGCCCGCAGCTGGTCCGCCGCGATGACGACCCGGCGCTGCGCATCGACCACCGAGCCCTCCGTGCGCCGCAGGTCGAGCCGGTTCGAGAGCGCCAGCGCCACCGCCAGGGGCTCCTCCAGCTCGTAAGGGCCCGCGCCCTCCCGCGTGGGCGGGTCCAGCACGATCTCCGCGTCCGCCCCGGTCCCCAGCATCCGCGCCCCACGCCCGGGGTTCCGGGCGTCCGACTCGGAGACCACCGGGTCCGATGCCTCCCGGTCCCCGTCCGAGGGCGTCTCGGTCAGCGCCAGCGCCGCCCGCACAGCCTCCCCCAGGCGCTCGATCTCGCCACGCTCCAGTTCGACGAGGGCGTCCGCCGGAAGCCCAAGGTCGATCCGGAAAGCGTCCAGCTGCCGGTCGTAGCTCTGCTGAGCGCTGATCCACCGGTCCCGCGCCTGCAGCTCGTTCTGCACAGCCTGGTCCACCTCGACCTCGCTCACGCGACCCTCGTTCGCCAGCGCCCGCAGCCGGCTCGCCGAAAGGATCAGCGACCGGTAGTTCTGCTCCGCGTTCGTCACCTGGTCCAGCGCCTGCAGCACGCCGAGGTACCGGCTGGCGATCCGCACCACGAACTCACGCTTGAACCGCTCGAACTCGTAGATCGCGTAGATCGTGTCCCGCTCCGCCTGCGTCAGGGGCTCGCGCACGATGTGCCGCCCCGAACCCCGCAAGAGCGGCACCGACACGCTCGCGTCCCCGAACAGCCCCAGGCTCGAGTCCTCGCTCTGCGTGAAGAGTTTCACGAGGTCCAGCCCGATCGCCCCGGTGAAGCTCACCCCGTTTTCCAGCCGCTGGCTGAAGCTCAATTCCGGGCTGATCCGCCCGCCCGCCCGGTCCGGGTCGCCCGTCAGGTCGCTCACCACCTCAGCCTCGGTCCCCCCCCCGAAGGTCGGGCGGAACCGGTCCCGCTCCAGGTCGAGATCCAGCGCCGCGACGAACACCGTCTCCTTACGGCTCTGGTAGTCCCGGCTGTTCTGCGCCGCCACCGCCAGCGCCTCCAGCAGGTTCAGCCGCACCCCATCCTCAACGCCGTCTCGACCCACCACGCTGGCGGGCGAGTCGACAGGCTCGTTCTCCAGCAGGTACGCCTCGTCGGGCCAATGCTCAACCGGGTCGACCGCAGTCGCCCCCAGCGACGCCTTCGACGCGATCGGCAAGCCCTGCTGGAGTAGTAGCCGCTCCCGCAGCGTGTCCGCCGGGCGTCCGATCGTGAAGCTCTCCTCACGCCCGAGCGCCGCCCGCTGCGCCCGCGAGACGATCTCGCTCGCCCGGTCGTCCGCTTCAGCCCGGTAGGCCTCCGCGTTCCGGCACCCCGTGAGCAGCCCCGCGCCCGGGACGAGGAGCCCGCTCGAAAGAACCAATCGCAGCCCCACGCTCACATCACCGGGTCGCTTCAAGCCCTCACACGCCTTTCTTCGCCCAACCCCGCGTCGACGCACCGCGTCGTATCCCAAGCAACCCCCGGCAATTCCGGGCGTGGATGCAACGACATCGCCGGCGTCCCCGTCGACAGTGTACCCCTTCGCCCCGTTTCCGCTGCATGATGCACCGCGAAACGATGGCCGTGCGGGGGGGGGGTCTGCCCCCTGCCTTCGCCGGGGCCGGAACGAGCCTCAGGAGGGCCGGCACCCGATCCGCTCGCCGCCCGTGCCCGTGCCGCGCGCAACGACACCCCCGGCGCCCACCACCCTCACGATGCGCCCCGAGCCCCCGCCCGTCAGTGCTCCGCTCGATTCCTCCGAGACGGTCCACCCGTCCCCGTCGGGCTCGACCCGCCAGCGCGTCCGCCGCCACACCCCGCGCTCGTGCCCGTGCCCGTCCCCCTCGTCCTCGTAGAGCTCCCCGGACGCCCGTCCGTCCGGGCCCGGGACCGCGACCAGCTCGATCGGGTCG
The DNA here is from genome assembly GCA_036788215.1 of Phycisphaerales bacterium. Classification (GTDB taxonomy): domain Bacteria; phylum Planctomycetota; class Phycisphaerae; order Phycisphaerales; family UBA1924; genus DAIQNV01. Next base: position 15,111 of record DAIQNV010000010.1, on the reverse strand, counting down.
ACGGGCTTCTCGTCGCTCCACTGCATCACCGGCCCCAGGGGCACCACCGCCCCCCGCCGGATGAACACCAGGGGCAGCGCCGGGTCCGACTCCCCCTCGACGATCTCGATCCCGACCCAGCCCGCGCCGGGCTCAAACCGCCCCGCCTCGCCCTTCCGGGACACATCGCATGAGACCAGCACATCCGTCCCCACCAGGAACGCCCGGTCCTCCGCCCGCAGCGCTGGGTCGGAAGGATCAAGCCACCACACGGGCCGCACGATCGGCAACCCGGTCTCGTGCGCCCCGCGGAAGACCGTATAGAGGTAGGGCAGCAGCCGGTACCGGCGTTCGATCGCCCGCCGGCAGCTCGCGGCGCACGCCTCGCCCAGCGCCCAGGGCTCCTTGTCCACGCAGTGCTCAGCAACATGCGCCCTCGCGAAGGGCAGCATCAGCCCGAAGCCCATCCACCGCGCGTGCAGCTCGGGGTCGCCCCCCGTGTGATCGATGAACCCCCCGATGTCCGGCCCCGCGAAGGGCTGCCCGCTGAGGCCCAGGTTCAGCGTCATGCCGATCGAGGCCCTGAGATCCCGCCAGTTCGCCTGGTTGTCCCCCGTCCAGGTCGCCGCGTACCGCTGGGTGCCCAGGAAACCCGCCCGCGTCAGCAGGAAAGGGCGCTTGCCCGGGTTGGCCCGCAGCAGCCCCTCGCGGCTTGCCCGGGTCATCAGGAGCCCGTAGACATTGTGATACATCGCGTGCGGGCCCGGGGGCAGCTCGTCGTCCCCGCCCTCGGGCACCTCACCGTCAACGCTCGCCCAGGCGCCCCCGCGATGCCAGCACCGCTCGGGCAGCGTCTTCTCCGGTGAGTCAAAGACGCTGGGCTCGTTCATATCGTTCCAGACGCCGTCGATGCCCCGTGACATGAACGGGCGGTACAGGTCGGCCCACCAGTCCCGCGTCTCGGGGCGCGTGTAATCGGGGAAGGTGCTGGGCCCCGCCCACACGCTCCCGATGAAGGGCCGCCCGTCGCTGTCAAGGGTCGCGTGCCCGCTCACCACGATCTGGTCGTGCACCCAGTACTTCTCCGCCGCCGCGGGCGCCGGGTCGATCATCCACACCGTCCGGAAGCCCATCCCGTGCAGCTCACGGTTCAGACCCGCGGGGTCGGGGAACCGCTGCGCGTCGAAGGTGAAGATCTTGAACGCGTCCATGTAGTCGATGTCAAGCCAGAGCACATCGCAGGGCATCCGGTGCTCGCGGAAGCCCCGCGCCACCTCGCGCACCCTCGACTCCGGGAAGTACGACCACCGGCTCTGCTGATACCCAAGCGCCCAGCGCGGGGGCATGGGCATGAACCCCGTCCACTCCGCGAGCCTCCGCAGCACCGCCGCGGGTTCCGGCCCATCGAGGATCAGCACCCCGTGCACAGGCCCCTTCGTGCGGAACGCGATCCGCCCCGCGTGCGTGTCGATCTCCGTCCGCCAGGTCGTGTCCGCCAGCACGCCGAAGGACGAACCGTCCCCGCGCACCACCAGCACCCAGGGGTGGCTCTGGTACAGCGACTCATTCCGCTCGTCGTACGCCGGCACATCGTTGTTCCAGCACACCACCCGCTGCCCCGTCCGCTCGAAGGGCCCCGCGCACAGCCCCGTCCCGTAGACCGAGTCGCCCTCCGCAAGCTCCACCACGCTCAGCACCCGCCCGTCAAGGCACGCCCCGAACCGCACGCCGACCGGCGACGCATCGGTCATCGCCTCGAAGGTCATCTTCCGGACGAACGCGGGATTCGCGAGCCGCTTCGACGGGCTCATCCCCTCCGGGAAGTGCGCGAAGACGCCATCGCCCACGCGGTACACCCCGCCCGCCCGGGGCTCGCCCGCATCCGCGTCCAGACCGTTTTGCCGGCTGAACTTCAGCCACCCCGGCGCAAGCCGGTAATCCGCAGGCTTGGTCGGATCGACCTCGTGCCCCACCCGAAGCCACCCCAGAACATCGCCCCCCGATTCACCCATCCGCGCGTTCCTTCAATACTCACAGTGGGATGGGCTTGCAGCCCGTCACTCCGTGCCGGCGATCGCATCCATCATGTGTGCATGCAGGTGCCCGTTGGTCGCCAGCACGCGCTGGTGGTGCACCGTTTCCCGCCCCGTCCAGTCCGTGCACCGTCCGCCCGCCTCCGCCACGATCACCTGGATCGGCGCCGCGTCCCACGGGAACATCACAGGCTCCACCATCGCCTCGATCCGCCCCGTCGCCAGCAGCACCGCCGCATAGGCGTCCGACCACCCCCGCGCGTGCCCGACCGCCTCTTCCGCCCGCTGCATCACCTCGAGCGCGTTGTCCCGGACGAAGTAGTCCCGCGAGGTCATGCACACCGTCGCGTCCCCGGGGCTCGTCACCCCCGACACCCGCGCCGCACGCGCCTCGCCCGCCCCCACCCGATGCCACGCCCCACCCCCCCGCACCGCCCACACCATCTCGCCCCCGGGCCCCCCGCCGGGCGACCCGAGCGCCGGCAGCGTGATCACCCCCAGCCGCACCCCGCCATCGACCGCCTCCCCACCCTCCAGCTTCTCGCAGGCGATCAGCACCGAATAGAGGGGAACCCCTCGCGCAAAGCTGAAAGTCCCGTCGATCGGGTCCAGGATCCACCGGTACGCCGACGTCGCCTCTCGGTCGTCGAACTCCTCCCCCAGGACCCCGTCACCCGGAAACTGTTCCCCGAGACGCGCCCGGAGAAACTTTTCACAGGCCTTGTCCGCCTCCGTGACCTCCGACCCATCCCCCTTCCGCTCGATCGACAGACCGGAGCGCCCGAAGTACGAAAGCGTCAGCTCGCCCGCCTCGCGGGCGAGTTCGAGCGCAAACTCAAGCCGCGCAGCCTCTTCCGAAACAACGCCCATCACGCCGCCTCCCGGCCCAGGGCCTTCGCCAGCGTGTGAAGCAGCCGACCGATCTCGGTGGGGGTGTGTATCGCGGAAACCGTTGCCCGAAAATACGACGCGGAAGGCCCGCCCGGGTAGGTCTGCAGCGGCACCACCAGCCCAGCCTCGCGCAAAGCTTTCTGCAGCAATAGATTGCGATCGCCGACATCGAACGCCGCGATGGGCGTGGGCCACTCCCCGGTCTCGATCCCGAGCGCGCGCAGGCCTGCGCGGAGGCGTTGGGCGTTGGCGTGAAGGCGGGGGAGGAGATCACCGGATCTGGTGTCGAGGACACGCAAAGCCGCCCGGGCGGCGGCGATCATGGCGGGGGGGGTGGGGGTGGTGCCGATGTAGGCGGTCGCGCGGGTGAGGACGCGCTCGCGCACCCATGAGGGGCCTGCGACGAATCCGCCGGTGGCGCCCAGGGCTTTTGCCAGGGTTCCGGTGATGAGGAGGCGCCCGTCCTCAAGCCCGAAGTGGCTCACGGTGCCCCGGCCCCGGTCTCCGATGGTGCCCAGCCCATGGCAGTCGTCGACGACGAGGACCGCGTCCGAGGCCAGCTCGCTCAGGAGGTCGGGCAGGGGGGCGATCGCTCCGTCGGCGGTGAAGACCCCGTCGGTCAGGACCGCGACGGGCTCGTCGACCGCGTCCAGCAGCATCCGGAGGCTCGCGGGTGAGCGGTGGTCGAAGATCCGGGTTTGGAGGCCCCCGGCGCGGGCGGCGAGGTGCAGGCTGGCGTGGGCGCGGGCGTCGATGAGCGCGATGGGGTGCGTCTGCGCCAGGGCTTCGCACACAGCGATGTTCGCGGTGTATCCGTCGGGCAGGACGGTCACGGCTTCGGTGCGGAGGAATTGGGTGAGTTCCGCCTCCAGGCCTCGGTGCTCGGGGGTGTCGCCGGTCGTGGTGCGGGAGGCGGTGGTCGAGAGCCCGAGGCGGGACAGGGTGCTGCGGGCGGCTTCCACCGCTTCCGGGAGGCGTGAGAAGCCCAGGTAGTCGCAGCCTCCGAAGCGGAGTTCGACGGGTGGATTGGCGTGGGTGTCGTGGTGGTCCGGGCTCATCGCGTGTCCCCACGATATCGGGTGTTTGGCGTCGGCTGCGCCACCGGGGCGCGATCCGGGGGCGGTCCGGGGGCGTAGGGGCGTCTGTTGTGCCCAAAGGCGGGCTCGGGTACGATCCCCGGATGGCGCGCGGACCGCCCGCGAGCCCTCGAGGGCGATCGGTCGCACCCCCCAAGGAAAGGTGTCTGATGGTGACGAGGAGCTTCTTTGCCCGTTTCACGGTGGGGGTGCTGACCGCGGTTGCGGGCCTCGGGTCCGCGGCTATGGCGCAGGAGCGGGTGATGCCGCTGCCGATCCGGACGGACGGGCCGAAGAGCCTGGACCCGGTCGAGGGGTCGACGACCTACGACAACATGGCGTGCGTGCAGATCTACGAGACGCTGCTCGTCAACAAGTACTCCGACCCGATGCAGTACGAGCCCCTGCTGCTGACGAAGATCCCCGAGTCGGAGGACGGTGGGCTGACCTGGCGGTTCCAGCTCAAGCCCGGGGTGAGGTTCCACGACGACGAGTGCTTCCCGGGGGGCAAGGGTCGCGAAGTCGTCACGGACGACGTCTTCTACTCGCTGAAGCGCCTGGCGGACGACAAGTACCGGCTTGAGAACTGGTGGCTGATCGCGGACACGATCGAGGGCTTCGACGCCTACAAGGACGAGCAGAACGCGGCTGAAGACTTTGACTACGACGCGCCGGTGTCGGGTTTCCGCAAGATCGACGACCACAACTTCGAGATCCGGCTGGCGAAGCCTGTGACGCGGTTCCTGTGGATCCTGACGATGTTCCAGACCTCGATCGTGCCCCGCGAGGCGGTCGAGTTCTACGGGGATGACTTCGCCTTTAACCCGGTGGGGACGGGCCCGTTCGTCCTGAAGAGCCCGAGCGACTGGGTGCCCAAGCAGAAGCTCACGATCCATCGCAACCCCGAGTACCACGAGGTTCTTTACCCCGAGCGGAGCGAGTGGGACCGGGAGGCGATGCGGATGCGCCTGCACCGGGCCGCGGGGAAGCGGGTGCCCTTCGTGGATCGGATCGAGTTCACGATGTACCCGCAGGACCAGCCGATGTTCCTGCAGTTCCGCGCGGGCCGTCTGGGGTACTCGGAGCTGCCGGACGAGTTCTACGAGGAGATTTTCGACAAGCAGACACGCGAGGTGCTCCCGCGCGTGAAGTCGGCGGGGATCACGGTGCACTCGGTGCAGCTGCTCGACTTCATCTTCCGCGGGTTCAACATGGAGGACGATCTCCTCGGGGCCCCCGCGGGCGAGCGGGGCAAGAAGCTGCGCCAGGCGATCAGCCTGGCGCTCGATCTCGACGAGGTCAACGATCGGTTCTACAGCGGGAACAACATCGTCTATGACGGCCCGATCCCTCCCGGGCTGGACGGGCACCCGGAGCCCGGCGAACGGGTCAACCCGTATCGCGGGCCGAACCTCGAACTGGCGAGGCAGAAGCTGGCGGAGGCCGGCTACCCGAACGGTCAGGGGCTGCGGACGATCCGCTACTTCACGACGCGGAACTCGATCAACCTGCAGATGGGCGAGTTGACCAAGCGGCAGCTCGCTGCTGTCGGCATCAACGTGGATGTCATCCCGGTCGACTTCTCGACGCTGATCGAGACGGTGAACAAGAAGAACGCGCCGATGTTCACCTTCGCGTGGTCGAGCGACTACCCGGACGCGGAGAACAATCTCGCGCTCTTCTTCGGCCCGAACGAGAGCCCCGGCTCGAACCACTACAACTACAAGAACCCTGAGTACGACCGGCTTTACGAGGAGATCCTGACGATGCTCCCCGGGCCGGAACGGACCGCGAAGTACATCCAGATGCGGGACATGCTGCTCGAGGACGTGCCCTACATCGGGTCGATGGCGCGGACGCGGAACTATGTGATCAACCCCTGGCTCCTGAACGCGCTCCCGACGGAGCGGTACTACGCGTGGTTCAAGTTCCTCGACATCGACGAGTCGCGGATGCCCGGGAACTGACGGTGAGGCCGGGAGGGCGGGCGCTGGCGTGACTGCGCCGGGCCCGACCGTCGGTTCGTGGAGCTTGTCGCATGTGGTCGTACATCCTTCGGCGGGTGCTGTACTACATCCCGCTGTATCTCTCGATCCTGCTCGTGGTGATGCTGCTCCTGCGCATTAACCAGGGGGAGGCGGTGGCCAACCAGCTCGGGAAGAATCCGTCCGCGGAGCAGATCCGGCTGATCGAGGAGAGCATGGGGCTCGACCGTCCGATCTACGAGCAGTACTGGCGATTCCTCACCGATGTGTTCACGCTGAACTTCGAGCAGAAGAGCTGGGACCAGAGCCGCCCGGTGGGGGAGATGGTGCGCCAGGCGATCCCGCCGACGCTGATGATCACGGTGCCGAGCCTCGTGACGACCGCGGTCGTGTCGATCGCGATCGGGCTGGTCTGCGCCTTCAAGCGAGGGCGGATGACGGACCGGCTGCTGATGTTCGCGGCGGTGCTCGGGATGAGCGTGAGCTATCTCGTGTACATCATCATCGGGCAGTACATCGGGGCATACAAGCTGGGCGAGCAGATGGGCATCACGCCCTTTGCGATCGAGGGGTACCAGCCTGTGTTCGGCGCGATCGAGGCGGGCGACGGGGCGTTCTTCTCGCCCGGGAACTGGGTGAAATACTGCATGCTGCCGGTCCTGATCGGTGTTGTCGTCTCGATGGGCTACGACACGCGGTTCTACCGGGCGGTGATGGTGGAGGAGAGCACCAAGGACCACATCGTGACCGCGCGGGCCAAAGGGGCCCCCGACTGGAAGATCATGAGCGTGCACATGCTGAAGAACGCGATGATCCCGATCATCACGCGGGTGACGATCACGCTGCCCTTCCTGATCACCGGGTCGATCCTGGTCGAGCAGTACTTCAATATCCCGGGGATGGGGCGGATGCTGATCAACGGGATCGTGGCGCGCGACTTCCCGGTCGTGCAGGCGACGGTGGCGATCCTCGCGGCGGCGGTGATCGTGACGGTGATCATGACCGATGTGCTGTACGCCCTGGTCGACCCGCGGGTGAGGCTGTCATGATCAAGCGCCTCTTCCAATCGCGCGGGTCGCGCAAGTTCCGCAAGAACCGGTTCGCGATGATGAGCCTGGTGATCATCCTGGGCTATGTCCTGCTCGGCGCGTGGATCGCGGGCACGAACTTCGCCAACTGGGCGGGCCAGAAGTCGGGCGCTTTCACGCTGGAGGGACGCCCCTTCGCGGGCCTGTTCCTCACGAGCGGCACGCTGCGCGTCGTGGGGCCGAAGGAGATCCCGGGCTTCGGGCTCGAGCCGAACACGACCACGCGGCTCGGGGCTGCGAGCGAGCTCCTGGGCCTGGCCCGGCGCGGGTTGCAGGCGGCGGGTCAGCTCGAGGAGGGGTCGGGGCGGTCGGCGCGTCAGGCCCTGGCCGATGTCTCCTGGCCCGATCGCCCGTTCGCGGATTTGCCCCTGGATGAACTCGAGCGGCGTGTCGCTGAGGCGGAGGCGGCCTTCGCCCGCGTGGTGGACGTCCGGCGCGCGGTGCAGGAGCTGCGGTCGCTGCCGATCTATATCGAGCGCATCGTCGAGCGGCGTGCGGCGCTGGAGCGGACACTCGCGGACGAGACGGCGGACGAGGATGCGATCCTGATCGCGGCGGAGGAACTCGCCTTCGGGCTCGAGGACTTTGTCGCTGCGGTGCAGAAGTACTCCGCGGTGGGGGAGGTCGTGGGCGAGGACGACCCGATCGCTTCGCTTGATCTCGCGGAAATCGAGGATGCGTCGATCAACCTGCTCGACGCCGATCCTTCGGACCGCGAGGCGGTGCGGGGGGCGATGTTCGAGGGGACGATCGTCGACGAGGTGCGGGCGGCGCAGGCGGCGGCGCTTGCGAGGTCGGATACCGCGGTGGGGTCGATCCTCAACGAGGTGGAGCCGATGATCGGGGCGGTCTTCCCGAGGCCCGAGGGCGCACGGGGGCTGCTGTACGGCTTCAAGCTCTTCGCGGGGACGGACACGCAGGGGCGGAGCATTTTGGTGCGGGCGCTGTACTCCAGCTACGTCGCGATCCAGGTCGGGCTGGTGACGGCGCTGTTCGCGGTGATCTTCGGGGGCGTGTTCGGCGCAGCGGCTGCCTTCATCGGCGGGCCCCTCGATCACGTCTTCAACTGGATCTACAGCATGATCACCTCGATCCCCTACCTGGTGCTGCTGGCGGTCCTGAGCTTCCTCTTCCTCGGTTCGGCGGTGGAGGGGACGCTGGTGCCCCTGTACGTCGCGTTCGGCGTGACCTACTGGGTCGGACCCGGGCGTGTGATCCGCGGCGAGTCGATGAAGATCAAGGAGCTGGAGTATGTTCAGGCGACGACCGCGATGGGGTTCGGGCGGATGTACATCCTGCTGAAGCACGTGATCCCGAACACGAGCCACCTCCTGTTCATCAACTTCAGCCTGCTGTTCATCGCGGCGATCAAGGGCGAGGTGATCCTGACCTTCCTGGGTCTTGGCCTGAAGGACGGGGCGAGCTGGGGGATCATGATCGACCAGAGCAAGAGCCAGGTGGTGAACGATTTCTTCTGGCAGATCGGGACGGCGACCTTCTTCATGTTCCTGCTTGTGCTGGCGTTCAATATCTTCACGGATGCGTTGCAGGACGCGTTCGATCCCAAGCATGTGAGCTGA
>DAIQNV010000010.1:0-6379 GCA_036788215.1 Phycisphaerales bacterium | reverse complement strand
GAGACGCTGGGGATCGTCGGCGAGTCGGGGTGCGGGAAGACCGTGACCAGCAAGTCGATCATGCGACTGCTGCCCGAGCACACCGCCAGCTTCGGCGAGGACACCGAGATCCTGTACGAGGGGAAGAACCTGGCGACCGCGAGCGCGGACGAGATGCGCCGGGTGCGGGGCGACAAGATCGCGATGATCTTCCAGGAGCCCATGACCAGCCTGAACCCGGTGTTCACGATCGGCTGGCAGCTGGACGAGGCGCTGCGCTACCACACGGACCTCGGCCGTCGCGAGCGCCGGGACCGGGCGATCGAGATGCTGAAGCTCGTCGAGATGCCCAACGCCGAGCGGCGGTACAAGGAGTACCCGCACCAGCTCTCGGGCGGGATGAGGCAGCGGGTGATGATCGCGATGGCCTTGTGCTGCGACCCGGACGTGCTGATCGCGGATGAGCCGACGACGGCGCTCGACGTGACGATCCAGGCGCAGATCCTCGACCTGATGAAGCAGCTCAAGGAGAAGACGGGCACCGCGATCATCCTGATCACCCACGACCTGGGCGTCGTGGCGCAGGTGTGCGACCGGGTGATGGTGATGTACGCCGGGCGGGTGATCGAGACGGGGCCCGTGCGCGACATCTTCAAGAACCCCTTGCACCCGTACACGAGCGCTCTGATCCAGTCGATCCCGAAGCGCGGCAGCAAGAAGACGCACGGGCGGAAGCTGCCGACGATCCCGGGCATCGTCCCCAGCCTGACGGAGCTGCCGCCTGGGTGCCGCTTCGAGACGCGGTGCCCAAAGTCGGACAAGGACCGGTGCGTGCGGGACGAGCCGGAGCTGGTGATGGAGGGGGACGGGCGTCAGCGGCGCTGCCACTACCCGCTGCACCAGGATGCGGAGTTGACGATCGGAGCAAGCAATGGCTGAGTCGCTGGTCGATCAACCCGCGCCGCATGCGGCGGAGGCATCGACGCCGGAGGGCAGGCCCCTGCTTGTCGCGGACAAGGTGGTGAAGCACTTCCCTGTGCGGGGGGGCGTTCTGAACCGGGTGAAGGCCAAGGTGCACGCGGTGAACGGCGTGTCGATGACCATCAACCGGGGCGAGACGATGGGGGTGGTCGGGGAGTCGGGTTGCGGGAAGAGCACGCTGGGGAAGGTGCTGATCCGCCTGACGGAGCCGACGGATGGGTCGATCAGCTTTGATGGTCATGACATCACGGCCCTCGATCACGAGGGCATGATGCCCTATCGCCGGCGGATGCAGATTATCTTCCAGGACCCGTATTCATCGCTCAATCCGCGTCTGACGGTGCGGCAGACGCTGACGGAGGCGGTGCGCTTCCACAAGGTCGTGGAGCCCGCGGATATCAAGGCGTACATCGAGGAGCTCATCAAGGTGGTGGGGCTGCGGCCCGAGGCGGCGGACCGGTTCCCGCATGAGTTCTCGGGTGGGCAGCGTCAGCGGATCGGGATCGCTCGGGCGTTGAGCGTGAAGCCGGAGTTCATCGTCGCCGACGAGCCGGTGAGTGCCTTGGATGTGAGCGTGCAGGCGCAGGTGCTGAACCTGATGACGGATCTGCGGGAGCGTTTCGGGCTCACGATGATGTTCATCAGCCACGACCTCAAGGTCGTCGAGCACTTCTGCGATCGCATCACGGTGATGTACCTGGGCTTCGCAGTCGAGGAGTTGCCGGCGGAGGATATCGACGACCGGGCGCAGCATCCGTACACGCGGGCGTTGCTCGGGGCGAATCCGATCGACGACCCCGACGACCGGCGTCCGTTGACGGTGCTGCAGGGGGATGTGCCGAGCCCGTTCAACCCGCCGAAGGGCTGCCCGTTTGTCGGGCGTTGCCCGCTCGCGTTTGATCGCTGCCACCAGGAGCGCCCGCAGCTCGAGGTGAAGGCCAACGGGCAGCGTGTGGCCTGCTTCGCGGTCGATTGAAGCCATGGCCCGTCGCCCGAGTGAAGTGCCCCGCGAGGTGGTGCTGGCGCTGAATGCGGGCACGCGGGAAGCGCGGAATCTGGCGGAGGGGCTGGCGCTCGACCCGGTCGAGCTTGCCCGGGCTGCGGCGCCGGGGCACGCGGGGGCGATCGAGGCTGCGCTGGGGTCGGAGCGAGCGGTCACGAAGCGGATGCGGATCGTGGCGGGGGTGCTCGCGGAGCGGGCGAGCGATGGGGAGCTTGCCTCGCTCGCGGTGCATACGAGCGACACGGTGCGGTCGTGGGCGGCGTTTGCGGTCGCGCTGCGGGGGCCTCGGTCGGTGGCAGGGGTGATGGAGGCGATCCGGCCCTTCGCTGACGACCCGCACTTCGGGGTGCGGGAGTGGGCGTGGATGGCGGTCCGCGATCGTGTCGTGGCGGATCCGGGCGGGGCGATCGGTGCTCTTGAGCCCTGGACGGGTGATCCCAGCCCGTTCCTGCGCCGGTTCGCGGTCGAGGCGACGCGGCCCCGGGGGGTGTGGTGCGCTCATGTCCGCTCGCTGCGTGAGGACCCGGCTCCCGGGCTCGTGCTGCTCGAGCCCCTGCGGGGGGACCCGGAGGTCTATGTGCAGGACAGCGTCGCCAATTGGCTCAACGACGCGGCCAAGGACCGCCCGGACTGGGTCGTGGGGGTGACCGACCGCTGGCTGGCGGAGAGCGATCGCAAGGAGACCCACCGCATCGTCCGGCGGGCTCGTCGCAGTCTGTAGGCGGGGTTGTGCTCCCGGGATCGGGGGCCTTGGGGCCTAGAGGGCTTGGGAAGTCCAAAAAGAAAGAAACCCGGCCGCGCGTGTTTCCGCCCGCAGCCGAGTCATAGGAGGAGAGAGAGACAAGACCTCAGCAATGTGCCACACGATCAGTGCGGTGCCAGCGTTTGGACCGGATTTTTCGTCTGGCCCGGGCGTCCTGTCCCGGCAAGATGCGCAAGCTCAATAGGGATTTGGACTTACGCTATAGTACCGGCGGTCCGGTTTTTCTCGGACCTTCGCCGTTTCAACCCATGATCGCCCGGAAGCGATCAGCGACGGAGGACCAGTTGATCACCCGCATGAAGTTGTCAACGTACTCGCCTCGCCGGTTCTGGTACTTCAGGTAGTAGGCGTGCTCCCAGACGTCGACCCCGAGCAGCGGAATGACGCCCGTCATGTCCGTATTCTGCTGCTTCTCCATCTGCTGGATCACCAGTTTCCGCGAGACCGGCTCGTACCCCAGCCATGCCCAGCCTGAGGCTTCCACCGACCCCGCTGCGGCCTTGAAGTGGGCGGTGAAGCCGCTGAAGGAGCCGAAGTCGCGGTCGATCCGCTCGGCGAGTGGTCCCTCGGGGTACCCGCCTCCGCCCCGGTCGGGCGGGGCCATGGTGATCCAGAAGATGGCGTGGTTGATGTGGCCGGAGCCATGGAAGGCGAGCTCCTGGGACCAGTGCTTGACCATTCCTGCGTCGGCCTGGCCCTCGCGGATGCGGCGGAGCTGCTCGAGGGCGTTGTTCAGCCCCCGGACATAGCCGGCGTGGTGCTTGGAGTGGTGGATCTCCATGGTCTTGGCGTCGATGTGGGGCTCGAGCGCGTCGTAGGCGTAGGGGAGGTCCGGCAGGACGTACTGGTTTTTCGAGACATCCCAGCCCATCGCCTTGTCGCTGAACAGTGACATCGCGGCGGCGGAGGCGGCGAGGCTTGCCGACCGGGGCATCGAGGCGCCCGCGCCTGCGGCGAGCAGCCCGAGCCCTCCGAGAGCGGCGAGCGCGTCGCGTCGGGTGTGGTCCTGAGTCGTCATCTGGTGGGCCCTTTCTTCCAGAACGGGAGCTTGGCGTCCTTGATTGCTCGAACGGATCTCGCGGGTGTTCCTAGGCGCGCCGATTCGCCCTCAGCCCTGTCGTCCCTCGATCGCTGCGATCAGGCAGGCGGCTGCGAGCAACACGAGATCGTCGACCGTGTCGTCGGGTTCGTCTTCGATGAGCACTCCGAGGCGGTAGATGAAAGGATTGAAATGCTGGCGGAAGGTCGCCAGCAGGGCCCCGTCGCCTGAGCGGAAGACCTGGAAGGTCTGCGGGACCATTGAGAAGGCGTCGCTGAGCCTCCTTGCCATCGCGAGGGTTGCGTTCTTCTCCTGGATCATGGCGGCCTCCCGGCCCGCGCCGTCGAAGATCAGCCACTCGTCCCGCACGAAGCTGCTCTTGAGCCCCTTGCGTCGGAGCGATCCGATCACCTCGTCCGCGATCACGACCTCGTAGGTCGCGCCGAAGTCGATGATCGCCCGCGTCCGCAGTCGGAACAGTTCGGCGCGTTTCGTCTCGTCGGCGTAGATGCGGATGTCCTCGCGCAGGCGGAAGCCCTTCTGGTCGCAGTAGCCCGCGATGCCTCCCGCGTTGTCGTAGATCGTGAAGCCGGCGCCGAGGAGCCGGAGCATCTTCCGCCGGATGGTGTAGTGCTCACCCTCGCGGGCGCCCCGCGGGCGGGCGGGGTGGGTGGAGTTGGGGGGCGTGGCTGCGGGCGGGGTGTTGCTGGCTGTCATGGTCGAACCTCCGGCTCGGAACGATACCCGAACCGCCCGACGCGCTGCGCATAAAGAAACCCCGGCCGATCGGCCGGGGCTCGGGGTGACTTCGACGTGGGAGGAGTGGGTCAGTCGGCGCTTTCGCCGACCTGCCAGCGGTGGAAGGCCTTGATCGTGCCGGGGGCGACGACCTCCTTGATGGTCTTCGACTCGTCCATGACGAACTTCTGCTCGAGGAGGGCGACCTCGGCGTAGAACTTTTTCATCCCGCCCTCGACCATCTTCTCCGCGATCTCCTGGGGCTTGCCCGACTCGACCGCCTGGTCGACGCGGAACTTGCGCTCCTTCTCGACGAGGGCGGGGTCGATGTCGTCGGCGGTGGTCCCGAGGGGGCGCGGGACCGCGGCGGTGACGTGCATGCCGACGTTGCGCAGGGTCTCCTGCGAGACGTCGCCCTCGGCGACGAGCAGCACGCCCGTCTTGCCGTCGTGGTGGATGTAGGTGCCGATCACGCCCCCGCTCGCCTCGACGCGGGCGGCCCGCGCGACGGAGATGTTCTCGCCGGTGGTGATCTTGATGTTGTCGAGGATCGCCTCGGCGTCCCCGCCGGGGGTCACCGCGCCGGTGCCGCCCGAAGCGAGCGCCAGCTCGGCGATCTTCTGGGCGGTGGCGACGAAGTTCTCGTTCTTGGCGGTGAAGTCCGTCTCGGCGCGCAGTTCGACGATGGCGGCGGCGCCGTCGCCCAGGGCGATCGCGACGCGGCCCTCGCCCGCGGCGCGGTCGGCGCGCTTCTCCATCTTGCCCTTGAGCTTCTTGCGGAGGAGCTCCTCGGCCTTGTCCACGTCGCCCCCGGCCTCCGCCAGGGCTTTCTTGCACTCCATCATCGCCAGGCCCGTGCGGTTGCGCAGGCTCATGACATCCTTGGCGCTGATCTCGGCCATCTGGGTATCTCTCCGGAAGTGTGCGCGGTGCGTCGCGTCGTCGGTGTTCGGGGTGCCGCGGGCGTCACCCGCGACGGACGATTCTGACGGATTCGTTTCGGTGCGTGGTGGGGCTCAGGCGTTGCGGTCGGCGCCGGCGGCGGCGGGCTGTGCGTTGCCCTCGGGGGCGGGCCCGCCCTGGGCGGCGCCGGGCGTGCTGCCCGAGGACTGGTTGGCGTCGTCGGCCCGGAACTGGGCCCGGCGGGAGCGGCGGGGGCGGTCGCCCTCGCCTTCGCCGGCTTCGCTGGTGTCGCCGGCGGGTGCCTGCACGCGCTGCTGCTTGCCATCGGCGATGGCCTTGCAGAGCTCGCGGATGACGACGTCGATCGACCGCATGGAGTCGTCGTTGCCCGGGATGATCAGGTCGGCGAGCTCGGGGTCGGCGTCGGTGTCGATGAGGCAGACGGTGGGGATGCCCAGCTTGCGGGCCTCGCGCAGGGCGGTGACCTCGCGGCGGACATCGATGACGACCATGGCGCCCGGGAGCTTGTCCATGCGGCGGATGCCGTCGAGGTTGCGCTTGATCTTGCGCATCTCGCGCCGGAGCTGGCTCTCCATCTTCTTGGAGTAGCTCTGGAAGTTGTCGTTGCCCTCGATGGTCTCGAGTTCCTCGAGGCGCTTGAGGCGGGTGCGGATGGTGCGGAAGTTGGTGAGCGTGCCGCCCAGCCAGCGCTCGGTGACCCAGTGCATCTCCGCGTCGGCGACGCGCTGCTCGATGACGGGCTTGGCCTGGCGCTTGGTGCCCACGAAGCAGACGTCCTTGCCGGAGGCGACGACGCCGGTCAGGAACTTCTTGGCGAGGAGCAGGCCCTTGACCGTCTCCTTGATGTCGATGATGTGGATGCCGTTGCGCTTCCCGTAGATGTACGGGCCCATCTTGGGGTTCCAGCCGCTGGCGCGCTGGCCGAAGTGGATGCCGGCTTCGATGAGGTCCT
>DAIQNV010000009.1:54651-58836 GCA_036788215.1 Phycisphaerales bacterium | reverse complement strand
GAGCGCCTGCGGGCGTACAACCTGACCCAGCAGGACAGGCTCATCGCCGCTCTGCGTGCCCAGGGCGTCGAGCCCCGCGTGCTCCCCGCCCACGGCGCGTTCGTCCTCGTGCCCACCGACGACCTGAAGGGCTCGATCGCGGCCTTGAAGTCACGGGGCCTGAATGTCGATGGCCGCCCCGACCCGGCCCAGGCACGGGGCGACACGAAGCGGGGCCAGGTCCGCCTCTGCCCGGACATCCTGACGCGCAACGACGAACTCGACCGCGCCGCGAGGGTGGTGGGGGAGGTGTGGGGCGGGCGGCGGGCAATGGGCAGTGGGCAAGAGGCAATGGGATGAAGGCGGCACTACCCGGCTTCGCCGGATAGTGGCACCACGGGTTCCTGCTGTGGCAGGATGACCGCGAAGTCCGTCCCCTTCCCCTTCTCCGTGAAGAGCTCCAGCCGCCCGGCGTGGGCCTCGATGATCCGTCTCGTCGTGGGCAGGCCCAGGCCCGTGCCCCCCGCCTTCGTGCTGAAGTAGGGGTGGAAGATCTTGTCCCGCGCGTGCTCCGGGATGCCCGGCCCGGTGTCGATGACATGGATGGTCGGGGGCGTCGCGCCATGATCGGCGCGGGGCCCCAGCACCCGCAGGATCAGCTCGTTCCCGGGTGTCCTGGCCCGCCCGGTCGTGGGGTCCCCCGCAGCGGTCATCGCCTGCACCGCGTTGATCATGAGGTTCAGCACCGCCTGCTTGAGGTGAGGCACATCCACGACCGCCTCGACCGGCACCCGCGCCGTCTCGACCCGCAGGCGGACCCCGTGCTGCTCCGCCTGGGGAAGGTAGAAGTCGCCCAGCTCCTCGACCAGGGCGTTGAGGTCCGCCGCCCGGGGGTCGAGCTTCAATTCCCCCGCGTACTCGAGAAAGTCGGTCAGGATGCCCGTGAGCCGTTCGGCCTCGCGGGTCAGCCCGTCGCACCGCCTTGCGAGGCGGGCCCGCTCCGCGTCGTCCGCCGGCAGGTCGTGGATCGCCTCCCGCAGGAGCTGGGCGTTGAGCGTGATGGTCGAGAGCGGGTTTTTGATCTCATGGGCCAGCCCCGCGGTCATGGACCCCAGCTCCGCGAGCCGCTCGACCGACCGCGCCTCCCGCTCCGCCGCCCGGGCCCGCTCGACCGCCTCGGCGATCCGCCTCTTGGACGCGGCATGCGCCATCCACAGCACCGTGACCCCGGCGAAAAGGGCACCGACAGCGAACGCGATGGCGTAGAGGTGGGGCATGGAGGGGGGATTGTTGGCGGGGTAGGGGATGGAGGGGGCATGGGGGTCGAGGCGGCTAGTAGTCGCGGCCTTCGACGCCGTCTGGGGTATCGCGCAGGCGCTTCGGCGTGATCATCGGGAACATGGGGTTCTGGATCGCGGGAGTCGCGTCGGCCGGAACCCTCACGGCGGCGGAGCCGTCTGCCATCGCCATCGGGGTGCTGAACAGAAGGTCCTTCGCGTCGTTCGTTCGCACCTCATCGCGAATCCAGGGCAGTTCGCGGTCCCAAAGGAGTGCCTTCGACGACGGGAAGCGGACTCGCTCCACTGTCATTGCGACCTGCATCGACGCTTGCGGGATGCAATCCTCGGTCCACAGAATCGGCTGGGCAACGAAGGATGTGCTGTACTCATAGGAGGTCGGCCAGGGCCAGCGTGTGTCGATGAATCGTTGGCTCAGTGGCGACACAAAGAGCTCGGGGAACTCTTCGTACGACTGGATGTCATAGACGACGCCGGGCCAGGTTTCGTAGATCTGCCAATAGGGGTACGAGAACATGGAAGGGGCTGGTGGCCTTGGGTAGAACCGACCGGGTTCGGCGGCGGGGTACATGCCGTTCGAGGAGGTGCAGTAGAGATCGATGACTGTGGCGAGCTGACGGACATTGGACAGGCTCTTCGTCTGAGCGCCTTGATTGCGGACCTTGGCGAGCGACGGGAGGAGCAAGCCGATGAGGATGGCCAGGATGCCGATGGAAACAAGGAGTTCGATAAGCGAGAACGCCCGCGTGCACTGCCGGGAAGCATTCATTGTCGATGTCCTAGATCGGCAGAGGCGAAACCGGTGAGCCGAGCGGGGTGCCGCTCAATCGCATCTCGGTCAGGGCCCAGGTGTCGGCGTCCGGGTTGTATGTGAACTCAAGGATCCACGTGCCATCGAAGTCTTTGCCGTCGGGCGTGACAAACTCGCCGGGCAAGATGCACTCCACTTGAAGCGGTTGCGAAACGCCTTGGGTCGCGAGGAACGGTCGCCTGTTGTCATCCCGGATCGTCATTCGCGAAAACCCTGGCTTCGGCGGCGCATCGTACTTGCCGTTCGTCAGAGCGTCTCGAACGATGATTCCGCCGAGATCAAACATCGCGTTCTTGACCACTCCGGACGTCTTTGCCCATCGCATGTTCAGCAGTCGGACGTTTTCGGGGCGGACAGGATTGACGCCCTGCGATTCAAGGAGATCCAGGTACTCGAATACCTCAGGTGAAAGAAACGCGTTCAGGGTCGAATCGATGGAATTGACCAGCGACGCCTTGATCTCGCCGTCGCGGAACGGCAGGGCCGATGCGAGCATCGATGTGTGAGATGCGGCGACGCCAAGAGGTTGCGCGTCTTCCGACTCGACATTTGCGGGCGTTGGTGTCGATGGCTCGTCCGCAACGTGGGTGGGCGGCGAGGCGAGGGATTGAATCTGGGGCTTGATGGTTGATGCGGGAACGCGGAAGTAGGAAAGGCCGCGCATGAGTAGCAGGGCCCCGACGGTGAGCGTGGCTACTGCGACGATGACTTTGATCCGACTACTCATGGCGACTCGCGGCCTCCTTAGTTGATGGTGCAGCAGCCGAGCAGGACATCATCCACGCAACCTTCGGGTTCCTGGATGACCTCGATATAGCAGCAGTGGATCGTGCCATCGAAATTGTCGGGGCATTCCCAATCAAGGATCACCGGTTGCTCCGACCCGCAAAAGAGAAAGACTTCGGCGCACGGTTGTGTAAACGGCACGTCGCCGCCCGGGCCGCTCTGGCCGAGCGCAGCGTTCGCGGCGCACAGGGTTAGCGTGGCACACCCGACAACAACGCGAAATGGATTCATGTTTAACGCTCCTTGAGAAGTGATCCGTCAGGGTATAGAGTAACTGTCCTGAAGGGCGCCCACAACAAGAAACCGTCCGTTTGGAACAAAATCACAACTCCGTCCGCACCTCCCACAATTCGGGGAAGAAGGTGTGGTCGATCATCTTCCGTAGGAACGGTACCCCTGAGGACCCCCCGGTCCCCGTCTTGAAGCCGATGATCCGCTCCACCGTTCGCATGTGCCGGAAGCGCCACAGGCTGAAGCGTTCCTCGATGTCGACGAGCTTTTCGGCCATTTCGTAGGCATCCCAGTGCCGGTCGGGGTTCTGGTACACGATCTTGAACGCCTCGACCACGCCCGGATGCGACTGGTGGGGCGTCGTGATGTCGCGCCCCAGGACCTCCTGCGGGATGGGCAGCCCGCGCCTCGCAAGGTGACGCAGGAACTCATCATAAAGGCTCGGCGTCTTGAGAAACATCTCTAAGGATGCGGCCGCGGCGGGGTCGTGGCGGTGCATCTCGATCATGCGTCGGTCTTTATTGCCAAGCAGGAATTCGACGGCACGGTACTGCACCGATTGAAAGCCCGACGACGACCCCAGCACATGCCGGAACTGCGTGTACTCGCTGGGCGTCAGCGTCGCGAGCACCGCCCACTGGTCGAAGAGTTGGTCCTGGATCGTCCGCACCCGCGCCAGGATCTTGAACGACGCCTCCAGCTCGTCCTGGGCCACCGAGGCCAGCGCCGCCCGCAGCTCGTGGATGACCAGCTTCAGCCACAGCTCGCTCGTCTGGTGCTGGATGATGAACAGCAGCTCGTCGTGGTGCGGGGGGTCGGAGAGCCCCTGCTGGCAATCGAGGAGTTTGTCGAGCCGGAGATAGCCCGAGTAGGTCATCCGGTCGGCGTGGTCGGTGTGGATGCCCTGCTCAAGGTCGCGCTGCGCCATGGAGTCGCCTTCCCGCAAAAGGATCTACGGGGAGGTTATGGGCGGAGCCGACCGAGCGGGACCGATCAGCGGGAGAAAGCCTGCGCCGTATCCGTATACCACGCGGCATCCGTCGTGATCTCGGTCGCGAGTTCCGCCCCGAGGGGCTCGTA
>DAIQNV010000009.1:42209-54551 GCA_036788215.1 Phycisphaerales bacterium | reverse complement strand
AAGGCCTGTGTCCAGCCGATCAGGGGGAACCGGGGCGAGATGTGCCGTCTCGGGGTGTCCGAGGGTCCGTTATGTCGGCACAGCGAGGCTTTCGGGCTTAGGATGCGTTCACCGGGCCTCGGCCGGGTTCCCCGGTGGAAACCCGTGCCGGGCTGGCCCTGCACCCGGACGAAGAGCAAACGATGAAAATCGCCCTGAGCACGGTGGCTTGCACGGACTGGACCCTCGAGCGGATCGTCGCCTTCGCGGAGGAGGCCGGCTTCGAGGGCCTCGAGCACCGCACCTTCGGCCATGGGTCAACAGGCCTGGTCTACGACCCCTGCCTCGTGGGCCCCCAGAAGGTCCGCCGCCTCACCAACGCCCATGGGCTCGAGAACGCCTGCCTCGCCACCTCCATCCGCTACGACGAGCCCGTCTTCCCGCCCGTCCTCGGGAGACTCCTCCAGGACTTCGAACGCAGCGTCAAGCAGACCAAGTCCATGGTCCGCGTCGCCGCCTCCATCGAGTGCGGCCTCGTCCGCGTCTTTGGCTTCGAGCTCCCCAAGGGCGAGCGCCGCGCCAGCGGGCTCCGCCGCATCCGCGAGCGCCTCGAACTCGCCCTGACCACCGCCCGCCACACCGGCGTGAAGCTGGTCCTCGAAAATGGCGGCAGCTTCCCGAGAGCCGAGGACCTCGCGGAGATCATCGACGCGATCTCCAATCCCCTCCTCGTCGCGGGGTACAACCCGCTCGTCGCCTGGGCCTCAGGCGAGGACCCCATCGCCGGCGTGAAGACCCTCGCCAACCGCCTCGCCCTGGTGAAGCTCAAGGACGCCAAGGCGGGCCACCCCGTCGCGATCGGCACCGGCGAGGTCCCCCTGCAGCCCATGGTCGGCGAGCTTGTCCGCCGCGGATACCGGGGCTGGGCGACCGTCGAGTTCGACCGCCTCTGGTGGCCCGACGCGGGCCAGCCCGAGCACGCGGTCACCGAGGGCGTCGCGTCGGTCTACCGCTGGATGGGCGCCGCCCAGGGCCAGCGCCGCACACCCGTGGGCGTCTGAGGCGCGGTCCGAGCGGGCGCTAGTGTCGGGTATGCGTGGGGTCGAGCTTTCTCGAGTGGTGATCGAGCGCTGCCGCGAGGCGGGCTTCGCGTCGGTCGGCGTCTGCTCCCTCGAGCCCAGCGAGCGTGAGGCCGAGCTGCGGGCCTGGCTCGACGCGGGCAAGCACGGGGAGATGGGCTGGCTCGCAGAAACCGTCGCCCTCCGCGCCCGCCCCGCGCTCCTGATGGAGGGGGCCCGGTCGTGCGTCATGGTCGCCGACCTGTACGCATCGCGGGCCCACGAAGCCGCCGAGCCGGAGCCGCCCGTCGGGCGCGGGCGCATCGCCCGCTATGTCCGGGGGCGCGACTACCACAAGGTGATCAAGAAGAGGCTGCACCGCGTCACCGACGCCCTGCGAGAGGATTTCCCGGGCGCCGACTTCCTGACCTTCACCGACTCCGCCCCCGCCCCCGAGCGCGAGCTCGCCGCCCGCGCCGGGCTGGGCTGGATCGGCAAGCACACCCTTGCGATCCATCCCAGGCTCGGGAGTTGGTTCCTGCTGGGCGGGTTCGTGACGAACCTTGAACTCGAGCCGCCGCCAGAGCAGGAGGTCGTGACCGACCACTGCGGCACCTGCACCCGCTGCATCGACGCCTGCCCGACCGACGCGATCACGCCCTACAGCGTCGACGCGACGCGGTGCATCAGCTACCTCACCATCGAAAGACGCAGCCCCATCGAGGAGCGGTGGTTCGAGGGCATCGGCTCGTGGCTCTTCGGCTGCGACATCTGCCAGGAAGTCTGCCCGCACAACTCGCCCAAGGACCCGGCATGGGTCGGCGGCGAGCCGAACGAGGCGTATGCCGACCTTGAGTCCGGCGGCCTGCCGGGGAGCTTCGATCTGCTGGAGGTGCTGGGGTGGGACACGCCGGCGCGGTCAAAGGCGCTCGAGCGGACGGCGATGAAGCGGGCCACGCTGACCATGTGGAAGCGCAACGCCCTCATCGTGATCGGCAACGAACTGGCGAAGGCACGGGACAAAGAGTGGGGGACCAAGGCCCAAGCCCGGATCGCCGAGATCGCCCGGGACCCGACCGAGGACGACATGGTGCGGGAGACCGCGGCGACGGTCATGGAGCGTTGGCGCGTGCCACTCAAAAATGAGGATTGGGCCAAACGGGACGCATGAAAGCAAGCGCGGCGAGGGCGGTGCGAGCCCTCAGAAAAGTGGGAAATGCGTTTTTTTTTTTGACACAGGTACGGATCGTGTTCTCGAGGTATTGTGGTACCGACGCGTGGCTGGTTGAGCACGGCCATTGCTATGGGAGCACAAGGATGAAGTTGCGAATCATGACCGTCGGAGCAATCGTTGGGTTCATCGCCGTCGCGTTGTCTGCGGCCCAGTCCGGGCCGGCGCCGAATCCGCAGCCTGTGGGCAAAGTGTGTTCTGAGCCGGCGAGGTTCTGTGGCGATACCGAGGACAGAATGTTCGGTTGGACATGTCCCCAAGGACGCGTATGCTGCCTGTATGGCATGAAGGATCCGCGCAACGGGGACTGCTACCTCACCATCGTTCTGGATTGCTGCCATCCTGACCCAATGTAATACGTAAGGATGAGATTCATGGCACACTGGCGTTGGTACGGGGCCGGGCTTGTGCTCCTCGCCGGGACACTCGCCGTGCTGGCCGGTGTTCGGGCGTTCGATGGTCGCCCGGAAACCCTGTCTCGGCCGAGCTTCAAGCCGGACCCGAAGGTCATGCAGACCGGGATATCTGCGCCGCCGACCGCTCTCGATACCGTTGCGATGGCGGCTTCGGCCGAGGTCACCATGCTGTCTCGTGAGGTCAGCGGGATCCCCGCTGCGGAGGAACTGGCGCGTTCGGTCGAGGACACGCTCGTGGGCTATGTCGCCCCCGACCCGAGCGAGTTCGACGCGATGCTCGTCCGCCAGGGGGCACTGCCGAGGCCGATCCTCGATGAGCGGCATCATCGAATGCGGTGGGACGATTCCCGAGCGGTGATGGTGTCGTCGGAGTTCGATCTCGACCGCATCAGCGTCATTCACAGTTCACGGGCTGGCAAGTATGCCGCCGAGCCGAGGGCCGGCTTCGGCGCGGTGACGAGCCGTGCCGACGACCGCAAGCCGGTCCTCCAGAAGCCGGGCGCGGACGCCTTCGACCGGGTGGAGGTCGTCCTGCCCGGAAAGATCGTCGCGGTCGATGGCACCGAGTTCGAGGGCACGCTCGTGCTCGAGTTCACGCACGACCCCGAAACCGATCTCTGGGCGGTCACGGAAAACCGTGTGCTCGATGTACCCATCCGGGTGCCGGTCCCCGCCCTGCCTCTCTAGACCGGTGAAGGATGCGTCCGATGGCTCGAGACGATGCAGTTCAGGCCCGCGCGTTCTCGCTCATCGAGCTGATGGTGAGCATCGGCGTCATCGGCATCCTGCTCGGGCTCCTGCTGCCCGCCCTGGCGCACGCGAGGCGCGAGGCGACCACGGTCCGCAGCCTGGCGAATGTGCGCCAGCTCGCCGGCGTGATCACGATGTACTCCGAGGGCTCGCAGGGGCTCTACCCAGCGATCGAAGAGGGCCGCTACTACCCGAACCTCCATATTGCCTTCGCGTACCCCTACTGGCAGGTCTTCGAGACCTGGACCGGCGTGGTGTGGGATGTGCTCCCCTACCGCGGCGCCATCGAGGTGTATGTCTCCCCGGGCTCCCAGCGCCTGCGCGACCCGCAGGCGATGCCCTGGCCCACCTCCTACCACATGAGCACCTCGTTCGCGGCCCAGCCCAGGCTCTGGACGCCCGACGCGACAGGCTCGGAGGGCTACCGCCGTGCCGCACGGACCGATCAGGTCGTCTACCCGTCTTCCAAGGCGCTCCTGTGGGACGATGAGCTCCCCCTCGACCGCAACCGCGTGAAGTCCCCGCGGGGCGACCTGACCGTCTCCTCACCGATGGCGATGGCCGATGAATCCGTCTCGAACCGCATGCCCGCCCAAGCCGCCGAGGCCTTTCCCAACCCCGAGTTCCACGCGGTCAGCAACGCCCGACTGCACAACACGCCCGAGGGCGTCCGGGGGCGCGACTACTGACCCCCCGCCCGGCGGTTGAACACCGGCGCCAGCAGCACCACCGCGATCCCCGGCAGGATCCACGCCTGCTCGAGCGCCAGGAAGCCATACGCGAAGAACGGCGTGGCGATCGCGCAGGTCACCCCGAGGACCGTCAGCGTCCGCCTCGCCATAGGGTCACGCCCGCCCAGGCTCAGCAGCAGCCACGCCGGGAAGACGAGCCCGTAGGCGCCCAGGAACGCCCGGTACCCCGCCTCCCGCAGGCTCACCTCGAAGATCGACACCGGCCCGAGCACCAGGTCGCCCGCGGTGATCGCGACCCCGATCCCGAACCCGATCAGCGCCGGCAGCAGCGTCAGCCACAGCCCGGAGAACGACCGCAGGCGTGTGCGGAGCGTCGTCCGGAGCGCCTCCGCGTGCGCCGCGACGGTGAACGTCGTCTGCGCCCCGAAGTGGGCCCCCAGCAGGATCGTGAAAGTCCAGAGGTCAAGGTCGATCGCGACGGGCGAGCCCTCCGACCACAGCACCCGTCCCTTTGTGAAGAGCGTCAGCGCCGCCGCGAAGACGATGAACCCCAGCGTGAAGATCAGGCGCGGGCGGGCCGATTCGATCGCCGCCTTGTTGAAGGTCAGGTCGAGGTACGGGCAGAGGCCAAAGCCCAGGACGCACACCGCCGCGAGCCCCGCGAGATCGAGGGGGCTGTCCGAGAGCCACGGCGCATCCACCGGGAACGCGAGCATGCCCGCCGCCGCGAGCAGCGAGAAGAAGAGCGTCACCAGCGCCGCGAAGCCCCGGGGCCGGCCCGCGATCGCGATCGCGTTCCCGACGACCGACGCCCCGAAGATCAGCCCGCCCAGAAACTCCGCCGGAAACTCGAGGATCCGGTCCCCTGCCATCCACGCGATCCAGTACCCATGGAACGCGATGGTCACCGCGGTGAACGCGAGGATGATCGGCTTCTTGGTCCTGAGGAACCCCTCCGCCCGCCCCGCCAGCAGCCAGCCGACCGAGGCGGCCCCGATCGCGTTCGGGATGAGGAACGCCAGGAACCCCGCCTTCCCCGCATCGCGCACGAGCAGCGTGGGCAGGTACATCCCGATGCACCAGGTCCACGAGCAGGCGAGATAGAGGGCCCAGGAGAGGCTTCGCATAAGGGCGTCAGTGTAGTGGGCCCGGCCCCGGGCATCACTTGCCGACGAGGAACGAGCAACATCCTCAGGTCGTCGCCCGGCCCGACCGCCGCGCCGCCTCCCGGCGCGCCCGCTGCGCCCGCTTCGCGAACAAGGGCCGGTCCGGGGCCAGGAGCTCCGAAGCCGGCCGCTCCCCCAGGCTCGGCCGATGCTTCGAGAACGGCGCCACCAGCATCCCCCTGAGCGTCCGCGTCAGGTGCTCCGGCTGGTTGTCCAGCCCCACATCCACCGTCTCCGCGTGCCGACGCGACCGGAACGTACGGAACAGGAAGTCCCACCACGGGAAGACCGCCGAGTAGTTCGAGTCCGTCTCAGGCTGCCAGCGCGAGTGATGGATCCAGTGCATCCGGGGTGTCACCAGGACCAGCCTCAGCACGCGATCCACCCGCGCCGGCAGGTTGATGTCCGCATGGTGAAACAGCGACACCGGCAGCAGCACCAGGTTGTATAGAAGCACGTGCGTCATATCCAGCCCCAGCACCACCGCCAGCGGGATCACGCTCGCGGTGCACAAGAACGCCTCCCCGACATGAAACCGCCACGCCAGCGTCGCCTCCAGACGCTCCGCGTTGTGGTGCACCGCGTGCATCCGCCACAGCAGAGGCACCTTGTGCATCGCCACATGCATCAGGTACTGCCACAGATCGAGCACGAGGAATCCGATGGCCAGACTCACCCACCACGGAACGTCACCGATCCGCAGCACGCCGAACCCCGCCCCCGACGCCCACTGCACCGCCGCCAGGAGCCCGACAGCCGACACGCCCGCCGCCCCCGCGTTCATCAGCGCCAGCAACAAATGACGCACCCGCTGCGTCGGCGCCCCGCTGTGCATCGCCAGCGCGGGCCACAGGGCCTCCGCCGACCACAGCAGCACGAGCGCACCCACCGCGACCGGCGCGTTGAGAGCCTCCAGCGACATACCGTCCCCCTTGCGACCACGACACGCAACGCAACAGCCCGTCGCGCGCAGCGGCCCGTGTATCGCAGCAGGTTCGTCGCCCGGGATGAGCCGGAGTCACTCGCGCCCGTGAAAGGCGCCTCACCCGCGATCAGTCCGCGTCCGCCCGCCGGATCCGCGGGCTGATCTCCCGACCCTTCGCCTTGATGTGCGCCTTCGGCGTCACGTGAAAGGTCGCGCTCGCCTTCCCCACACGCTTCTCACGCTTCTTCAGCCGCTCCATCCGCTCCGCCCGAGAGAGCTGCGCCGTCGGCGATTCCGACCCCGAAGTCACAGCCTTCTCCACCGTCCGACGGCTCTTCCGTCGCGCCTTCTTCAGCTCGCGCGACGCCTTGTTCGACACCACCGTCGGCACGATCTGCACGATGTCCATCTCGATCGTGATGTTGAACTCACCGCCCTGCGCCACCAGCTCGTGGATGTCCCCCTTCGGCGCGATCCGGTACTCCGCCGGACCGAAACACGGACGCAGGAAGCGGTAGTCCAGCTTCTTGCACACCACAGTGTAATCGCCCCCGCACACCCCGAAGACGTACATCCCCCCCGCGATCTCCGAGTTCCCGAGGAGCGCCGCCCCCGCCATCGCGTTGTACCAGTTCTTGTTGAACCGGCTGAAGGGCAGCGTCGCCGCGAAGGTCGAGGGGTCGACCCGCCGCATGCGGATACCCGAGCGGAACGCGTAGGGCAGCCAGATCAAACTCGTCAGACGATGCCAGAAGTTGTTCCGCGAGCTCAGACGGCTCACGAAAGCCTCCATCCGGTCGAACATCGTCCGCTTCGGTGCCGACGCCGCCGATACCGCCGCGGCGCGGTCCATCGAATCGCCCCCGTTGTCCGCGTCGTCGTTCCGCCGATCGTCCAGCGTCTCGGGATGCTTCGGTGCCTCGACGGTCATCGCCCGCCCTCCGAGTCGCCTTCACCGTCGTCATCGCCCGGCGCATGGCTCAGGGGCGCCTCCGTTGGCGGAGGGGCCGGCGCATCCTTGTCGACGAGGTCGAACCACGCCTTCTCCCCCGTCTCCGCGTTCCGTCGCACACGACACAACGGATCCCCCGGCTCATGGTCCAAGACCAGGAGCCAGTTCCGCTCCGCCGCCTCGTGCAGCAGCCAGTGCTTCGTGATCATCGAGCTATAGGGCTCGACGTCGTACGACAGGCTGAAGGTCTGACCCGCGTGCCACTTCGTCGGCATCACGTCCGGAACGAACACCACCGTGTTCCCCTCCGGATCATTGAACATCACCGCCTGCTGCCCCCAGGTGTGACCCGGAACCAGGAACGTCCACACACCCGGGTAGACCTCCGTACGCCGCGACATCACGTCCGTCTTGGGCAACTCCCCGCGGCTCGGCTTGCGGTTCAGCGGGAAGGGCCGCTCCGACTCCACCGTCCGCAGGCGTGGCCGCCTCGACCCGTCGGCATCAACGAAATCCAGCCCGTCATCCTCAAAGGGCAGCAGGTGATCCCGGTAGTACGTCCGCGTCATCACCGCGTCATTGGCCCGAGCGTCGATCCACTCCCGCTTCTGCACCACCAGCTCAGCGTTCGGGAAGGTCAGCTTCACCCGAGGGTCATCCCCCGACGCCGCCCCGGGCTTCATCGCCACCCAGTCCGGCTCCTCCCCCTCGCGGCAGCGCCGCGTCAGCCCCCCCGCATGGTCGAAGTGCAGGTGCGTCACAATCACACCCTCGATCTCCGCCGGGTCGACGCCCCGCTCCCGCACCGCCGTCTCCACCGTCCGGCCGTCGAGGCCGAAGATCCCCGACATCTTCGCGTCCAGCTTGTCCCCGGTCCCCGCCTCGATCAGGAGCCGCTTGGGCGTCCCCTCCACCGGCCCCCCATCCGGATGCACCGGCTCCAGCAGCAGGCAGTTGTGCTGCAGCTCGATCCGGTTCTTCTCGTCCGGCTCCGCCATCCGCGACCACACCACCCGCGGGATCACCCCGAACATGCCCCCGCCATCCAGCAGGAACCGACCCGCCCGCAGCACCGTCCACCGATACGCCGGACGCGCAATCGCTGGCGCCTGCTGCCGATCACGGCGCGCACCACGCTCCTGCGCAGCATCCGAGGCCGAGGGGACCTGGGCAGGGGGGCGACGGGCAGGGTTGCTCTCTGTGGGCATCACCGCGATGGTATCGGGATGAGCCCCGCCCATCCGGCCCCCGACCTCACCCCTCCCCAGAAGACCCAGGTCTATGAACAGACCCTCGCCGCGGAGTACCTCCGGTGGATGCGTTCGTGGTGCGCTAGGAATCCCGACGCCGGTTTCGAGGCCCGCCGCGTCATGGGCACCGAGGACGCCCCCGGGGCCGTCATCGCAGGCCCCCGGGATGCGGTCATGACCGACTGCTTTGGTTTGGGCTACGCCGAGCCTGTCCCCGCCTCCGTCATCGATGAGATCGAGGACATCTTCCGCCGCTGCGACAGCGTCCCCGAGATCGAGTGCACGCCCTACTCCGATCCCTCCCTCCTCGCCCACCTCCGCCAGCGGGGCTACGGGGTCATCAACTACCTCCAGATCTTCTGGCTCGACATGCTCACCCCCCCGGCCGCCCGCGTGCCGGGCGTCGAGGTCCGCTTCGTCGACAAGTCCGACCCCGCCGACATCGCCCTCGCCGCCCGCACCATCGCCATGGGCATGGAGAGCCGCCCCGACGAGCCGACCAGGCCCGGCCTCACCATCGCCGACCAGGTCGCCAGCTGCCCCGACTGCATCACCTGCCTCGCGGAGATCGGGGGCCAGCCCGTCGGGGGTGCCAGCGCCGGTATCTGGCACCGTCACCCCCTCTGCGCCCCGCACCTCAACCTCTACGGAGGCTCCACCCTCCCCTGGGCCCGGGGCCGGGGCGTGCAACGCGCCCTCATGCTCGAGCGCCTCCGCTGGGGCTTCGAACAGGGCACCCGCACCGCCACCCTCGACTGCAAACCCGGTATCGCCACCGAACGCAACGCCCGCCGCCTGGGCTTCGAGCTCGTGTGCACCAAGGGCGTGTTCGTCGCCAGGCCCTTCGCGGAGCGCTGACCGCGCCGCGGAAATCACGAACCCCCGATACCGACCAGCCGTGCAGCGAAAGGCCCACCCATCCTCCACGAAGGCGCCCGCAAGTTCGACACCGCCGGCGTCCGGGTCACCCGCATGGAGTACCGCGCGGGCGCCCGCGTCTGCTACGCCCTCGGCGCCTTTCTCCTCCTCGTCCCCACCACCTGCCTGGGCTGGCTCCTCGGGGGCGAGATCGACAAGGCCCTCAGCGCCCCCAACTGGCCCACGACGACCGGCACCATCATCGGCTCCAAGGTCGGCACCAGCACGACAGGCAGCGGCTCCATGCCCCGGGGCACCCAGTCCGTCGCCATCGTCGAGTACGAGTACGAGGTCGATGGCACCGAGTACTACAGCCCCGTCGTCAATATCATGGGCGTGGGCCACGAGGACCCGCAGACGGTCGTCAACCGCTACCCACTCGGGAGCGAAGTCACCGTCCACTACGACCCGGACGACCCGTCCGAAGCCACCCTCGACACCGACATGGGCCCCCAGCCCTACTACGCCGCCGCGATGATCGCGAGCCCCACGATCTTCGGGCTCGTCTTCCTCGCGCTCGGCGTCGTGGTCGCGAGAAAGGGCCGCTCCCGAGCCGGCGGCGCCTCGGGCGAGGCGATCAATGGGACATGATCACAGTTCCCGCACGGTCCACCGCACCGCCCGAATGCTCGAACGCACCTTCGCCCCCCAGCCCTACGCCTTCGCCCTCCGCCCGGAGGCAGAGGAACGCGAGGAAATCAACCAGACGATGCTCACCATCACCGGAGCCACCGCGTGGAGCGAGCGGGTGGAAGAGGTGCTGGAGGGGGAGGGGTGACGCTTCT
This sequence comes from Phycisphaerales bacterium, assembly GCA_036788215.1. Classification (GTDB taxonomy): domain Bacteria; phylum Planctomycetota; class Phycisphaerae; order Phycisphaerales; family UBA1924; genus DAIQNV01. The sequence continues at coordinate 44,429 of DAIQNV010000009.1, read as the reverse complement.
TCAGCGACCGCGAGCTTCGACCCGCAGTTCACGAGGGAACGGGTGGTGGTGCTTCTTTCGCCCGACACTCGTGACCGTGTGGTACCGCATGATCGTGCCGCTCACATTGATGAGCTCGAACCCGGCCACGATAGCCGTTTCGATGAGCGACCTCTCAAGCACATTCAACACCTTGGCGACCTGTTGGCCCGGCTTTCGGCTGATCGTGCAAAATCGAAGTTCACGTTGACCGGCGCGGACATTGTTCTGCACGCCCATCATGAGCCGGACATTCCCGCAAAGCTGTTGCTTCACGCGGCTTCGCACTCGTGTCGCTTGTCCGATGTACAGCGGCGTGAAGCTTCCTCCCCAGTTGCGACCAAATACATACACCCCGGGGACTTGGGGGAGCAGATCGAGATCGCACCAGTATACGAGACCGAGCTCACCACCGTTGGAAAGTGGAATCGGTCGGTGCCATTCGACTTCAATGTTGAGCGCCATGCGGGCAGCTTACCGCCAACGGCGATTACACCAACCCCTCCGCCTCATCCCGCAAAACCCGCACAATCTCCGCCAGACACAACGCCGCCGTAGCCCCATCCACGACGCGGTGATCGCACGCCAGGCTCAGGGGCATCACCTTCCCGACCACCGCCTGCCCGTCCCGCACGACCACCCCGTCGTACGCCTTGCCCACCGCCAGGATCGCCACCTCCGGCACATTGATCACCGGCGTCGCGAACTTGCCCGCGTGGCTCCCCACGTTGCTGATCGTGAAGGTCGAACCCATCAGCCGCTCCCGAGCGATCGACCGGTCCCGCGCCGCCTTCGCGGTCGAAGCGATCGCGTTCGCCAGCGTCACCACATCCATCCCATGAGCATCCGGGATCACCGGCACCATCAGCCCCGAGTCCGTGTCCGTCGCGATGCCCAGGTGCACCGCCCCGTAGTTCACGATCTCCTCCGCCTCCTCGTCCACCCGCGCGTTCAACGCCCCGAACCGACCACCGAGCGTTGGCGAAATCGCACGGCACACCGCCGCCGCCACGAACGGCAGGAAACTGATCTTCTGCCCGCTCGACTCCGCCAGTCTCCGGCGCACCTCGTCGAGCGCCGTCACATCCGCCTCGTCCATCACCGTGAAGTGCACCGCCGTGTTCACGCTCGCCCGCAGCCGGTTCGCAATCGTCCGCCGCACCCCCCGGAAGGGCACCCGCCCATCCCCCCCCGACGCCTGCGCCGGGTCCGGAATAGGCCGCCCACCCGCCGCTGGCACGAACCCCGGAGCATGCGGCACCCCCCCGCCCTGCGGCCCCATGCCCATCCCGGGCATGCCCGGCATCCCGTACATCCCGGGATACATCCCCGGCATCATCATGGGCACCGGCATCATCATCATGGGCATCGGCATCGGGTAGCCCATGCCCATCCCCATCCCCATGTTGGGATACCCCATCATCCCCTGCGGGTACGCCTGCTGCGGGTACTGAGGCTGATACTGCTGCTGCGGATACCCCTGTGGCTGGTACCCCGGCTGTTGCTGAGCCTGCTGAGGCATCGGCCGCCGCGTCTGCCCCGCGTCTGATCGCTGACCCTGCGCACCCCCGCCGCCCTGAGCCCCTCGGGACGCCGATGCCGACCCCCGCGAAGCCTCGGGCTGAGCCGGTGCCGGTTTCTGCGCCCCGCCCGCTTCCGCAAACCCCCGCACATCCTTGTCCGTCACCCGCCCCGCGATCCCCGTCCCGGGCACCTCGTTGATGTCGACCCCCAGGTCCCGCGCCAGCCGCCGCACCGCCGGAGCCGCCAGCGCCTTGCCATTCCCCCCGCGCGCAATCTCCCCCGTCATCGCCCCAACGACCGTACCCGCGTCCTCGCTCTCCGCCTGCTCTTCGCCCTGCCCCTCGGTCTGCGATCGCTGCGCCTTCGCGTCCGTCGTGTCCACCGCCCGCTCCGCCTGCTGGTGGTTCGTGTCGCCCCCGCCCCCCTCATAGGTCACGAGCGGGTTCCCCACATGCAGGATCTCCCCCTCGCCCCCGTGCAGGGTCTTGATCGTCCCCGCCCGCGGGCTCGGCACCTCCACCAGCGCCTTGTCCGTCTCCATCTCCGCGAGGATCTCGTGCTCCTTCACCGTGTCACCCGGCTTGACCTTCCAGGCGATCAACTCCGCCTCATGAACGCCCTCGCCGAGGTCGGGAAGGATGAAGATGTTGGGGTCCTTGGTCTTCGCGTGGGCCATGG
>DAIQNV010000009.1:0-42109 GCA_036788215.1 Phycisphaerales bacterium | reverse complement strand
CCGAGGTCGGGAAGGATGAAGATGTTGGGGTCCTTGGTCTTCGCGTGGGCCATGGTCGATCTCACTTCGCGCGAGGGGTCTTTGATTCGTCGACGCCGCTAAAGCGTCTGCCAACCTTCGCAGGCCGGCTGGAATTGGCGGAGAAAGTTCTGTTGCTGACCGCTTCCCGGAAACGGTATCCGGTGTGGCGATACTGGAAGACCCGCCGCCTGCAGCGGAGCGTACGCCGCATCGTGCACCGTTGCCTTAATCAAGATGATCCGCTGCGGAGACAGCTTCGCGCATCGGTCAACGAGACTCGAGACATGGGTCTCCAAGAACTTCACCTTTGGTTTCGAAACCATGTCCTCGTAGAGGTCGATGAGGAAGACACCAGCGTCGCAGAGTGATTGAAGTTGACGAGGTTTCTTGGCGCGCGAGCCAGCATCTTCGCCCATGTGCCCGAGCCAGATGTACCGAAACAAATCATCTCGTGTATGAACCTGATCAAAGTAAAAGTATCTGTCTGAAGCACAGGGTGGAGCTTCGGCGACAAGGAGTAGTCTTACCCTGTCCGGACGATACCGCAGAGCTGCACTGAGGCGTTCCGACTTAGTCGTATCTGGTACAGAGCCACTCATCGTGATTCCCCAGGCGGACTAATACGCCAAAACTTCCCCAAGCGCCAGCCCGATCCGCTTCGCATCGGGCAGATACTCGAGCTCCAGCTTGTAATACGGCATGATCGTGTCAAACCCCGCCACCCGCTGCACCGGCGCCTCCAGGTGCAGGAAGCAGTGCTCCTGGATCAACGTCGCGATCTCAGCACCCAGCCCCGCCGTCTTCGGCGCCTCGTGCACCACCACGCACCGACCCGTCTTCTTCACGCTCTCCACGATGCAGTCGATATCAATCGGGTCGATCGTCCGCAGGTCGATGAGCTCCACGCTCACATCCTCAGGCTGCTCGTCCATCGCCTCCAGGCACTGGAACAGGCTCGCCCCCCAGGTCACCACCGTCACGTGCTCCCCCTCGTTCACCACCTTCGCCTGCCCGATCGGGATCGTGTAGTCCCCCTCCGGCACCTCCTCGCGGTAGCTCCGGTACACCCGCTTGGGCTCGAAGAAGATCACCGGGTCCGGGTCACGGATCGCGCTCAGCAGCAACCCCTTCGCGTCATAGGGCGTCGCCGGCATCACCACCTTCAGCCCCGGCGAATGCGTGTAGATCGCCTCCGGCGAATCCGAGTGCAGCTCCGGCGCATGAATCCCCCCGCCCACCGGCACCCGCACCACCATCGGGATCGTGATCGCCCCACGCGTACGCGTCCGGAACCGCGCCGCATGATTCACGATCTGGTCGTACGCCGGCCCCAAAAACCCCTCGAACTGGATCTCCGGGATCGGCCGCATCCCCGCCATCGCCAGACCCACCGCCGCCCCCAGAATGCCCGACTCATCGAGCGGCGTGTTCTGCACGCGGTGCTGCCCGTGCTTCTGCGCCAGCCCCTCCGTCACGCGGAAGACGCCACCGTTGATCCCGACATCCTCGCCCAGGATCACCACGCGGCTGTCCCGCGCCATCTCCTGGTCGAGGGCCTGGTTGATCGCCTGCACCAAAGTCAGCTCTGCCATCGCAACCTTCCCCTTACTCGCCCTCGACCGCCACAGCGAGCGCCACGCGCCCCAGCCGCTCGGCGAGCAGGTCATTCGTCGTGATCGTCCGACCCTCCGGCGTCCGGTAGCCCGAGTCCACCTGCGCCGCCTCATCCTTTAGGTCCAGCACCAGCCTCCGCACCGCCCGCCCCCCGGGCACCGTCTCGAAGGTCAGGATCGCCGAGACCTCCGCCACATCCCCCCGGGGCCGCCGATACGTGTCCCGCAGCACCAGCACGCCCGGCGAAGGCACCTCCACAGCGAAGTTCAGCCGCTCCGCCTCCCGGGTCGCCAGCCGCATCGCCTCGTCCAGCCGCAGGAGACCCGTCCGGGGCCTCAGCTCCCCCCGCCGCCCCACCTCGATCAGGCTCGGGTCAATGGGGTAGATCCGCCCCAGGTCCAGCCGATCGATGAAGTCCGTGTTCAGGGGCGTCTCAAAGATCTCCCGCACCGCCAGAACCGCGATCCCCAGCCGCGCCCGCGCATCATCCGTGAAGCCCTTGGGCTCCTTGCCCGACATCGTCGCGCTGTACGCGTACCCGCCCGCCCCGGGCCCGCCCAGGTCGACGACGACCTCCAGCACCCGCGGGTCATCCCGCCGCTGCGCCCCGCCCCCAGGGAGCGGGAAGTCCCAGTCCGGCGCTTCCATGCGGAAGACCATCGTCCGATCGTTCACCCGCATCGGCACCAGCCCGAACTCCTCCGCCTGCGCGAGCAGCTCCGTCCGCACGCGGTTCCGGATCGTCGGCTTCAGCGAATCATCGAGAAGGTTGTCGTAGTGCAGCCCGCCCTGGAACTGGTGCCGACCCTGCGCGCACCCTCCCGCCGGCAGAACGCAGCACACGCCAAGAAGCCCGATCGCTACCGCGCGAACCGTCCGCATCGCGTCCCCCCTCACCGCGTCACCGGCGACCGAAGCCCCGCCTGCTCGGGGTACAGCCCAAGAGAGCTCGTCCGCATCGTGTCCCGCTGGCGCTTCAGGTCCTCGGGCAGCTCCGCGAACATGTGGTCGAAGAACTCCGTCGTGCTCGGCGCCTCGATCTGCTCCGCCGTCTTCACTACCTCGGAGACGATCTTCTCCGCCTTCTCCTGCAGCGCCACCTGCTTCTTGTCATCCCACTTCTTCTTCCCCTCGAGGTACCGGCGCGTGCGGATCAGGGGGTCCTTCTCCAGCCACGCGTCCAGCTCCGCCTGGTCCCGGTACCGGCGGGCATCGTCCGCCGTCGTGTGGTCGCCCAGCCGGTAGGTCACGCCCTCGATGAAGGTCGGCCCGCCCCCCTTGATCGCCCGCTCCCGGGCCTCCCTCGTCGCCTTGTACACCGCGAAGAGGTCGTTCCCGTCCACCTGGATCGTCGGCATCTCGTACGCCAGCGCCTTCTGCGCGACGGTGGGGGAGTTCATCTGCTCCTCCCTTGGCACGCTGATCGCCCACTGATTGTTCTGGCAGTAGAAGATCACCGGCACCTGCAGCGTCGACGCGAAGTTCATCGCCCCGTGGAAGTCGCCCTCGCTGGTCGCCCCGTCGCCGAAGTAGGTGATCGCGCACCCCTCCTCGCCACGCAGCTTCATCGCCCAGGCGATCCCCGTCGCGTGCAGCATGTGCGTCCCGATCGGGATCGACAGGGGCGTCATCCGCACACCCTCAGGGATCTGGTTCCCACGCTCGTCCCCCATCCAGTGCAGCAGCACGTAGTGCATCGGCATCCCGTGCAGGAACATCGCCGCGTTCTCGCGGTAGCAGGGCACCACCCAGTCCGTGCCCTTCACGCACGCGAGCGCCGAACCCACCGCGTTCGCCTCCTGACCCTTGTTCTGCGGATAGGTCCCCATCCGGCCCGAACGCTGCAGCTTGAACGCGATCTCGTCCAGGTGACGGCACACCCACATCTGCTCGTACGCGAACAGCACCTGCTCGTCGGTCAGCGTGTCCTTCGCGAGCGCCTTGTCCAGGTTCCCCTGCTCGTCCAGGATCTGCAGATGCTCGATCTTCGCCTCGTAGACCGTCCGCCTCGGCATATCGCCTCCTCTGCTTCGATCCGCCCCGACAAGCACAACCAGAAACACGCCCGATACAGCGCCACGCCCGGAGACAAAGACGGCCCGGGACGCCCGCGCCCCGGGCCGCACTATTCTAGGTCAAAGCGGGCCTCCCCGCGCCCGCCACACAGGGGCCATCAGCCCCCCTGCGCCGTCTCTTCCATCTGCTCGCGACCCGTGCCCCCGTGCACGTACCGCCCGCTCGTCCCGGGGAACTGCTTGATCGCCTCCTGGTTCGGCTCGTGACCCTTCCCGAGGAGGTCCGTGGGTGTCCGCTCCGGAATCACGAAGTCGCTCGCCGGCTGCGCATCCGAAACCGCGATCGCCGACTCCGCAGCCTTGAACATGCTGTCGTCCGCGTTCTCGTACAGCTCGCGGAACGCCCTGTTGATCTCGAGCTCGGCCATGTCAAAGAAATGCAGGGCCGCCGCCTTGTTCCGCTCGAACTCCGCGCCCCCGTGCCCGTCCCGGATGTCCTTATCCAGCCGGCTCAACGTGCACGCCCACGCGTGGATGTAGATCGCCGCGTCCGCGATCCGCGCCTGCACGCACTGCCGCGTCACGATCTCCGCGTCGAACCGCTTGCTCGACGCCTTGAACTGGTAGGTCAGTTCGCTCACCAGCTTCGCCATCCGCTCGCCCTGCCCGACGAGGCTCGGGTGCAGCCCCGAAATCTGCGGCGCCCGCCTGCGAATGCCCAGCAGCACCTCCGTCGCCACCGGCACGCCCGCCCGCACGACATTCAGCGAGATCTGGAACTTCTCCGCAGCGTCCTTCAGCCCGAGAAGCTTCTCCGCGAGCTGCTTCCCCCCGTACGCGAACACGAACGCCTGCATCACCTCGTTCGCGCCCTCCACGATCGTGTTGATGCGGCTGTCGCGGAAGATCCGCTCCACCTCGTTCTCCGTCATGTACGACTCGCCGCCCAAGATCTGCATCGCGTCGTTCACGACCCGCCAGCCCATCTCGCTGCAGAAGGTCTTGCAGATCGCCGTCTCGACCATGATGTCCTCGTCACCCCGGTCGAGGAACCCGGTCGTCGCGTACAGCATGCTGTCCATCGCGTAGCAGTACGCGCTCATCCGCGCGATCTTCTGCTTCACCAGGTCGAAGTCGGACAGAGGCCGCTGGAACTGGTACCGCGTCCGAGCCCACTTGATCCCCTGGTCCATCGCACGCCGCGCCCCGCCCAGCATCCCCGCGGAGAGCGTGCACCGCCCGTAGTTCAGGCAGGTCAGGGCCACGTTCAGCCCCTTGCCCTCCTTGTGCAGGAGGTGGCTCCGGGGCACCTTCACATTGTCAAAGGTGATCCGCGCCTGCCACGTCCCGCGGATGCCGCACTTGCTCCGGTTCTTCGAGAAGATGTTGATCCCGGGCATGTCCGGCATGCACACCAGCGCCGTGACCTTGTCCTTCCCGTCCGCCATCTTCTGCTTGGCCATCACCGTGAACAGCCCCGAGATCGCACCCGAGGTCGCCCACTTCTTCTCGCCGTTCAGGATGAAGTGCTCGCCGTCTTCCGACACCTCGCACCGCGTCTCCTGACCGCCCGCGTCGCAGCCCACGTTCGGCTCGGAAAGGCAGAACGCGCTCAGCCACTCCCGCGCCAGCTTCGGCAGCCACTCCTTCTTCTGCTGCTCCGTCCCGAACAGCATCAGCGCCTTGCACCCGATCGACTGGTGCGCCGACACCACCACCGCCGTCGACCCGCAGTACTTGCCGATCAGCTCCAGCACCCGGTTGTAGCTGGTGATCCCCATCCCCAGCCCGCCGTACTCCTTGCCGATCGTCATCCCGAGGACGCCCAGGTCGAACAGCCGTTTCAGGGCCCACTCCGGGATGTACTGGTCCTGGTCGATCTGGATCGAAGGATGCTCGTTCTTCAGGTAGTCCTCGAGCTCCGCCAAGAGACGGTCACACTCCGCCGTCTCCTCGGGCCGCTCCTTCGCCACGTCGAAATACGGGAACAGGAGATCGCTGCGGATCCGGCCCCAGAAGTAGTTCTTCACGATGCCGAGCTCACCGGGCTCAGGACCGAGCAGCGTCTCCGCGTCCTCGATCATCTTCCGGTCACGCTCCGACACACCCTTGATCGACTTCAGGTCAGCCATCGTCGTCCCCGATCCTTCCAACTCAGGGCCCTTCGCCGCCCGCCCCCCGAAAGGAGCCGAGGACGCCCCCGGGCCCGAACCATTGATCTACCCGCCGAACCCACGAGAACAGGCAAACAGCCTGAACTCCCGCGCCACGGCACGCACACTGTAGCACCACAGTTTCGCCCATCCCGCCCACCGGATGCCCCAAGCGCCCTCTTCACAATCCCAATCCCCCACACCCGACCCGCGTCCGAAAAAAATGCCCCCGGTGCCACTGACCCGGCTCTGCGGGTCAGTGCGAACGCCCCACCGATCCCCGAGCCGCGCGTCGAGCGCCGTAGTCTCACCCCCCGGGTGCCGTGGTCTCGCGAGCACCAGCGAGCTAGACCACGAACACCGGACATGAAATCGTCGACAAGTGTCTCGCGGTCAGGTACCTACCGCTCGATCTCCCACACGACCCGCTACGCGGGTCGAGCCCCCCCTCACCCCTTCCCCTTGCTCAAAAACCCCGCGATCGCCTCCCGACCCGCCGGCTCCCCCCGCAGGCGGATCAGGTGCCGCCGCTCCGCCGCCAACGCCTCGGGCCACCCCTTCGTCAGCCCCGTGTCCACGCACTCGATCACCGCGTCCCCGGGCCCGGTCCCCTGGAGTTCCCCGCGCACCGCGTCCAGAGCCGTCAGCGTGCTCGCCGCTCGGCTGGGCCGCCCAACCCACCACTTGGGCTGCCCGTCCCGCCCCCGGTCCCCCATCCGGTCCTGCTCCAGCACCCACGCCCGCGCCACCGCCCGCAGCTTGGCGGGCTCCGCCACCCGGTCGAACAGCCCCGCCTCCGCCGCTTCGTCGTAGGTGTAGGGCCGCCCGGTCGCGGTGCGCCGGATCGCCTCCATTGCGTGGACGCGTGCCGGCAGCAGGTTTGTCCCGCCCCAACCCGGGCAGATGGAAAGCCCGGCCTCCGGCAACCCCACCGGGTAAGGCTTACCCGCAGCGCTCGGAGACCCAATGAGCCCGTCGCAGTGCATCGCGAGTTCCAGGCCGCCCCCGAGCGCTGCGCCGTTGATCGCCGCGGCGGTCGGGTAGGGCAGATCCGTGATCAGGCCGAAAACGAGCGACCCGTACGCCAAGTAGTGGTCGAGCTCCGTGTCCCCCATCGCCTGAATCGCCTTCAGATCGGCCCCAGCGACGAACACGCGCTCGGACGCCGACGCGAGCACCATCCCCGTGGCCTCCCGGGGCAGCGCCCGCAGCGCCGCCTCCAGCCGCTGGATCAAATCGAGATCCAGCACCACCACAGGCTTTCCGGGCTGCTCCAGCAGCACGGTGCACACCCCATCGTCGGTCTGTTCCATGGGCAAGGGTTCGATCGCCATCGTGACCTCCTGTCGCGAGCCTACGCCCTCACTTCAGTCGAGCCCTGAGCACAGCTTGCGCGTGCTCGGTCAGCACCATCCGAGCACTCAACTCAGCACCGTCGAGGACGATCCTCCGATCCTCCGACCCGTCGATCCGGTTGAGCAGGCCCTTCGTAGCCGCGAGCGCCTCGCGCCCGCCCGTCTCCAGGCGTTCGACGAGATCGTTCACCACCGCGACCAGGTGCTCGCGGTCCTCCGCCAGGTGGTCCACGATCCCCCGCTCGTACGCCTCCGACCCCATCATCACCCCCCCGCGCAACAGCACCGCCCGCGCCGGCCCGGGCCCGAGTTTGCGCACCAGCCACGGCGCCACCACCGCGGGGCACAACCCCAGGTCCACCTCGGGAAACCCCAGGCGAGCATCCGCATGGGTCACCGCGAGGTCGCAGACGCAGGCGAGGCCGCAGCCGCCGCCGACCGCGGCGCCGTTGATGGACGCGACGGTGACGCTGGGGAGCGCACGGATGCGGAGGGTGAGTTCGGCGAGTGAGGTTAAGAGTCTGCGGGGCAGGTCTTTATCGCCGGAGCCCCCGGCGTCGGCGTCGACGACGATCTCCTTGAGATCCATGCCGGCGCAGAAGGCTTTGCCGGCGCCGGTGAGGACTGTGACAACCACTTCGGGGTGCTGCTTGAGCGTGTCCAGGCATGTGTGCAGTGATTCCAAGATGCTTGTGGACAGGGCGTTGCGCTGGTCGGGCCGATTGAGAGTGAGCCTGGCGGTGGGCCCGTCGATCTGCAGCGTGGCGGCGTCGTTCATGGGCCGAAGATCTCCTGCTGGATGCGGGCCACGGTATCGGGGCCGAGCGCATCGAGGGATGCTGAAAGACCTTGCGCGATGGTACCGGCGTCGAGGTTCTCTATGCGGAGGGTCCAGGCCTTGGTGGCGCGGGCGCCGTCGCCCGGCTTGCTGGCGATCGCGTGCGCTTCCCGGAGCGTTTTCCGGGCAACCGTTTCCCCGGGCGCGTCCGGGGAACTGGTTTCCGCGAGATCGTGCACGAGACCGATTTCCCGGGCACGTTTCCCGGAAATCAGGGCGGGGTCGAGCGTGATCGCGCGGGCGCGCCCCGCGACCGCGCCGTGCAGAAAGGGGCAGCTCACAGCGGGCGAGATGCCCAGGCGGACGACGGGGTAGCCCAGCTTGGCGGAGGGCTCGGCGATGACGACATCGGCGCCGCCCAGGAGGGCGCACCCCCCGGCGACCGCGGCGCCGTGGACGCCCAGGACGACCGGGGCGGGGCAGGTGCGCATCGCGATGATGGCGGTCGCGAGGGCGTTGAGTTGGGCGCGGAGGAGGGCGTGGTCCTGGGTGGGGGGTTCGGACTTGAGGTCGAAGCCTGCGCAGAAGGTCTTGCCGGCGCCGAGGACCGCGACGGCGCGGGTGGCGTCGGTGATGTCGAAGGCGGCGGCGAGTTGGCGGAGCATGTCCGGGGTGAGCGCGTTGCGCTTGTCCGGGCGGTTGAGCGTGACGGTGCGGAGGGTGTTGTTGTCGGTGACCTGGATCATGCTGGGTTGATCGTTCGTGACCTAGCTCGCTGGCGCTCGCGGGGCCACGGCACCCGGCCTAGGAGCTAGGCGGTCCTTGCTTCGTTGATGATGGTGTTGGCGAGGGTTTCGGTGCGCATGAGTTGGGGGTGGTCGAGGTTGGTTTCGTAGCCGGCCTGTTCGACGGTGCGCATGAGGGTGCTGGTGGCGATGTTGCCCGGGGCGGGATTGTCCCGTGTGCCGGCGTAGGGGCAGCCCCCGAGGCCTGCGGCTGAGGCGTCGAAGGAGCGGAGGCCCAGGTCGAGGGCGGCGCGGACGCAGTCGGGGGCGCGGGCGAAGGTGTCGTGCAGATGGAGGGTGAGGCGGTCGGGGGTGAACCAGTCCGGGCCCAGTTCGGCGCGGACATACTCGAGCATGGCGGCGGTGGTGTCGGCGTCGCCTGCGCCGATGGTGTCGCCCAGGTCGATCTCGTCGGCGCCGAGTTCCACGAGCCTCGCGGCGACTTCCGCGACAGCGGCGGGCTCGATGGGGCCCTCGAAGGGGCAGGCGATGACGCAGGAGATGTAGGCGCGGAGCCTGAGGCCATGGGCGGTGGCGAGTTCGCGGACGGGGTGGAAGCGTTCGATGGCTTCGGCGATGGTGGCGTTGGTGTTTTTCCGGCTGAAGGTCTCGCTGGCGGCGGTGAAGACCGAGGCCTTGTCGATGAGGGTTTCCTGGCCCGCGCGGTCGGCGGCCCGGTTGGCCTCGAGGAGGCGCTGCATGCCCTCTTCGTTGGGGACGAGCGCGGAGTAGACGACGCCCTCGGGCTTGTCGCCGGTGAGGAGCGCGCAGAGCTCGGAGGCGTCGCCCAGTTGTGGGATCCACTTCGGGCTGACGAAGCTCGTGATCTCGACCTCATCCGCCCCGGACGCGGCGCAGGCGCGGACGAGGGCGGCCTTCTGGTCCGTCGGGACGCGGGCGGGCTCGTTCTGGAGCCCGTCGCGCGGGGAGACCTCGGTGATGCGGACGATGCGCGGCATGGCTGCATCGTACCGGGGGCGGGGGTCGAATCCGCGTGTATGGCATTCCTCGGTCGACCGAAGCCTGCGAAGCCCGGGCCCGGGCAGCGGAGCGTGTGGGACTTTCCCAGGCCTCCGGCGCTCGAGCGCGAGCCCCGAGAGGTCGTGATCGTGTTCGGCGGTCGGGAGATCGTGCGGACGGTGGGGGCGTATCGCGTCCTTGAGACGAGCCATCCGCCGGTGGTGTTCGTGCCCCCGGGTGATGTGGCTTCCGGGGTGCTGGTGGAGAGCGAGCGGCGCCCGACGGCGTGCGAGTGGAAGGGGTGGGCGCGGTACTTCGATGTGGTGGTGGGCGAGCGGCTGGCGCCCGCGGCGGCGTTCTCCTACGACGATCCGACGCCTGGCTTCGAGCCGATCGCGGGGTTCGTGAGCTTCTACGCCGGGGCGATGGAGCGCGGGGGTGAGGGCGATCGCGACGGGTGCTTTGTCGATGGGGAGCGGGTGGTGCCCCAGCCCGGCGGGTTCTACAGCGGGTGGATCACGCGGGAGGTGTCCGGCCCGTTCAAGGGGATCGCGGGGAGCTGGGGCTGGTGAGTCATTCGGGCTCGCTGGCGGGCGGAGTGACGGACTGATCCTGCTCGGACTGGGCTTCGGCTTCCTGCTCGGCGCGTTCCGCAGCTGTCGTGGGCTCGTCCTCCCCGTCGTCGCCCAGCTTGAGGAAGGGGATGGTCTTGTCGATGCTCCGCAGGGTGGTGCGGAGGGCGGCGAGGTGGGTGTCGAGGCTGGCGAGGGTCTTGTCGATGGTGCCCAGCGTGGTGTCGACGGAACTGAGGGTGGTGTCGATCGACTTGAGCGAGGCGTCGATCGTCTCGAGTTTGTTGTTGATGTCCTCGACGGTGTCGAGCCTTGCGTCGAGGCGTTCGAGGCGCTGGTTCACGTCGGTAACCTGATCACGGATCTCCCAGGCGATGCATCCCGGGAGGGTGAGAGCGGCGAGGGAGAGGGCGGCGAGGGTGAGGCTCTTCTGCATGGGCAAAGGGTATCGGACCGTGCGGGGGCGGGCTTTGGGTCGATCGGCCTAGGCATATTCCCGGGTGCGCGGGCAAATCGGACCGGGCACCGCCTGAAACGCACCTGAAACTGGGCCAAAGGTAGCGGAGTTTGTTTGCCGGGGTTGCCGCTGAGGCCCATGTCGCTATTCTCGTGGTGCTTGGGAGCGGCTAGAGAGAGACGGTCCTCCCGTGACATCGTGGTGGGTATTCCAGCGGGGCCTGATGCGGGCTTTGCGGATGTTGCCTCGTGCCGGCACTGCCGGGCGTCGGTGGCTTGGCGACTGCGCCTTGGGGTCTATCGGGCCCCTGAGAGACAAGCCGCGTTCCGGAAACGGTTCGCGGGACATGACAACCGCAACATAGTTGAGGAGAGTCCAAATGAAGACGACGACGAAGTGCCTCTTTGGTGGTGCCCTGATGGCTGCCGGTATGGGCAACGCGATGGCCCAGGAGTTCACGCTCCCCGGGAACATCCCGCCCTACGCCGACACGATCCTCGGGGCGTATGTGTACGACTACTACACCGTGGGCAACATTGGTGGGCAGAGCGTCAACGGTGGTTTCGGCGACAGCTACTCGGTGTCGTCGGCCTACGGCTCCGGCTCGGCTTCGATCGGCAGCAACATGCTGATGGCGATGTCGGACGGCTTCGGCAACACCGACTCCCTCGGCGGCGCGTTCGCCCAGGCGTACGGCTACCTGAGCGTCACGCTGGACGGCGTGCTGAACCTGGCCTGGGACTTCACGGGCGAGGGTGGGTTCGGCCCGCTCGGCCGGATCTCGATCGTGGACTGGACCAACGGCGGCGTTTCGGTCTTCTCGACCGACCCCTTCACCGCGGGCACCGCCTCGGTGAACCTGATCGCCGGCATCAACTACGGCATCAACCTGGTCGCCACCTCGTCGCAGGACACCTCGGCGTTCGCGAGCGCGACGCTGGTCCCGGCTCCGGGCGTGCTGGGCCTGCTGGGTGCCGCGGGCATCGTGGCGGTCCGTCGTCGCCGGTAATTTCCGCACAGTTTGTGCGTCCTATGGTCGATATAGCCGTGCCCGTTGACGCGGGCACGGTTTTTTCATGGACTGAGGCGGTTCGGGAGGGCTCGGGCTGCGTGCTGGCGGATGAGGTGGTGCATGGGCAAGGACGGGGCGAAGCGACCGAACGAGTTGAAGCCGGCGGGGCCCGGTGGGCTTCTCGGTCAGGCGGGGGGAGCGGGCGGGGCGGTGGTGCCCGGTGGGGCGCCCGGTGGTCTTCAGGGGGGTAGCGGGGGCGGGGGTGCGCGGCGGGCTCCCTGGATGACCGAGAAGCGGCAGCGGGCGATCAACGATGCTCGGGGGCTGATCGCGGACAAGAAGCTGAAGGAAGCGGCTGAGCTGCTGGAGCCCCTGAGCGTGGGGACGCGTCAGGACCCGGAGGCGTTGTTCCTGCTGGGGCTGGTCGCTGAGCGGCAGATGAACATCGTGAAGGCGATGGAGTTGGCGAAGCGGTCTCTGCGGGTGTTCGACCACGTGGATGCGCGGCTGCTGCTGGCGCGGATGCAGCGGATCGCGGGGGAGACGGACGCGTGCCTGGCGTCGTGCGACCGCGTGCTGGCGGTGCGGCCCGACATCGAGATGGCGAAGGTGATCCGCGGGGGGGCGCTCGAGGAGGGCGGGCGGTTCGACGAGGCTCGGGCGGTGATCGGCCCCCTGGTGGAGCGGTACGAGTCGGACGGGAAGCCGGCGCCGGCGCCGGTGCGGTTCGAGTGGGCGAAGCTGCTGGTGCACGCGAAGGAGTACGAGCGGGCGATCGCGGAGGTGGACGGGCTGCTCGGGCAATCGCCCGATGACAACCTGCGGCGGGTGTCGCTGCACCTGAAGGCGAAGGCGTGCGACCGGAGCAAGCGGTACGCGGACGCTGTGGAGGCGGCGCGGGGGGCGAACCGGATCGGGGAGCTGGAGTTCAGCCCGGAGATCTACGAGCAGCAGGTGTCGACGCTGATCGAGATCTGGTCGAAGGAGCACATGGAGCGGTTTCCGCTGGCCAAGTGCGACAGCGAGCTGCCGGTGTTCGTGGCGGGGATGCCCCGGTCGGGGACGAGCCTGATCGACCAGATCATCGATGCGCACCCGAAGGCGGCGGGGGTGGGCGAGCTGGCGTTCGTGGAGAACTTCGCGAAGCAGCTGAGCCTGGCGTACGACCCGGAGAAGGAGCCCCCGGCGTGCTTCGGGTCGTTCAACGAGCACCGGTGGACGAAGGTGGCGCGGGACTACGTGAAGGACCTTGAGAAGCGGGCGCCGGCGGGCGCGGAGCGCGTGGTGAACAAGGCACTGGGCAACAACAAGCTGGTGGGGCTGATCGCCAGGTTGTTCCCGAAGACGCGGATCATCCACGCGGTGCGGGACCCGCGGGACGTGGCGGTGAGCTGCTTCATGGGGGGGTTCAACCACGCGGTGCACCCGTGGACGACGCGGTTCGAGTGGATCGCGCCCGCCTGGGAGCAGAGCCGTCGGATGATGCGGCACTGGGAGGAGACGCTGGACGTGCCGATCCTGGAGGTGCGGTACGAGGAGCTGGTGCGGGACCCCGAGACGCAGTTTCCGCGGATCATCGAGTTCCTGGGGCTGGAGTGGGACGACGCGTGCACGCGGTTCTACGAGAGCAAGCGGACGGTGCGGACCTTGAGCTACGACCAGGTGAACCGGCCGATCTATACGAGCTCTGCGGGCCGGAACGCGAACTATGCG
Source organism: Phycisphaerales bacterium (assembly GCA_036788215.1). Classification (GTDB taxonomy): domain Bacteria; phylum Planctomycetota; class Phycisphaerae; order Phycisphaerales; family UBA1924; genus DAIQNV01. Next base: position 28,674 of record DAIQNV010000009.1, on the reverse strand, counting down.
CCGTGGATGGAGGGGGTTGGGTTTTCGGAGTATCCGTGAGGTTGGGCAATGGGCAGTGGGGGTGGCGGGCCGGCGCGCGATCTGCACTGACCCGCAGAGCCGGGTCAGCGGCACCGGGCATGCGGCTCGCGGCGCGCGTCAGGTTTGCAGGACGCCGGTCTTGAAGTCGCGGGAGAGGTCCCAGTTGATGGCGGCTTCGAGGGCGGCGATGAGTTCGGTCCTGGTTTCGCGCGGGTCGATGAGGCGGTCCACCCACCCCCGGCTGGCGGCGTGGCGGATGTCCTGCTGTTCCTCGTAGCCGGCGCGGACGGCGGCGAGGATGGCGTCGCGGGTTTCGGCGTCGATCTCCTCGCCCTTGCGCTCGCGGCTCTTGGCCTCGATCATGGCGAGGGTGCCGGAGGCCTGGGCGGCGCCCATCACCGAACACTTGGCGTTGGGCCAGGCGAGGGTGATGAAGGGCTCGAAGGCGCGGCCGCACATGGCGTAGTTTCCGGCGCCGTAGCTGCCCCCCATGATGACGACGATCTTGGGGACGACGGAGTTGGACATGGCGTTGACGAGCTTGGCGCCGGCGCGGATGATGCCGGCCTGCTCGGAGTCGCGCCCGACCATGAAGCCCGTGGTGTCGTGGAGGAAGACCAGGGGGATCTTGCGCTGGTTGCAGTCCATGATGAAGCGGGCGGCCTTGTCGGCCGCGTCGTCGTAGATGACGCGGGGCATGGCGGCGGCGGTGGTGGGGCCGGCCTTGCCCCCGGGCTGCTGGCGCTGGGTGAGCTTGCCCTGGTTGGCGACGATGCCGACGGGGGAGCCCCCGATGCGGGCGTATCCGCAGACGAGGGACTGGCCATAGTCGGCCTTGTACTCGTCGAAGTCGGGGGCGAGGGACTCGTGGCCCTCGGCGTTGGGCGCGGCGCGGCTGTCGACGATGCGGGCGATGATGTCGAGGGTGTCGTACTGCTGGCCCGGGGTGTCGGAGAAGGTGTTGAGGATGGTGGCGGGGTCGGCGACGGGGCCGGGGACGCCGGGCTTCGTGTCTTCGTCTCTCGGTCTCTTCGTCTCTTCCCGCTTCCCCAGCACCTCCCGCAGGCGATGCAGGCAGGCCTCGTCGTCCTTTTCCTTGAAGTCGATGGTGCCGCTGATGGCGGCGTGCATGGTGGCTCCGCCGAGTTCCTCGTCGGTGACGGTCTGGCCTATGGCGGCTTTGACGAGGGCGGGTCCGGCGAGGTAGAGCCCCGAGCCCTCGGTCATGAGGAGTGTGTCGCAGAGGACGGGGAGGTAGCCCCCGCCGGCGACGCAGTTGCCCATGATGGCGGCGGTCTGGGGGATGCCCTCGGCGGAGAGGACGCTGTTGAGGTAGAAGATGCGGCCGAAGTCATCGGTGTCGGGGAAGACGTCTTCCTGGAGGGGGAGGTAGACGCCGGCGGAGTCGACGAGGTAGACGAGGGGAAGGCGGGCCATCCGGGCGATGTGCTGGGCGCGGATGATCTTCTTGCAGGTCATGGGGAAGAACGCGCCGGCCTTCACGGTGGCGTCGTTGGCGATGATCATGTGCGGGCGGCCATGGATGGGGCCGACGCCGGTGACGACGCCGGCGGCGGGGGCGCCCCCGTGCTCGGCGTACATGTTGAAGGCTGCCCAGAGGCCGAACTCCTGGAAGAAGCCCTCCGGGTCGACGAGTCTGGCGACGCGTTCGCGTGCGGTGAGGCGGCCTTTTTCGTGCTGGCGGGCGATGGCCTTCGGGCCCCCGCCCTGGCGGATGGTGGCCTCCTGCTGGGTGACCTCCGCGAGGACCTCCCCCGGAGAGAGGCGGGTGTTGGGGGTGGTTGGGGCGGGGCGGGCCGGCTTGGTCGTGGTTGCCATGGACCCAGCGTACGCGTGTAGGCTGTGGGCATGCGAATCCATGCCCTCCTGCTGCTCGTTGCCCTCGTCCTGCCCTGGTCGCCGGTTGCGCTGGCTCAGCCCGATGAGACGGACCCGAAGCCCGGGGCCCCCGCGATCCAGGTTCGCCCGGATCGGCCCGGGATCGCGTACGAGAAGGTGACGATCAATGGCGAGGAGGTGCACTACCTCGTGATGGCGGGGACACTGACGATCGCCACGCCCGGTGACCATGCGAAGGAGGGGGAGCCGGCGGCGAGCATGTTCTACACCTCGTACCGGGCGCTCGACGAGGAGCTGCCCTACGCGGACTTCCGCGTGCGGGTGGAGGCGGTGCTGGGTGAGGAGGCGCTCGCGGTCTTTGATCGCGTGCGGACGACCGAGGGCGGGGACGAGGCGATCACCGCGATCGCGCGCCTGACGCTGGAGCGGGGGGTGGCGCTCGATCGCGTGTTCCCCTTCCACGACGCGAAGGACCGGGCGATCACCTTCAGCTTCAACGGGGGGCCCGGGAGCAGCAGCGTGTGGCTGCACCTGGGCGTCTTCGGGCCCAGGCGTGTGCAGCATGTCGATGACTTCGGGCGCCCCGGGCCCGGGCCGTTCGGCGTGGTGCCGAACCAGTACAGCCTGCTGGACAAGTCGGACTTCGTCTTCATCGACCCGGTGTCGACGGGGTATAGCCGTGCAGAGGGCGAGGTCAACCCTCGCGATTTCCACGGCGTGGAGCCGGACATCGACACGGTGGCGGAGTTCATCCGTCTCTTCCTGACGCGTGAGGAGCGGTGGCGGAGCCCGCGGTTCATCGCGGGTGAGAGCTACGGGACGACGCGGGCGGCGGGGCTGAGCCTCGAGCTCTTCGAGAACCACGGGATCAGTCTGAACGGGGTTCTGCTGGTCTCGGCGGTGCTGAACTTCCAGACGATCCGCTTCGATATCGGGAACGACCTGCCCTACATCCTGATCCTGCCCAGCTACACCGCGACGGCGCGCTTTCACGGGGCGCTCGACACCGGGATGATGCAGCGGTCGCTGCCCGAGGTCTTGGGCGAGGCGGAGCAGTTCGCGATGGGGGAGTACGCGACGGCGCTCCTGAAGGGCGACACGATCGGGGAGGAGGAGTACCGGCGCGTGGCGCAGCGCCTGAGCCGGTACACGGGGTTGAGCGAGGAGTTCATCATCCGCAGCCGACTGCGGGTGCCCCTGAGCCGGTTCGCCAAGGAGCTCCTGCGCGAGCAGGGTCTGACGGTGGGGCGGCTGGATTCGCGGTTCACGGCGCGGGACCGGGACGACGCGGGGGAGCGGTACGAGTTCGACGCGAGCTACGCGGCGATCCTGCCCATCTACACCGCGTCCCTGAACGCGTACCTGCGGGAGGCGGTGGGGTACGAGACGGACCTGCCCTACGAGATCCTGACCGGGAAGGTCTGGCCCTGGTCGTACGCGCGTGTGGGAGACAACCGCTACACGAACACGGGCGAGGACATGCGGGCGGCGATGACGCGCCAGCCCGAGATGAAGGTCTTCCTGGCGTCGGGCCTGTACGACCTGGCGACGCCTTACCTGGCGGCGGATTACACGATGAGCCAGCTGATGCTGCCCCCGGAGCTGCGGGGGAACATCGAGACGCGGTACTACGAGTCCGGGCACATGATGTACGTGCACCTGCCCAGCCTGCAGAAGCTCAAGCAGGACCTGGACGCCTGGTACGACGGGATTTTGCGTCGGGCTGCTGAGGTGGCCCCGTCGCCCTAAACCCCGGGCTTTGAATGGGTTACCGAATGGGGCCCGCGGCGGGTCCCGGGAGGGCCGACCACAAAATGTGGCCCGACCGCCCCCCGACCATTGACACAGGTTGTGGATCTATGTATGTTTGGGTCGCTGGGCTTGCGTCCGACGCCGTCCCCAGCCGGTGTGTCCGCCACTGAGGCCGGGCCCCGCCACGCGTCGGCCCGCGTGCGCCCGCAAGGCTGAGGAGGGAGCAAAGCTCCACATCGGCAAAGGGCCAGATATCCAAGGTGGGTCGCTCGCGGCTTCCCTTTGGCCATTTGGTGATTTGCGATTTGGGTCTTTCGCTCTTCCAAGATCGCCCGAGGCCCCGTACGCCAGTTAGAAAGGATGGCCACCCATGGCCCGCGGTTCCTCTGCAGTCGCTTCCAAGTCCGACTCCAAGTCCACCAGCAAGTCCGGCAAGGCCGACCAGCAGGTCGAGGCCAAGGCGGACGGCTCCGAAGCGACCCCCACAAGCGAAACCAAGCCCACCGCCCAGGCGACCGCCAAGGCCGCCCCGGAGCGTGACCCCGCCAAGTTGCAGGCGATCGGGCGCGTCGTGGGGCAGATCGAGAAGTCCTATGGCAAGGGCTCGATCATGCGTCTGGACGAGGACGCGTACCTCGCCATCCCGGGCATCTCGACCGGCACGCTCTCCCTCGACCTCGCCCTGGGCGGGCGGGGGATCCCGAAGGGTCGCATCGTCGAGGTGTTCGGCCCGGAGAGCTCGGGCAAGACGACGCTGGCGCTGACGGTCGCTGCGAACGCGCAGAAGACCGGCGGGGTGGCGGCGTTCATCGACGCGGAGCACGCCCTCGACCCCTCGTGGGCGCGGCGGATCGGCGTGAACATCGACGACCTGCTCGTCAGCCAGCCCGACACGGGCGAGCAGGCGCTCGATATCTGCGAATTGCTCGTCCGGTCCAACGCGGTCGATGTGATCGTGATCGACTCCGTGGCGGCCCTGATCCCGAGGGCGGAGATCGAGGGCGAGATGGGCGACACGCACGTGGGCCTGCAGGCCCGCCTGATGAGCCAGGCGATGCGGAAGCTGACGGGCGTGATCGCCCGCTCCCAGGCGACGGTCATCTTCATCAACCAGATCCGCGAGAAGATCGGCGTCATGTTCGGCAGCCCGGAGACGACGCCGGGCGGGCGGGCGCTCAAGTTCTACAGCTCGGTGCGCATCGACATCCGGCGGACCGGCGCGATCAAGGACGGCGAGGACAACGTCGGCAACCGCGTGCGGGCCAAGGTGGTGAAGAACAAGGTCGCCCCGCCCTTCCGGCAGGCGGAGTTCGACATCATGTTCAACGAGGGGATCAGCGCCACGGGCGACCTGATCGACCTCGCGGTCGAGGCGGGCGTCTGCCAGAAGTCGGGCGCTTGGTTCAGCTATGGCGAGCTGCGCCTGGGCCAGGGGCGCGAGCGGGCCAAGGACTTCATCCGGGAGAACCAGGACCTCTTCAGCGAGATCCGGCAGGCGGTGCTGGCGGTGAAGGCCCCGAAGCCCAACAAGGCGCCGCTGGTGCCTGTCGCTCCGGAGGACGAGGAGGCCTGAGCTCTCTCCGGGGAAACGGGAAGACACGCCGCCCGGCCAGCGCCGGCCCCTGGCCCACCGGGCGGGGCCCGGCCCGCCATGCTTCGCCCCCCCGGGCGACTCGCCAACCGCCCCCGGCGGGCATAACCTGTTCCCCTGCCGCGGATGTGGCGGAATTGGCAGACGCGCTAGGTTCAGGTCCTAGTGGGGGTAAAACCCCGTGGAGGTTCGAGTCCTCTCATCCGCATTTGCCGCCCGGGGGCGACCGCAGCCCCTTTGGCGGAGCTCGAAAAAAGACACGGCCCGGGCGTTGGTGCCCGGGCCGTGTGTGCTTTTCCGGGACGGGAGCCCCGGTGCCCCGGGACCCCCCGGAGCGGGTTGGCCGGCCCGCGTCCCTGCGGGCGGCCGGGGTCTCGTTCCCGCGCCCTTAGTCGGTGGGGGCGATCACGAAGGTCGAGCCGAACTGGCCCTTGTTGAACTCGGGCTGGGGCCGGTTCGGGCTGGTGTAGAACTGCCCGTTGCTCGGGGAAGCGGGGTCCACCGAGGTGGTGAAGTTGGCCGGCATCGCGAGGCGGGTGTCCCACTCGGGCTGGGCGGTCTGGTTGAACTGCTGCTGGGCCCGGTCGAGGCGGGCGACCGCCTCGTTCAGGAGGTCCTGGTGGGCCTGGGCCGCAGCGACAGCCCGCTCCGCGTGGGTGCGCTGGATCTCGCCCCGCAGGAAGGCCTGGGCGAAGGCGCGGTTCCGGTTGGACTCGTTCTGGGCCATCCGGCGGTCGAAGCGGGCGAGGACGCTGAGCTCGCGGGCGTCGGCGGAGGCGTACCGCTCGCTGACCTGGGCGTCGGCGATGCGGCGGCTCGCGTTGATCTCCGCACGGGTGGCGAGGTCCTGCGACTGGGCGAAGCCCAGGTCGGCGTCGGCACCGGCGAGGAAGCGGTCGACCCGGGCCTGCGCGATCATCTCCCCGCTCCGGGCGACGTCGGTCAAGAACGCGATCTCGGCCTGGGTCCGCCGGCGCTCGGCGATCTGGGCGGCGCTCTGCTCAGCGGCGCTGGCGATCCCGATGCGCTCCGAGGCGTCGGCGTCCGCGAGGCCCTCGTTGTAGTCCGAGCGGGCGACCGCGAGGTAGCTGCTCGCCGACTGGTCGAGGCGGCGGAGCTCGGCGGCGAGGATGGTGCGGGCGGCGTCGATCTGCTCGTTGAGCTGGTCGAGCTTGGCCCGCTCGCTCTGCTCGAGGGTCGCGGCCTCGGTCAGGAACTGCTTGCTCTGGGCGGTACCGCGCCGGAGGGTGGCCTCCCGGCGGGCCTCAAGATTCCGGACGATGGCGCGACCGTTGCGCCGGACGGACTCGGCCCGGGCGAAGACCTGGGCGATGCGGGCGGCGGCGCGGCGTTCCTCCGCCTGGGCTTCGGCTCGGAGGAGCGAGGCCTGGGCGATGGTTTCCTTGCGTCCGCTGTCGGCGTGGGCCTCGGCGCGACGACGGGCGGCCTCCGCGGCGGCGGAGAGCCCGTCGGCCTGGGCGAGGAGCTCATCGACGCGAGCGGCGTTTTCCTTCTGGAAGGACTCGATCTCGGTGATGGTGGTCGCGTGGCCGGCGCGCTTGGCCTCCCACCACATTGTGAAGTCGGCGAACTCGTCGTCGTGGGTGGCCTGGGCCTCGTTGCGGAAGGCGTCGGCCTCGAGGCGGAGCTGGGCGGCCCTGGCGAGGGCGATCTGGAACTCCGCGACGCGGTCGGGGCGGACCGACTCGGTGTTCAGGGCGCCCCGGGCAAGCTCGGGCGTGGGGGCGGAGGCGTCGATCTGCGGGCCCTTGTACTCGCCCGGGAGGTTGACGCGGCCGCGCTGGGCCTGCTTGGCGATCTGGGCGCGGAGCCTGGCCTCGGCCTGCTGGGCCTCCGCCTGGGCTGCGGCGCGGATGGTGTCGAACTCGCTCTGGGCGAGGGCGCGCTGGTGGGCCGCCTGCTCGCGGGCAGCGGTGACGCGGGCCTCGACCTCCGCAGCGACGAAGGCGGCGCGGGCGGAGCGTTCGATCTCGTTGGCGCGGGCGTCGGTGACCTCGCTGCGGGCCATGGCCTGGGCGAGGCGGGCGGCGACCCCCTCCTTGGCTTCCTCGAACATGACGCGGGCGAGCTCGAGGTTCTCCTCAGCCTGGGCGAGCTGGCGCTGGGCCTCGGCCTCGGTGTTCTGGCCGAGCTGGATCGCCTGCTCGCGGAGCTGGTTGGCCTCCTCGAGCTGGTCGTTGTAGTCCACATGGAGTTCGACGAGGTTGAGGCGGAATGCGGTATCGGCGCCCTCGCTCTCGAGCGACTCGGCCTGGGCGAAGATCTCGCCCACGCGGGCCTTCGACTCGGCCTCGATCGTGCGGGCGAGCTGCAGGAGCTCGTCGGCGCGGGCCTCGGTCTCGGAGCGGGCGGTGCGGATCTGCTGGTCCAGCTCGCCCACCTCGGCGGTGGTGCGGTCGCTGATCGAGCTGCTCTCGACGCGGAGGTTGCGGACGCGCTCGAAGGCGCGCTGCTCGGTCATCTCGGCGGTGCGGACCATCTGGTCGATGGTGGCGTTGCCCCGCTCGTTGACCGCGTCGCGCTCCGCGAGCATCTTGTCGTGCTCGGCGAGGGCGGTGGCCCAGGAGTTCTCCGACCGGGCGCGGAGCTGGCGGACGAAGGCCTCGTGCTCGCGCATCTGGGTCTCGAGGATGCGCTCGTTCTTGCGGTGCTCGGTCTCGAAGGCGAGCTTCTGGGCGTCGATTTCCTGGACGAGCTTGCCCAGCTTGGCGTCGTAGGTGGTCTCCATCCGGCGGGCGGCGGCGTCCGCGATGTCCCGCTGGCTCAGGGCGGCATGGATGGTGTCGTCCGCCTCCGCGCTGTTGGCGAGCTCGTCGGCGCGGGCGTTGATGTCGTCGGCTTGGGCCTGGGCACGGAGCGCCTGAAGCTCCATGGTGCTGTCGTGGGCCTCGCTGACCCAGCGGTTGGGCAGGCCCACGCGCCGACCCTCGCCCTGGTAGTAGGCGGGGTCGTACAGGCCTTCCACGTTCGCCTGGTCGAAGCCCGGTGCCGCGTAGTTCTGCGCGTTGAACGCGTTGTTCGGCGCGTTGCGGTTGGCGGTCGAGGTCCCCGTGGAGCCACACCCGCCCAAGCCGGCGGCCAACGATGCAACGAACGCGGTGACGATGATGCCGCGCCCGGCACGGACGGCGGCAAGCTCGGCGATGGTGTCGATGTTCACTTTCGGGGCCTCCCCGGCAGGGGCGCCCCAGGTCCCGGCCCGGCAACAAGCCGGCCCATCGGGGGCGCTGCGTCCTCACCACTCCCGGGCCGCGCGGCCCGGATACCCCCTTCGCATCGACGCCCGCCCGACGCTTCTCGAACGCGGGGCTCCACCCACCCACTCCGGGCACGCCCGATCGACCGCACAGCCCGCAACCGGCACGGCTCTCGGACCGACGGGGCGTCCGAGATCTCGCTTGGGGGTTTGGGAGGGGGCATCGCGGGGGGCCGAGAAGCCTTACCGTGGTCGCATGGCGCTCCTGTACGCGGGGATCGACGAAGCCGGCTACGGGCCCCTCCTGGGCCCCTTGTGCGTATCCGTGTGCGTGCTGCGGGTGGAGGACTGGGCACCCGGGGACCCGGCGCCGGACCTCTGGACGTTGCTGAGCCGCTGGGTAGCGAGGTCCCCCGCGAAGGCCGCGGGACGGATCTGTGTGGCAGACTCCAAGAAGCTGAAGCTCTCGAACGCGCTGAAGACCAGGCACCCCCTGACGCACCTCGAGATGGGCGTGCTGTCGTTCCTCAGGGCGTGGGGGCACGACGCGGAAACGGACGAGGGGCTCTTCGCGTGCCTGGGGACCCGCCTGGAAGGTCATCCCTGGTACGCGGGGGATCCGACGGCGCTCCCTTTGGCCAACGACCCGGGGCTGGTCGCGGTCGCGGCCAGCCGGCTCAGGGCGGCGGAGGGGGCCGGGGTGAGGCTCATGGGCCTTCGGTGCACCGCGGTGGGGGAGACCGCGTTCAACCGGGTGGTGCGGGAGGCGGGGAGCAAGGCCGCGGTGACGGCGGGGGTCATCGCGGAATTGGTGCGGATGGTGGCGCGGGAGGCGGAGGCGGGGACGGACCTCAGGATCGTGTGCGACCGCCAGTCGGGGCGGGCGGACTACAGGGACCTGCTGTCCGAAGCGTTCCCGGACGCGGAGGCGGTGTGCGATGCGCGGTCGGCGGTCGCGACGCACTACACGCTGCGGGTGCGGGGGCCTGTGGAGCGGGAGATCGGCGTGCTCTTCCAGACGGAGGCTGAGGACCGGCACCTGCCTGTGGCGCTGGCGAGCATGACCGCGAAGCTGGTGCGCGAACTGGCGATGGCACGGTTCAACCGGTACTGGCGCGGGCGGTGCCCGGAGTTGAAGCCGACCGCGGGGTACCGTCAGGACGGGGCGCGGTTCCTGCGGGACCTGCACACGATCGTGACGCCCACGGAGCGGGCCACGATGGTGCGGATGGCGTGAAGGGGTGCGTGTGGGCGTCGTCGAACTGACATCGGTGGAGGAGATCGAGGCCCGCCGGATGCTGGACCTCGCGGCGAGGCTGGCCCTGCGGGCGGAGGGCCGGGTGGAGCCCAATCCGCTGGTGGGGTGCGTCCTCGTGCGGGACGGGCGGGTGATCGGGATGGGGCATCACCGCGTGTGGGGCGGGCTGCACGCGGAGCGGGATGCGCTGGCGAACGCGCGGGCCCGGGGGGAGGACTGCCTTGGGGCGACCGCGTTCGTGACGCTGGAGCCCTGCTGCCACACCGGCAAGCAGCCCCCCTGCACCGAGGCTCTGCTGGAGGCGGGGGTGCGCCGGGTCGTCTACGCGGCGGTCGACCCCGGCGAGGTGTCGAAGGGCGGGGCGGCGCTGCTGGCGGGGGCGGGCGTGGAGGTGGCGTACACCGGCGTGAGCGCGGAGGCGGCGGCGCTGAGCGTGCCCTTCGTGCATCGCCTGCGGACGGGGCTGCCCTGGGTCATCGCGAAATGGGCCCAGACGATCGACGGGCGGATCGCGACCCGGACGGGCGAGAGCAAGTGGATCAGCGGGGAACGGAGCCGCAGGCGCGTGCACAGGCTTCGGACCAAGGTCGACGTGATGCTGACCGGGATCGGGACGGTGCTGGCGGATGACCCGATGCTGACGCCCCGGGGGGTGAGGGTGCGGAGGGTGCCCCGGCGGGTGGTGATCGACGCGGACCTCGAGACACCCCTGGATTCGAAGCTGGTGCGGACGGCGCGGGAGGTGCCCACCGCGGTCGCCTGCGCGAAGAGCCTGGTGACCGCGGGGATCACCGAGCGGAAGGTGGCGGACCTGGAGGCGGCGGGGGTGGATGTGCTGGGCGTGCCCGAGGACCCCGAGCGCCCCGGGCGTCTGCGCCTGGAGATGCTGATGCGGGCGCTCACGGAGCGGTTCGGGGCGGCGACGGTGATGGTGGAGTGCGGGGCGAGCCTGCTCGGGTCGATGTTCGAGTCGGACCTGATCTGCGAGTCGGTGGTGTACCTCGCGCCGACGATGCTGGGGGACGAGCACGCCCTCGCGGCGGCGACCGGGCGGGTGGCGACGAGGCTGACGGATGCTCGCCGGTTCGGGCTGGCTCGGGTGAAGCGTGTGGAGGACGACGTGGAGCTGGTGTACCGCAGGCCTGTGGGCGAGGGAATCGACGGGGCGTGAGGCTCGCGGGCGCTGGGTGTTCCCACGGAGTTTCAGCGCTCTGCGTGGGCTTCGGTTCGGCTCGGGACGGGTCGGTGGTGGTGGCGGGGGTTGGGTGTGTAGACTTCCGGACGTTGACCGAGTCTGACGACCGAAGGGGGACCATGTCCAATATCCAGGTGCCCGGGGCCTTCAGCCCCGCCGAGATCGAGCGGGACGCGTTGCCATTGCCGGACCGGGTGGTGCCCGGGGCGATCTGGTGGCCCTATGCGATCTCGATCGGGGTGATCCACCTGCTGGCGCTCCTGGCGTTCGTCCCCTACGCGTTCACCTGGACGGGCGTGGTGACGATGGTGGTGGGGGTTTTCTTCTTCGGGCAGGGGATCAACCTGTGCTACCACCGGCTGCTGACGCACCGGAGCCTCGTGGTGCCGAAGTGGTTCGAGCGGGTGCTGGTGGTGATCGCGCTGTGCTGCGCCGAGGACACGCCCGCGAAATGGGTGGCGATCCATCGGTATCACCACCATCACTCCGACCACCAGGAGGACCCGCACTCGCCCCTGGTGAACTTCCTGTGGGCGCATGTCGGCTGGCTGGTGGTGAAGAACCCGGGGGCGCACAACATCAGCGTCTACGGGAAGTACGCGAAGGACATCCTGCAGGACCCGTTCTACCTCAAGCTCGAGAAGACCTGGCTGTGGGTGTGGATCTACCTGGGCCACGCCCTTGCGTTCACCGTCGCGGGCGGCGTCATCGGGTGGTTCGTGGGCGGGACCTGGGCGACGGCGCTGCAGTACGCGGTGAGCCTCCTGGTGTGGGGCGTGATCGTGCGGACGGTGGCGGTGTGGCACATCACCTGGTCGGTGAACTCGTTCACGCACCTGTTTGGCTACCGCAACTACGAGACGGACGAGAACAGCCGGAACAACTGGCTCGTGGGCCTGATCGCGGTGGGGGAGGGGTGGCACAACAACCACCACCACGACCCGGCGAGCGCGACGACGCAGCACCGCTGGTGGGAGCTGGACCCGACCTTCTACGTGATCAAGGTGCTGGAGTGGGTGGGGCTGGCGAAGAAGGTGCGCAAGCCACGCCATGTGCGCCAGGCGGAGCGGGCGCAAGTGCCCGGAGCATTGGGCAGCGGGCAGTAGGCAATCGGTTTGGCTCGCGCGGGCTTCGGCGTAGCGGTTCAGCACTACGCGCTGCGCGGATAGTGGCACCGTGATCACGAAACCGAGCGGTGGAAGACGAGGGACTCGCGGACCTTCGCGGTGAGGACGGTGCCCTCCGCCGGGACGGCGAGTTCGGTGCCGGGGTCGGCGTGCTTGGTCTTCACGATGGCGAAGCAGATGGGCTCGCCCCCGAGCATCGGGCTGATCGTGCTGCTGGTGATGACGCCGACGGGGTCGCCGGCGTGGTCGGACGCGAGCACGACGTGCGAGCCCCCGAGGGGCTGGCGGGGGTGGCCCTCGGGCGTGCGGAGGTTCTCGCCCTCGGGCTTCAGGGCGATGAGGACCTGCTTGGGCTTGCCCAGGCTGTGCATGCGGGCGACGACCTCCTGGCCCAGGTAGCAGCCCTTGGTGAAGCTGACGCGGTCGTTCAGGACGCCGGTCTCGGCGGGGAGCGACTCGGTCGAGAAGTCAATGTTAAACAGCGGGGTGCCGGCCTCGATGCGGGCGGTGTTGTAGGCGAGCCAGCCGATCGGGCGGAGCTTCACGCGCCCCGCGAGGGTGCCCCCGTTCTCGCCATTGACCGGCGAGCCCGCCTCGACGAGCCGGCGGTAGACCTCGGCGGCGCGGTCGGTCTCGATCGTGAGCTCGAGGCCGATCTCGCCCGCGGAGTCCTGGCGTTCGACGATGACCTCGGCGCCGTTGATGGTGACGAGCGTGGCGCTGGCGTGCGTCAGGTCGCTCAAGGGGGCGAGGCCGGGCTGCTGCTCCGCGAGGGCGGAGAGGAGCTCGAGGGCGGTGGGACCGTGCAGGGCGAGGCGGTGGAGGCGCTCGGAGGCGTCGCGGAGCTCGACGTCCTCGGTGATGATGTAGGCGTTGAGTGATTCGATGGTCGCGTCGACCGCGTGGGCGTCGAGGTCGACGAGCGTGCGATCGCCCAGCTCGGTGAGGCGGAGATCGGCGACGATGCGGCCCTTGCGGTTGAGCCAGAAGGCGCGGACGGAGCGGCCCGGGGCGAGGGCCTTGATGTCGTTGGTGACCATCGACTGCAGGAAGGCGTGGCGGTCCTCGCCCACGATCTCGATGGTGCCCCGGTGGGGCTGGTCGAGCAGGGCGGAGGCCTTGCGGAGGCTGGCGTACTCGAAGTCGACCTCCCCGAAGGACTCGACGAGCTCGATCGCGAGGTCGATAGGCCCGTAGGGAAGGAGGTCGGCCTCGGCCTGGAGGTGCTGGTCTCGGAGTGGTGAGGTGTGGGCCATGGGGGCGTTCCGGCGGTGTCCTTGTTGGGTTTCGGTGGGATCCCGTGGGCGGACGCGGGGGATGCTACGCTGGTTGCCCCGAAAGACGACCTGTGCGCCCCACGCCCCGTTCGGTGGGTGGCGCGCCACCGGTGAGGAGGCGACCCCGTGAACTTCGATCTGCTGAAGCGTCTGTGCGAGACCCCCGGGATTCCTGGCCGCGAGGAGCGGGTGCGGGATTTGATCGCGGGTGAGGTGAAGGGGCTCTTCGACGAGATCGAGACGGACGCCCTGGGGAGCCTGATCTGCCGGAGGCACCCGCGCCCGGCGAGCGGCGGGAGCGCGAAGAAGACCGCCAAGAAGAAGACGGTGGCTTCGACGGGCGAGGCGCCGGTGGTGATGCTGCTGTGCCACATGGACGAGATCGGGTTCTATGTGCGCCACATCGATGACAAGGGGTTCGTCTGGCTGAACAACGCGGGGGGGTTCGACCCGCGGAACCTCTTCAGCCGGCGGGTGCTCGTCGTGACCGAGGGCGGGGACCACAAGGGGGTGATGAACCCCGGGGGCCGGCCCATCCACATCTCGAGCCCGGACGAGCGGACGAAGGTGCCGGACGTGAAGGAGTTCTTCGTCGACCTGGGGCTCGACGCGGCGGAGGTGAAGAAGCGGGTGAAGATCGGGGACTACGTCGTGATGGACGAGCCCTGCATCGAGGTGGGGAAGAAGATCGTCAGCAAGGCGCTTGATAACCGCGTCGCATGCTGGCTGGGCATCGAGTCGGTCCGGGCCCTCGACAAGGCCAAGACCGGGCACGCGTGCGAGGTCGTGGTCGCCTTCACGACGCAGGAAGAGGTGGGCCTGCGCGGCGCCCGCACCGCGAGCTACGCCGTCAAGCCCGACATCGGCATCGGCATCGACGTGACGCTGGCCTGCGACACGCCGGGCGTACCCGAGGCGGAGCGGGTGACGGTGCACGGGGAGGGCTTTGCGCTGCACATCAAGGATGGCAGCTTCATCTCCGACTACAGCCTCGTGAACCAGGTCGAGGCGATCGCGAAGAAGAAGAAGATCAAGTACCAGCGGTCGATCCTGGCCGCCGGGGGGCAGGACGGCGCCGCGGCCCAGCAGGCGGCGGCGGGCGCGCGGGCGGTCGGCATCACGGTGGGCACGCGGTACATCCACACCGTGACCGAGATGATCGATGCCGGCGACCTGACCGCGGCTCGCGACATCCTCGCGGCGTTCATGGGCGAGGCGAAGTAAGGCGCGCGGTACCAGCCCCAAGCGTCAGCGCGGGGCCTCGGTTTCGCCCGATCGGAGCGCGGACGCTCACTTGGGATTGGATGTTTGCTCGGCATCGCGCCCGCCCCTCGCTGACGCTCGGGGCGAGTGCAGCGAGCGTCGCGCAAGACAACGCCCGCTGTTCGCGGGCGCTGGCCTTGTCTCGTGTTCGTCGGTCTGGTCCGTCGATCCGGGTCAGGCGGCGAGGCTCGCGACATTCTCGATCGCGTCGATCACCTGGCGGACCTGGAAGGGCTTCTTGAGGAAGCCATCGAAGCCCGCGGCGCGGAGGCCCGAGGCCTGGCCATCGGTCAGCTTGCCGGACATCGCGATCAGGCGGGTCATCTGGGTGGAGTCGCCGGAGCGGACGAGTTCGGCGATCGCCCGACCGTCGGCGCCGTCGAGGTGGACATCGAGGAGCATGACGTGCGGGCGGAACCGCTCGCACTCGAGCCCGGCCTTGAAGAGCCCGGTCGCGGTCGAGACCTCGTAGTTGGTCTGTTCACCCAGGACGCGCTTCAGGACCTCGACGACCTCGGCGTCGTCGTCCGCGATCAGGACGCGGGTCTGGCCGCTCGTGATCCCGTCCATGGGGATCCCGTGGGCCTTCATGAATCGGAGCAGTTCGGAGACCGGGATTCGACGGTCCTTGGATCCGGGGATCCGGTAGCCCTTGAGCTGGCCGGAGTCGAACCACTTGGAGACCGTTCGCGGGGCGACATTGCAGATCTTCGCCACCTCACCGGTCGTCAGTACATCTCGATCAAGGGGCATCGGCTCAACCTCAGCTACGCACGGGGCGGACCCTGCCAACGCGGACGACCCACCGTTGCGTTGTGCATCGTCGGAAAGAGGACGCTTCTTGACGCCAGACGGTGCAGGCGGCGCATTCCGTGCGAATTTGGCGGTATCAGGACCTTGCCAGAGCCCGAAAACGGGAAGTTGCGGGCCTCAATCCGGCGGGCGTCCGGGGCTATACCGGGGCTCGGAACGGGTGGAATGAACGCCCGGGGGCCGCTCAGCGTGCGTTGAGGTGCTTCCTTGGAGTCCGCTGGAGGCCCGTTGCCCCCCCCCGTTAGCGGGGTTGGGTGAAGGGCGGAGTCGCCCGCGTTGACACCCCGCGCGGCGGGTGGGTACATTCTCTTTCCGCGAGACCGCCCGCAGGGCGGCCGCGAACGTTTGGTCGCGAGTCGGCGGCTCGGGTGTACCCGTGTGCCGGTTCGGGGCCCTGCGACCGCGTGACCGGCCCGGCGTCCGGCTCGCAGCCCCCCCTCGGCGACGGTCCTCGGGACGACACCCGGCCGCTCGCCGCCACCAGGCAGGAGAATCGCGGTGCCCGTGACGCGAGTGGTCCGTCGGCGTTGTGTGTCCAGTCTGATCGCCCTCGCGGGTCTCGCGACGGCGGTCGGTGTGCCGCTTGGCGTCCTGGCTCCGGTCGCCTCCGCGGCTGTGCAGCCCGAGGCTCCGGACCGCTCGAACGAGCAGGCGTTGGCGGACTTCATCCACTTTGTGCTGATCGCGAATTACGACATCGCGAGCGATGTCGGGCGTCAGCTGCTCGAATCGGGGATCAGCCCGGGCGAGTTCGTCGACCTGGTCGACGCGATGCGGGAGCGTGACCGGTTCGACAAGGCCCTGGCACGGGCGATGCGGATCGACGCTCTTGAGGATGTCGCGGGGCGGATGGACGCGCTGTACCGCGAGGGGAAGCTGGCCCGGAGCCGGGACCCCGATGAGATCGCGAAGAGCATCGACCTGCTGACAGGTCAGCTCCTCCAGCGTCTCCTGGGCCAGGAGAGGCTCAAGGTGGCGGGCGAGTACGCCCTGCCCCAGCTGCTGGACGCGGTCCTCGATGGCTCCAAGCCCGCGCTGCGGGCGGAGGCGACGCAGCTGCTCATCGAGATGGGCCGCGACGCTGTGACCCCGCTCGCGGTGGCCCTCAAGAGCCTGAGCCCGTCGCAGCAGGAGATCATCGTCACGGTCCTGGGGCGGTCCGGGCAGCGGACGGCGCTCCCCTATGTGGTGGAGCTGGCGCGGACGACGGACTCGGACGCGGTCCGCGCAGCGTCGGAGCGGGCGGCCCAGGCGCTCGGGGGGAACACGACCCTCGATCCGTCGGCCCTGTTCTTCCAGTTGGCGGAGGGGTACTACGACGAGCGTTCGGACCTGACGAGCTTCCCGGGCGAGGAGTTCCAGCTCCTGTGGAACTACGACGCGGGGCTCGGGCTGATCATGACCCCGATCCGCACCCAGGTGTACCACGAGGCGATGGCGATGCGTTCGGTCGAGCGGGTGCTGCGCGAGCGCCCCGACGCCCCCGACGCGATCGCGCTGTGGATCGCGGCGAACTACTCCCGCGAGATCGACGCGCCGGCGAACTACCAGAACCCCGCCTATTCGGGTGATCGTCGCGGCGCGGAGTACTTCGCGGTCGCAGCGGGCAGCCCGATTGCGCAGCGGGTGCTGGCCCGGGCGCTCGATGCTCGGGACACCCCCTTGGCCCGTCGCGCGATCGCGGCGATCGAGCGGACCGCGGGGGCGATGAACCTGGTCGCGGTCGGCGAGGAGGGGCGGTCGCCCCTGCTCGACGCCCTGGCGTACGCGGACCGGCGGGTGCGGTACGACGCGGCGCTGGCGCTGGCGGCGGCGCAGCCGACCAGTTCCTTCAGCGGTTCGGAGCAGGTGGTGCCGATCCTGGCATCCGCGATCCGCAGCGCCGGCGAGCTGTACGCGGTCGTGCTGACCGGGCGCGATCGTGAGGAGTACGACCGGCTCCGCGGGATCCTCGAGAACGCGGGGTACAGCGTGCTGCCCCCCTCGGACGCGGGGCTCGCCGGGCTCGGGGCTCCTCTGGCGGAAGTGCCCGGGGTCGACCTGGTCGTGACCTCGCTGCCCTTTGAAGAGACGCGCCGGCAGATCGAGCAGGCCCGCGCCGGGCGGAAGGTGAGCGTGGCCCCGGTGCTGGCCCTCGTGCCCCCCGAGGACCTCGAGGCGATGGACCGGCAGTTCGGACGCGACACGCTCATCGAGACGCGGCGCGGGTCGATCGATCGCCAGCAGATCACCGTCGCGGTCGCCCAGCTCGTGCAGCGGGCCAGTGGAGGCGCGATCTCCGAGGGCGAGGCAGATCTCTATGCGGCACGGGCCCTCGCGGCCCTGCGGGACCTCGCGGTGTCGCGGAACAGCGTCCTGGAAGTCGCGGCGGCTGCCCAGCAGCTCGTGGCGGCCCTGCCCGAGGTCGACGCGGGGGCTCGCCTCGCGGTCGCGGAGGTGCTCGCCCACATCGCTGAGGAGCGCACCCAGTCCGCGATCGCGGACGCGGCCCTGAACACGAGCGGCCCGGCGCAGATCGCGATGCTCGAGAAGCTGGGCGACTCCGCGAAGCGCTTCGGGAACCTGCTGCCCACGCGGTACGCCCGCCGGCTCGTCGATCTGGCCCGGTCGGGCAACGAGGATGTCGCGACCGCAGCCGCTGCGGTCATGGGTGCCCTGGACCTGCCCAACACGGACCTCGTCCCCCTGATCCTGGACGCGGGGGGCGAGCGGGCCGACCGGCGCCCGGGGGCTCGCGGGAACTGACGGGGGTTATCCGGACGGTCGGGCTTGCCCGGCCCACCCAGACAGGGTGGCCGACCCGGGGGCCTGCTGATAGGGCCCATCGCGGTCCTGTTGCGCGGGAACCGGGCTCGACCGGGGGGTTTGATGGGCCGATGGATACTCCGAGGTACGCAGCGGTCCTGCTGCGTCGCCGGGTCGGAGGTTCTGGGCTGTGGGTCGAACGCGCTGCACGGATCGTGGCTTCACGCTGACCGAGCTCCTGGTCATCTTTGTGATCTTGGGTGTGCTCGCGGCGATCATCGCGCCGCAGTTCTCGAGCGCCGCGCTGGATGCGCGGGCGAACGGGGTGCAGGCGCAGTTGACTTCGGTCGAGGCGCAGCTGGAGCTCTTCCGGGCCCGGAACGGCCGCTATCCCACCCTGGCGGAGATGAGCCTGCCCCCCGGTGACGGGGCGCGGGGGAGCAGTTTCGGGGTGCTCATCGATCAGAGGTACCTCGAAACGGCGCCGGTGAACCCCCTCACGGGCGGGGACGCTGTGGGAGTGGACTGGCTGTACGACGAGGCGACGGGGCGGATGACGCCGGTCGGGGGTTGAGGTTCTCGGGCCCGGTGCGTCGGGTCGGTTCGATCGCGGGGCGTTGATCTGGCCCCTCGTGTGTGGTCTGGCCGATGGGTTGGTGGTGACCCCTTGAAGGGAGGCGGCCGGCGTGCGCACGAACGAGATGAACACCACCGGAACGGGCGGGGACGCGCACGGGTACGCGGGCGCGGTGCGCCCGAAGGCCAAGGGGCACGGGGTGTTCGGCCCGCGCTGGATCGGGGTGTGCACACTGGCGCTGTTCGCGGGGATGCTGATCTGGTCGAAGCTGCGGATGGCATCGTCGGTGCCCCGGTCGGCCTATGCCGATCCCAAGGAGACCAACGCGGGCGAGCGGGGCGAGTCGCCCCTGGTCGAGGGCGCTTCGCAGGACGGTGTGTCGGTGCCCAGCGAGCGTCCGCGGGACTGACGGCGCCGGGCCGGGTGTTGCCCGGGTTGGGCCTGTAACGGTTGGCGCGGTCGGGTCGGTCCGGGCCGGGGGGACGGGTGGGCGGGGGGCTGCGTGGGTGGCCCAGGGGTTGTGGGACGCAAGTCGGGGCGTCACAACGACGAAAGTCGGGGTGTGTGACCGGCTCGGGGTGTTCCCGGGACGAGCACGGGGGGCCCGGATGCCCGCGCGATGCGATCGAACAGACCGGCCTGTTGCGCGTGCCCAACGCGTGTGGCGGTTGTGCGCGTTCGCCCTGGCGGTCGTCGGTGCCCCGGCGGGCGCCCAGCCCGACTTCACGCAGCTCGCGGAGCAGATGTTCCGGGCGCAGCCCGGGTCGTCTGTCGGGCCCGGGGAGGGCGGCGGTGGCGGTGGTGGGGGTGGTGGCGGCGGGGCTGCGTCGGGCGGAGCGGGCGAGACCGGCTTTGCGACGCTGCGGTCGGCGATCACGGTGAGCGAGCACGAGCTTGTGGAGGTGCACGTCGCGAACGAGTCGCTGGCGGCGGTGCTGCAGGTGCTGAGCGTGCAGAGCCAGCGGAACATCGTGGCGGGGTCGGGGATCGATGCGCGGGTGACGGCGGACCTGTACGGGGTGACCTTCTACGAGGCGCTCGACGCCCTGCTGCATGTGAACGGGTACGGGTACATCGAGCGGGACGGGTTCATCTATGTGTACACGCAGCAGCAGCTGGCGCAGATGCGTGTCGCGGCCCAGCGACGGGTGAGCCGGGTCATCGAGCTGGACTATCTGAACGCGATCGACGCGGCTCAGCTCGTGGCGCCGCTCCTGAGCGAGGACGGGACGATCACCACGCCGGGAGCCAGCCCGGACTTCTCGATCCCGAGTGACACGCCGACGGGCAAGGACAATTACACGGGCATCTCGCTCCTGGTGGTGAACGACTACCCGGACCGGGTGGACGCGATCGAGAACCTCGTGGAGCGGCTCGACACGAGGCCGGCGCAGGTGCTGGTCGAGGCGACGATCCTGCAGACGGCGCTGACGGAGGCGAACGCGTTCGGCATCGACTTCTCGCTGATCGCGGACCTGGACTTCGACAGCTTCCTGAGCCCCCTCGACGCGGTGGACGGGCTGATCGGGGGGCAGGGGACGCGGATCGTCGGGGGCGGCGAGGTGCAGGGGCGGGTTCCGGACGACGGGCGGGGGCGTGCGATCTCGACGACGGTGGGCAATGTCGCGGGCCCGGCGACGCTGAAGGCGGGGATCATCGACCGGGATGTGGGCGTCTTCCTGCGGGTGCTGGACGAGGTGACCGACATCACGGTCGTCAGCAACCCGAAGCTGCTGACGCTGAACCGCCAGCCTGCCCGGGTGCTGGTGGGCACGCGGGTGGGCTTCCTGAACACGACGACGACGGAGACCTCGACGACGCAGTCGGTCGAATTCCTCGACACGGGCACGCAGCTGCACGTGCGGCCCTTCGTGACGCGGGACAACCTGATCCGGCTCGAGCTCAAGCCCCAGGTGTCGACCTTCCGTCCCAGGGCGACGGTGACCGCGACGGGCCAGACGGTAACCATCCCCGACGAGGACACGACGGAACTGGTGACGAACCTGATCGTGCGCGACGGGCAGACGGTGGTGCTGGGCGGGCTCTTCACCGAGACGACGACCGCGACGCGCCGGCAGGTGCCGTTCCTCGGTGATGTGCCGATCATCGGCGCCGCCTTCCGTGGGCACGACGACAGTACGAACCGGTCGGAGATCATCTTCCTCGTGACGCCCTCGATCGTGAACGATCGGGTGCTGACGCTCGAGGGGGAGCGGGCGACCGCGTACATCGATCACGCCCGGGTGGGCGCGCGGCAGGGGCTGCTGCCCTGGAGCCGTGAGAGGCAGGTGGGGCAGTTGCTCGTGGAGGCGCAGCGTCTGGCGCGCGAGGGCGACGACCGGGTGGCCCGCCTGAAGGTGCAGCGGGCGTTGGCGCTGCACCCGCAGGCGCCGGACGCGGTGGCGCTGCGCGAGTCGCTGACAAACCGGGCGGCGAGCTTCCCGACGCGGAGCATGTTCGACGACATCCTGGAGCGCGAGGCGGAGCGGTTCCTGGCGCCGCAGAAGATGCCCCGGGCGCCCGCGCGGGATCGTGAGCCCGAGGCATCGGCGGTGGACGCGGACGACCCCTTCGATGTCACGTCGGGGGTCGATCCGTCGACGCTGGCGGTGGGGGCCGCGCCCTTCTTCGACCTGGCGCGGATCCTGGGCGGGCGGACGCTGGCGGCGGGGCGGACCCTCGATGCGAGCGTGCCGACGCTGCCCGGGGGCGCTTCGGGCGGAGCGCTGGCGTCGGAGGGCGGGTCGGGGGATGCCTTGAGCGGGCTCGAGGCTCTGCGGGGGCTGATCGAGGGGAACGCGGATCTGTTCACGACGGTGCCGACCGATCCGGGCGAACTGAACGGGGGTCCGTGATGGCGGGTGCGCATCGGGTGTTGCTGGCGGTCGTCGCGGGCGGGGCGATGGGGCTCCTCGGGTGCTCGGGGCAGGGCAAGTACACCGCGGAGCACGTGAGCCTGGCGGAGCGGAAGATGACGGCGCTGAAGGCGGCGACCGAGTTCTCGATGGCGGAGCAGGCGTTCCTCGCGGGTGAGCTGAGGAAGGCGGAGCGGAAGCTGCAGGTGAGCCTCTCGATGTCGCCCGATGTGGCGGCGACGCACGTGCTGATGGCGCGGGTGCTGCTGGAAGAGGGGCGGGTGGGCGAGGCGATGGGATCGCTCCGGCGGGCGCTCGAGATCGACGATGTCCACGCGGAGGCGCACTATTACACCGGCGTCGTTTCTGAGCGCCTGCGCCAGCCAGGCGTTGCGTTCAGCCACTTCGCGGAGGCGGCGCAGGCTGAGCCCATGGACCCGCAGTACACCGTCGCGGCGGCGGAGATGCTCGTCGACCTGCGCCGGTACGACGAGGCGGAGGACTTCCTGCGGGCGAGCCAGGTGGCGGATCACGCGCCGGCGGTGAAGCAGCTGCTCGGGCACATCGCGATGATCCGGGGCCTCGCGGACGAGGCGGCGGACCGCTTCACCGAGGCGGCGCTGCTGTCCCCGAATGACCCGGCGATCCGCGAGGACCTCGTCGCGGCCCAGGTCGCTGCGGGGCGGTACGCGGAGGCGGAGGCGGAGCTGTCGCGCATGCTGGCGGCGGTCGAGAACGAGGGCGGGGCGGCGGCGGCGGCGGCGCGGCGCGACCTGCGCCACTTGCGGGGGATGTGCCTGATCGCGCTCGGTCGCCCCCTCGAGGCGAGGCAGGTCTACCGCGACCTGACCGCGGGGGACAGCGGGGCTGGGGATGCGGACGCCTGGATCGGGCTCGGGCGGTCGTGCTTTCTCGTGGGCGATGTGCGGAGACTGGGCCTGGCGGCGGACCGCGTGCGGGCGATCGCGCCGGCGCGCGCCGAGGGCCCGATCCTGACGGCGCTCTGGCACCGCGTGAAGGGCGACCCCGAGGCGGCGCTCGTCGCGATCGAGCGTTCGAGCGGCGAGGACGCTGAGACGCTGACGCTCAGGGCGCTGGTGCTGGCGGACCTTGGAAGATTCGAGGAGGCGCGGGGCGTCCTGTACAGCGTCCTCGATGTCGCACCGGGGGACCGGGCGGCGATGGCGCTGCTCGACAAGCTGCCCGAGCGGGACGCGGACACCTTCGCGACGGCGCCGACGGACGGCTGAGCCGGACGGGCAGGATGCCCATCAGCCCATCACAGATTCAGTGCCCGGCGTGCACGACCGTTGCCCGGCGGGTGTCGACCTCGAGCGTGGGCGGGCGCTCGGTGTGGATGCGCAGGTCGCAGAGCTCGGCTTCGACCTTGGTGCTGCCGTTCCACGTGTTGAGCTTGGGCGTCACGACGAGATCGAGCGTGCAGCCCGAGAGCAGCTGCTGGGCGTGCTCGCCCCAGCCCCAGCAGACGATGCGCATCGCGGCGCGGTCGACGCCCGAGCCCGACTCGACGCGGAGGGCGAGGTGGTCGCCGGTCTTGCCCATCACGCGCGGGGCCTCGGCGAGGCGCACGCCGTCGAGCCGGAGCTTCACGCGGGGGTTGCCCCGCCCGAAGGGGCTCATGCCCGCCAGCGAGCGGACGGTGGTGCCGGTGAGCTCCGGGAGTGTCGCGACGGTGTCGTAGTGGATCGTCGCGATGAGGTCGGCGGGGGTGAGGCGCTCATTGGCGTGGGCGATGAAGGACTCGGTGAAGGCGTCGAGATTCCCCGCGTCAAGGCGGAGACCCGCCGCCATGTCGTGCCCGCCGAAGGTCGTCAGGTGCGCGGCGCAGGCGGCGAGGGCACCGTGCAGGTTGAATCCGTCGATGGACCTGCCGGAGCCGGCGCAGGTCGGGCCTTCCTCGCCCTCCTGGGTCTGCATGCAGATCGCGGGGCGGCCGAACTTCTCGACGAGCCTGGAGCAGACGATGCCCACCACGCCCGGGTGCCAGTCGGGGTGGGCGAGCACGATGGCCCGCCGGTCGTCGGTGGTCATGCCCAGACGCTCGGCTTCCTCGCACGCCTGATCGAGGATCCGGCGCTCGGTGGCGCGGCGCTGGTCGTTCAGTGTGCAGAGCTGGCCGGCGATCTCTGCGGCACGGGCCGCGTCCTCGGTGAGCATGAGCTCGACCGCTTCGCGGGCGTGGCCCATGCGTCCGCAGGCGTTGAGGCGGGGCCCGAGGGCGAAGCCCACGCGCTCCGCGTCGATGTCCTCGCCCGCGAAGCCCGACGCCTCGACGAGTGCCTTGAGCCCCGTGAAGGGCGTGTGCGCGACGCGCCCGAGCCCATGGCGCGTCAGCACGCGGTTCTCGCCCACGAGGGGCACAACGTCCGCGACGGTGCCCATCGCGGCGAAGCCCATGAGGTCGATCAGCAGTCGCTTGTTCGTCGGGCTGAGCTTGTCCGTGCCCTCGTGCATCGTGAGCAGGCGCCAGGCGAGCTTCCACGCGACGCCGGCGCCGCACAGTTCGCCGAAGGGGTAGGCCGAGCCCGGGCGGCGCGGGTGGACGATCGCGTACGCATCGGGCAGGGGCTCGCCCTCGGCGGGCGGGTTGTGGTGGTCGGTGATGATCAGGTCGAGCCCCGACGCCCGGGCAGCGGCGGCGGGCGCGACCGCGGTGATCCCGCAGTCGACGCTGGCGACGACCCGGACGCCCTCGTGCGCGAGGTCGGCGAGGGCCTGGGCGTTCAGCCCGTAGCCCTCATCGAGGCGGTGGGGGACGTAGGTGCGGACATCCGCGGTGGGTGAAATCGCCCGGAGCGTTCGCACAAGGATCGCGGTGGCGGTGATCCCGTCGACGTCGTAGTCGCCATAGACCGCGACCGGCTCCCCCTGGGCGAGGGCCCGGAGCAGGCGCTCCGCGGCTCGGTCCAGGTCGGGGATGGCGGAGGGGTCGTGCAGGTGCAGCAGGCTGGGCTCGAGCATCTCCCGGGCGGCGTCGCCCGTCAGCCCCCGCGCCGAGAGGACGCGGTCGACCAGGGGCAGCCCGGGGTCGGAGGGGGCCCTGGGGGCCCAGCGACGGGTGAGGCCTCGGGTGAAGGTGTCTTCGGGCGGTGGTGTCATGGGCGGGGGCACGGGGTGGTAGGCTGCGGGGCGCTCGGGACGGGCGAGTTCGGGGTCAATCGGGCCAGCATACGACAGAGAGGGGTGTCCATGGTCAAGCTCACCAAGATCTATACCAAGTCGGGCGACAAGGGCACGACGGTCCTGGGCAACGGACGCCGGGTGGCCAAGACCCACCTCCGCGTCGAGGCGTACGGCACCGTCGACGAGGCCAATGCCATCATCGGGACCGCGATCGTCGCGTGCCGTGAAGCGGGGCAGCCTGTGCTGGACGCGGTCTCGGGGGAGCTGGAGCTGATCCAGCATGACCTGTTCGACGTGGGGGCGGACCTGTGCACCCCGGTTGAGGCGGACGAGGAGACGGGCCAGAGGCTGCGGGTGGAGCCCGGGCAGACCGAGCGTCTGGAGAAGACGATCGACCGCTACAACGCCCAGCTCGAGCCCCTGTCCAGCTTCGTCCTGCCCGGCGGGACGCCCGCGGCGGCGGCGCTGCACGTCGCCCGGACCGTCGTCCGGCGGGCGGAGCGGCTGACGGTGGCGCTGGCGGAGAACGAGCCCGACAGCGTCAGCGACGAAGCGGTGCGGTACCTGAACCGCCTGAGTGACCTGATGTTCGTGCTGGCGCGGATCGCCAACGACAGCGGGAGGACCGACGTGCTGTGGCAGCCCGGGAAGACGCGCGGGAATCCCGCCGGGCCCGGGGCCGGGGGGGCGTGAGGCCCCCGATAAACTGGGCCGATCAATATGTCCGGCAACGGGCCGGGCGGGGGGCCGGGGCGCATCCAAGGTGGACGCGGGAGCGAGCGCATCGTGAGCAAATCGGGTCGAACGCGGACGACGGGGCTGGAGACGACGGAGTTCCGTCGCGCGTTCGCTGTGGAGACGGACCGGCTGCTCCGGCGGCGCCTGCTCTGGTTCGTGTGCATCTGGGGCGGGCTGACGGTGGTCGGGAACCTGCCCATCGTGGTGGGGATCGTCGGGCGGCTGATGGGCCGGGACATGGCGTTCGTCCAGATGATCGCGGACTGGGTGGCGCGGGATTACCTGGTCTACGGGCTGTCGCAGGCGGTGGTGGTCGGCGCCTATGTCGGGGTGCTGATCGCAGTCATGAAGGGGCGGGTGAGCGACCGGGCGGTGCTGTGGATCAGCATGTCGCTCGTGGTGCTCGACGGGCTGGCGAATATCGTGCTGCGGGCGGCGGATGTTTCGCTCTCGGGCAGCATCTTCTACTTCGGGCTGACGCACTTCGTCGCGTCGGCGCTCTTCCCCTGGTCGCCCCTGCAGGCGATCAAGCCCGCGGCGGTGGTGCTGGTCGTCAGCGCGCTGAGCATGCTCACGATCGAGGGCGGACCCGAGGCGAGGGACGCGGTCGCGATCGGGTTCAGCCCCCTGGTCGCGGCGCCGGGGGTGCTCTTCTGCTGGGGGCGGCACTCGCGCCGGATGGAGCGGTTCCGCTACAGCTTCGTCGACCAGCGTTACGGGAAGCTGCGCCAGGAACTGGCTTATGCGAGGGCGATCCACGAGGCCCTCTTCCCGCAGCCCCGGACCGCGGGCAGCGTCCGCCTCACCTACAAGTACGAGCCCATGCGCCAGATCGGGGGGGACTACCTGCACGCCTCGGTCTGCCCGACCGACGACGGGCGTGATGAGAAGCTGAGCCTGGTGCTGATGGATGTCACAGGCCACGGGATCCCGGCGGCGCTCTCCGTGAACCGCCTGCACGGGGAGATGGAGCTGTGCTTCGCCGATGACCCCGACATCGGGCCCGGGGAGGTCCTGCGTCGGCTCAATCGGTACGTGCACCTGACGCTCGCGAAGCACTCGATCTTCGTGACGGCGCTGTGCCTGCGGGTCGACCCGCTGAAGGGCACCATCGAACACGCGAGCGCGGGGCACCCGCCGGCCTTCCTGCGGGGGACCGACGGGACCATCCGAGAGCTCGAATCGACCGCGATCGTGCTCGGCGCGATGGCAGACCGCGACTTCGATCCGATGCCCGAGAGCAACACCTTCGGCCCGGGGGACTCGCTCATCGCCTACACCGACGGCGCGACCGAGGCGAGGAGCGAGAAGGGCGAGATGCTCCGCGTCGACGGGCTCCGCCGCCTCCTCGCCGACCCCACCCCCATCCAGCCCGGCACCTGGCCCGAGCGCATCCTCGATGTCGTCTACCGCCATCGCGGAGGCCACCCCCCCGAGGACGACACGCTGATCGTGGAGGTCTACCGCTCGATGGAGTCGGTCCGCCGGGCGACGAACGGGGATGACGAACGGAACGAGGAGACGGTGGAGGAGTGCGAGAGCGTGGCGACGGCGGGGGGCGTGTAAAGATCGCTTCGCGAGGGGACGCGGAGCCGGAGCGCAGCGAAGGCTCGGGTTGATTCGACGAGCGAGCAGCACGCCCGACGCTTGCCACGGTCAACCCGAAGCTTCGCAGAGCCTCAGCTTCGGCGTCCCGGAGGTTGGGTGTGACCTTGAGCGTGTGACCGCGCGGATTGACCGATGCCTTCGGGAGCGGCGCAGCGGAGCGTCCGGGTGGGGCGGGCGATGTCGTCGCCCGTCGCTGACGCTCGGGGCTGGTACCGTTGTTATTCTTTCGTTCCCTTGACACGCTCGGGGTCGGTGTACTTGGAGCACGCCTTCGCCAGGTCCACCCCGTTCACATTCGCCAGGGTTGCCAGCCACGCCAGCACATCCGCGAACTCTTCTTCTAGGTTCGCTCGCTCCTCAGCGGTGGGTGGGGCGCCTCCATGGACTTCCTTGTTGCAGTTGTAGAGGGCGGTCGCCAGCTCTCCGAACTCCTCGGTGAGGAGAAGGAAGGTGGCGTGCGTGCCCCGGGCGTTGTCGGTCGCGAAGTAGCGGTCGCGGATGAGCTGCTGGAAATCGGCGATGGTGAGGTCGGGCATGCGGGTGGTATAGCCACTCCGACCGGGATGCGTCGGCAACTCACCCCCCGGCGTGGGGAGAACCGTTGACGCCCGCCCCGATCGGCTTGGCGGGGGGCGTGCCCGGTGCCTCCTTGGCGCTACGCGACCCGGTAATCGCGTCGGTCACGCGGTCGAGCAGGCTTCCGACGAGCGCCGGGCGGAAGCCCACAAGGAAGCAGAACAGAGAAGAAGTCCCCGCAAGCGAGATGTACGACTGTTGGCTCGTCGTGCTGAAGGGCTGCCCCGTCACCAGCAGCAGGCCCGAGATCAGGATCAGGTAGACGAGGAACCCGCGAGCGACCGCGGCGCCGACGCCCAGGGGCGTCGTGGTGCGCTCGCTGCTCGTCACGACCTTCCGCTCGGTCTCGGTCGTCGTCGCCGCCTCGTGGGCGACGCTCGCGCCGAAGAGCACACGCATGCAGTCCCCGGCGAGCGCCGAGACGCAGCACAGGATCGCGACATTGGTCGCAGTGAAGGTCAGCGTCGCCATCACGCACGCAAAGAGCCAGGTGACGAGGTCGAGCTGCGCCAGCGTCTGCGTGAACGCCGCGATGTCGGTGCCGCTCATCGCGAAGGCATTCGTGTAGTTGCGGAAAGGCGCGCTGGCGATATGGCTGCCCAATCCGAAGATCCCGATCCAGAGCAGGATCGCCAGCACGCCGAAGACCGCAGGGAACATCCCCTCCAGCCGCAAAATGGCATTGAGCCGCTCCCCCAGCCCGGGCTCGCTGCCGGAGGCCTCGGGCTGGGCCTCGGGCACCGCCGGCGGGCTCAGCACGGGCGAAGCCTCGATCTGTACGGCGATCTCACTCCCCGAACTCGTCGTTTCCGGCACGGCATTCCCCTAGTTTGCCCAGCTTGTTCAATTTGACACGCTCAAGTATGCCCTCGGCTGCTCCCACCTGAAATAGGGAAATCAGAGGCTTTCACCGCGCGGGTCCATGGACAGCATTGTGTTCGGTGTCCCCGACTCCCGCCCCGGGCGCACCAGCCAACCCCGCTCCCCACTTGCCCGGGGAGCCTTCCGGGCTACCATCCTGACCCCGCAACGGGCCCGGCCCGCGCGGTGGTCGTGT
>DAIQNV010000008.1:0-70967 GCA_036788215.1 Phycisphaerales bacterium | reverse complement strand
ACGCGTTCGACCTTCGCGTTGAGGTGCCAGGTGCGGACCTGGCAGCGGATATGGGTGATCCCGGCTTCTTCGACGGCCTCCCGGAACCGTCTCCGGAACTGGCTCCCGTGATCCGTGACGAGGAAGCCTGGTCGCTCCGCAGCCTCATTTATCGCATCCTCCACAAGCTTCACGAGATCATCCGTGGTGGGTCGATGCGCGTAGGTCCTCAGCCCGACGATCTTCCGCGTGAAGCCGTCGACGATCGCGGCGATCTCGAAGCGCTTCCAGAGCACCCGCAGGGTGGTGATGTCGAGGTGCCAGACCTGGTGCGGCGTCGTCGGGTGCTGCACATGCGCGGTTGATGTCGTTTTGCGCCGGCGGCGCGATGCGCCCTCGCGACGGTGTCGTGTGGTCCCCTCCGGAGGCCTCAGAACGGGGGTATCTGAGTAAAACCGATGATGGATCGCTGATCATGGGGCTTGGGAGACGACGCCGGGCGACAAGACGGAGAGACCGTTCGCCGTATGCGGGATCGCCCTCCGCTTGAAAAACCCCGTTGTCCCACGAGTTTCGCAGGGTAAGCGGGGTTTTCTTCTGCGCTGGTTTCTCGCATCCCGTCGCCGTCCGTCGCCCGAATCTGCGCTCCCGTTGCCGCGCCGGTTGCTGTCACCTTCGAGGGCGTATCTGCGGTGCCCGTGGGGCGGAGCGGGATCGGCCGGCTGGCGTAGGTTCGCTTTCGGGGTCGGGTGCGTCGGCGGAGTCGGGGGCGGTGCCGTAGAGCCTGCGGCGGAGCCAGAGCGAGACGCTGACGAGGCCGATGAGGACGGGTACCTCGACGAGCGGGCCGACGACGGTGGCGAAGGCGACGCCCGAGCCGATGCCGAAGACTGCGATCGCGACGGCGATGGCCAGTTCGAAGTTGTTGCCGGACGCGGTGAACGCGAGGGTGGCGGCCCGCTCGTAGTCGGCGCCGACGCGCTTGGCCATCAGGAAGCTGACCAGGAACATGACGACGAAGTAGATGGCGAGGGGTATGGCGATCCGGAAGATGTCGAGCGGGAGGGCGATGATGCGGTCGCCCTTCAGGCTGAACATGACGAGAATCGTGAAGAGCAGGGCGATCAGCGTGACGGGTGCGATCGTCGGGATGAACTTCTCGGAGTACCAGGCGTCGCCCTTGATGGGGCGGAGGATGAAGCGGGTGAGCATGCCCGCGAAGAAGGGGATGCCCAGGTAGATCATGACGCTCTGGAAGACTTCCCCGATGGAGATGTCGACGACGGCCCCGTCGAGCCCGAGGAGGGGGGGGAGCCAGGTGATGAAGACCCAGGCGTAGAGCCCGAAGAAGATGACCTGGAAAATGCTGTTGAAGGCGACGAGCCCGGCGGCGTAGTCGCTGCTGCCCCGGGCGAGATCGTTCCAGACCAGAACCATCGCGATGCAGCGGGCCAGGCCGACCAGGATGAGGCCGATCATGTACTCGGGGTGGTCCTGGAGGAACAGCACCGCGAGCGCGAACATGAGCACGGGGCCCACGATCCAGTTCTGGATGAGCGAGAGCGCCAGGATCTTCCAGTCGCGGAAGACCTCGGGGAGCTTCTCGTACCGCACCTTGGCGAGGGGCGGGTACATCATCAGGATCAGGCCGACCGCGATGGGGATGTTCGTCGTGCCGATGGAGACGCGGTCGAGGGCGTCGCTGATCCCGGGGACGAAGCGGCCCAGGAGCACGCCCGCGGCCATCGCGAGGAAGATCCAGAGGGTCAGGAAGCGATCGAGGAATCCGAGCCGTTTCGGGCCGGTCGCGCAGGGCGGGTCCGACGGCGCGGGCACGGAGGAGGCTGTCGTCTGCGTCATCGGGCGTCGGCTCCGGTGGTCGGCGTACGGTCCGCGAGCAGGGTCGGGATGGTCTCGATGAAGGCGCGGATCTCATCGCGGACGCGCCGGTAGTGCGGCATGGCCTCGTCGTCGCTCGCGGCGTTGGCGGCGAGGCGGGGCGGGTCGTCGAAGCCGTGGTGCACGATGCGGGTGCCGGGATTCTGGGTCAGAAAGACGGGGCAGTTCTCGTGGGCGTGGCCGCAGACGGTGACGACAAGGTGGAGCGACTCGGGCGAGCAGGCTTCGACGAGTTTGCTGGTGTGGGCCGAGATGTCGACGCCGGCTTCGGTCATGGCCCGGACCGCGAGGGGGTTCAGCCCGTGCGGTCTGGTGCCGGCGCTGCACGCGTCGACCCGGTCGCCCAGCAGGTGACGGGCCCACCCCTCGGCCATCTGGCTGCGGCAGGAGTTGCCGGTGCAGAGGAAGAGGACGCGCGGTCGTGTCGTGTCGGTCATCGGGACTCTCCGTGATCGGGATCGCAGCGGCACGCGTCGGGGTCGCAGCGGTCGTCTGCTGGGGTGAGTTCTGTGATGGCGTCGGCCAGCTCCTGGAAACGGGCGGCGAGGGCTGCGGCGTCGGCTGCGTACCAGACGGTGCGGCCCTTTTTCTCGCTCGAGACGAGGCCGGCGCGGGCCATGGTGGCGAGGTGCCTGGCGACCATCGAGAAGTCGATGGAGCAGCACTCGGCGATCTCCGTGACCGAGCAGGGCCTGCGGCACTTGAGCAGGCAGGAGAGGAGGCGGGCGCGGGTGGGCTCGGCGAGGGCCTTGAGCATTTCCGGGTCGAGGAGGCGATCGAGGCGGGCGCGTCTGCGCGAGGCCTGCCTGGGGGTCGCGGTCCGTTGCTGGATTGGTGACGCCATGACGCAAGTATTGTTGCGCCATGGCTGATGTCAAGGGGACGGGGCCTGCGTCCTTGAAGGGGCCTCAGCCCGATCCGGCTGCGGAGCGCTTCCGCTCGAGCTCGTCCCACCGGGCGTACAGGGCGGCAACGCGTGCCTGGGCGGCGTCCAGATCGGCGCAAACGCTCGCCATCGCCTGGTGATCCGCGATGACCGCGCTGTCCGCCAGCCTGGCCTCGAGGGCCGCGGCTGCCCGTTCGGCCTCTTCGATGTCGGTTTCGATGCGGTCGTACTCCCGCTGTTCCTTGTAGCTGAGCTTCACCCTGGCGGGGCGGGGGGGTTCCGTTGCGGGTGTCGGCGTCGGCACCGGCTTCGCTTCGGGAGCGACCGGTGTCGCGGCACGCGCCCGGATAGCCTGTTCGACCGTCGCGAACGTCCGCGCACCACCCCGACCGTCGAGCGAGAGGACTTCGGTGCACAGGCGGTCGAGCATTGCGCGATCGTGCGTCACGAGGACCAGTGCGCCCGGGTAGTCCTCCAGGGCCTCTTCCATCGTTTCGAGTGTCGGGATATCGAGGTCGTTTGTCGGCTCGTCGAGCACGAGCACGTCGCTCGGCTGGAGCATGATGCGGGCGATGTGCACGCGGGCGATCTCGCCTCCACTGAGCGATTTCAGGGGCTGGCTGAGCTGCGCGTCCTCGAAGAGGAAGCGGCGGGCCCAGCTGACGACGTGCATTGTCTGCCCACGGAAGACGACGCGGTCCCCCGCGGGGCAGAGCGCATCGCGGAGGAGGATGTCGGGATCGAAGTCCTGCCGGTGCTGGCTGAACACCACGACGAGCGGGCGGGGCTCCGAGAGGGTCACGGTACCGGCGTCGGGGGCGAGGTCGCCGGTCAGCACGCGGATGAGCGTGGTCTTGCCGCTGCCATTGGGGCCCAGCAGTCCTACGCGGTCGCCGGCTCCGAGCCGGAGATCGACGTCGCTGAACAGCGGGACACCGCCCATCGATTTCGCGACGCCTTTGGCCTCGATGAGTTTGCGGGTCTTGCGGGATCCGGCGTTGAACTCCACGCGCGATCCCGTCCGCTCGGCGGCTGCGGAGCGATCGCGCAGCTCGGCGAGTTCGTCCATGCGCTCGTAGCTGCTCTCGATCCGGCCCTTGGCCTTGGTCTGCCGGCCCTGGGGGCCCCGCGACAGCCACTCAAGGTCCTTGCGCACCTGGCCCGACAGCGAGCGTTGCCGCTCCGCCTGCGCGTCCAGGAACTCTCCCTTGCGGCGGAGGAACTCCGTGTAGCCCCCGTCGGCGTCGAAGAGACCGTCGGGGTAGGCGGCGTTCAGTTCGGCGACGCGGGTCGGCACGCGGTCCAAGAATGCGCGGTCATGGCTGACGAAGACGACCGCTGCGGAGCGGCGCATCGTCATCCGCGTCAGGAAGGTCTCGAGCCAGGCGATCCCCTCGATGTCGAGGTGGTTGGTGGGTTCGTCGAGCAGCAGGAGGTCCGGCTCCCCGTCGGCTGAGGCGATCGCTGCTGCGATGGCCAGACGCTTCCGCCATCCGCCGGACAGCGCGGCTGCGGGCCTGTCCATCAGGCCATCCGGGAAACCAACCTTTCCGAGTGTGATCTCCGCGAGCACTTCGGGATCCGGCGCATGGTCGGTCACGCCCCGTTCGGCGGCGCCGTCCTTCGCGGCCCTGATGACCGCTGCGCGGGCGTCGTCGCCGGGTGAGAAGACCTCCTGCTGGCGCACGAAGCCGATGCGGAGCGTCCGGTCCGCCCGGATCTCGCCGGTGTCGGGCTCGAGTTCACCGGCGAGGAGTTTCAGCAGCGTGCTCTTGCCCGCCCCGTTTGGCCCGATGATCGCGAGCCGATCGGAGGGGTGAACGGTCAGCGACACGCCCCGGAAGAGGGACTGCAGACCGAGCGCCTTTGATATCCGGCGGGCATTGAGCATGCGGGTGTGGCTTTCGGGCTCACCGCGCCGGTCGGGTGTCCGGGGGCGCGTGCGGCCGGGAGTCTATGGACGGCGCTCCCGGGCCAGTGAGGGCCTCGGCGAAAGGCGATGTGCCCGGGATTCTCGCTGGGTCGGCAGGAGGATGGCGGCGAACACGCGGCGTGCGGCGGCCCGATAAGGCGAGGGTTGCGGCCGATGTTGTGCGTTCGGTCGGCAGCGGGATTCCATCCGCCCATCGTTCAGCGGGGTTTTCGTGCCGATGAAGCGCGGGTACGCTGAGAATGAAGCGGCCCGATCGGGGATGCGCGTTGTGTGTCGGTTGGCCGCGTGGAGCTTTGCTGTGCCTGATCGCCCTGGAGTGAACGCCCGCCCGGCCATCGTTGCTGCTGCGGGAATGGCGGTGGGCGGAGGCGGCGTCGCCCTGGCAGCGGGACCGTTTGCCGGCGCTGCGGTCATCCGCGATCTCGGCAACGACGGGGCGCCGGCGGTGTTCGCGTACGGGATCGATGCTGCGGGAAGCGTCGCGGGGACGCTGCGGGCGGGGGCTCTCGCGGCGGCGTTCCGTTGGTCGGACGCGAACGGGCTTGATGTCCTTGATCGCTTCGGCTTCACGGTGCCGGCGCACGGTCGGGCGATCGGGGCCGGCGTGGTGGTGGGTTCGGGGCCAACGGGGACCGGCGACTTCATCCCGGTCGCGCTCCGCTGGACGGCGGGATCGTCGCAGCTCGACCCGATCGGGGCGCCGCAGGAGCTCGAGGGCGCGGTGGCGGACGCGGTGACCGGGGATGGCGCAGCGATCGTCGGGACGACGATCGGACCGGGCGGGTTCACGCGGGAGCAGGCGTACATCTACGAGAATGGCGCGTTCGCGCCGCTCGCGGATGAGCCCAGCGGCGCGGACGCGGTCGTGGCCGCCGGGTCGGGTCGGGTCGCCGGTGGGTGGGTGAACCCGGGGCAGGAACTCGTCTCGGGCGCGGTCTGGACCGTCACCGGGCAGAGCGTGGTTGAGACGACCGTGCCGGGGCCTGCGTGGTCTCAGGTGACCGCGGTCGACGCATCCGGCAACGCGGCGGGCGTCGCGGCGGGGGCGCGTGGACCGGAAGCGTTCTACCTGGTCGCCGGAGCGCCCGCGGCCGATCTGATCGACGATGCGGGCGTTACGGATCGCTCGCTCGCGTTCGGCTTGAACGATCATGGCGATGTCGTTGGCTTCTACGAGATCGGGGTTGAGCGAGCGGCGTTCGTATGGAGCGCGGGGTTCGGGCTGATCGATCTCAATGCGCTGCTCGCGCCCGCGGACGCGGCGGTGTGGCGGCTGACGCAGGCGCGGGCGATCAACAATTCCAGGCAGATCGTGGGCTTCGGGTGGTATGACGATGGGACGGGCGAGCAGCAGCGGGCCTTCCGCCTGACGCTCCCGCCCCCCGCTGCGTGCGCCGCGGACCGGAACGGGAACGGGGTCGCGGATAACGGCGACATCGTTGATTTCCTTGCCGCGTCTGAGGTGGGGAACGTGACCACCGACCTTGATCTCGATGGCGCGTCGACGTTCTTCGATCTGCTCGTGTTCCTGCGGGTGCACGACGCCTGCGATTGAGCGGGGCCCCGGGTAACGACAGCGATGTGAGCCAAAAACAAGACCGGGCCGCGCGAGGCGGCCCGGTCCGTGATCTCTTGCTGGTCAGCCTCGGGGTTTAGCCGCCGGGGCAGCCGGCGTCGATGGCCTTCAGGAAGTCGAGGATGTCGAAGAAGTCGGACTGTCCGTCCTCGTTGAAGTCGGCGCGGAGAACGTCCTCCTGCGTGATCGAGATGTCGTCGAAGTAGATGTCACCGGTGATGGGCACGCCGCCGCCCTGGAAGAGGAACACCAGCGGGCGGACGCGGTTCGCGTTGGGCGAGAGCCGGTCGGCGGGGTAGGTGATGGAGAAGAACTCCCAGCCGTCGGTTGGGGAGCCGTTGGAGATGAGCACATCGCCGCTGCCGGGGCCACCCTGAAGGGTGACCGGGCCGACGAAGCCGGCGAAGTTGCCGTCGTCATCGATGTTGATCGATTCCAGCTTCACGCCAACGACCGAAGCGGAGATGCCGCTCGGGACGTTGAAGTACCCGCTGAGGGTGAGCGGCTTCTCAAGGTTGAACGGCGCGGTGGCGAAACCGTCGGCGGTCCAGCCATGGAAACCGCCGGGGGTACCGTCGTCGGCAACGCGGAGCATGTAGTCGCCGGTGCGGGCGACCGGGGCGCCGTCCTGGCCGCTCATCTTGTAGAAGTTACCGTCCGGATCGAAGTTAAAGGAGAACCAGTTGGTGGGGACGAGCCCGTTCGCGGGGTCAACGAAGTTGTCCTCGACGCTGGGATTGCCCACGCGGTTCTCGTCGGGCGCGAAGAGCGTCGCGTCGGCGTCGGCGCGATCGAGGAAGGCCGCGACGTCGGCGGAGTCGAGGACGCCGAAGGGTTCGGCGATGTCGGCGGAGTTGCAGGCACCGACGCCCTGAGCCTGGACGAGCGACACGTCGTCGTAGTAGACGGTACCGGAGCCGGGCGCGTTATCGGGGCTGAACACGAAGAGCAGGATGCCTGCCCGGGTCGCGCCCGCCGGGGCTGTGAACTCGTAGGTCGCCTCCACCCATCCGGTGGTGATGCGGTCGGGCAGGTCCAAGTCGCCCGTGGTGCCGAGCCTGGTGCCCGATTCGTTGAACCAGTCGATCTTGGCGCCTGCGACCGAAGCCTCGACCTGCTGGGGCATGTTGTACCAGTAGGAGAAGGTGATGGGGCCGCCGTTCGAGTCCGGCGGGATCGGCACGAAGAGCGGGCGAAGACCGGTGGAAGGCCCCCACGCGTCGAAGCCCCCGTCAACGGGGATCGAAACCGAGCGGCTTCCCCCGGGCGTGCGGTTGAACGCGTCGGTCCACTCGCCGTTGGGGTTGTTGATGGTCGTCCAGTCGTTCGGCAGGCCAAGGAAGACGCTTCCTGCCTCAAAGTCCCCGTTCGCGACGAGGTTGGTGCCGAACTGGGCGAGTCCCACGGAGCTCGTCGCGGCGAGCGCGGCGAGCGATGTCCACACATACTTCATCTCTGATCCCTCCGATCTGGCCAAGACGCGAGCCTACGAACGCGGTCGAACATGGATTCGCGTCGACCAGCGTGGCTTGGAAACGACCGGCCGGCGGGTGAGCCGGCGGGTCGGTCGATCGGTCGGCGCCTCAGGGGGCGCTCGAGAGGTCGCCCAACTGGACCCGGGCTTCGTTGATCATCTGCTTCCAGACACCCTTGTCCTTGGGAAAGGCCACACGCCGGCCATCGGCGTGCGGCGATGACAGGCCATCGGTTTCTTCGAGAGGCAGGCTGCGGCGGTACAGCTGGTCCATCAGGAAGCCGCGTTGCTGCGTCCATTCCTGGCCCGTTTCCTGGCACACGACCACGATCTCCTTCGCGTTGGCCTGGGGGTCGAAGCCGGAACTGGTGAAGCTGCGTGTGATCAGCACGAACGCGGCTATGAGCGCGATCCCCGCGATCCCGCCCTTGATGAGTTGTCCCTTGGACATCCCTCGTACTCCCGGGCCCATCGGCCCTTGTCTCCGGACCGTGCTCAGCGATCCTGGAAGCCGTGACCCCACAGCATGAAGTACGGCTGGGAGCCGTATTCGTCGGGCTGGTACCGCTCGGCGGCGGTCACGAATTCGACGTGCATATCGCCGAAGAGGTAGTGGCTGCCGGCCACCTGGCTGCTCGAACCTTCGTTGTTCCGCGAGCCGCGGGCGTGGCGGGGGAGCCAGTCCATCGCCTCGAAGGAGAGCACAACGCTGGAGACGAAGGTCTCGAGCTGGGCCCGGGACCGCAGGTTCACGCCGGGCTGCACGCGCGTCCACGGCGAGTTCAAATTCCCGTCGTTGTAGGTGTCGCTGGTGACCTGCCCGATGCCGGCGGTCGGCGTGCGGCTGTCGTTGAACCAGTACTGCGTGAAGGTGGCGGCGCGATCCTCGAGGAAGTCGGCGGAGAGGTCGTTGATCCTCAGGCTCACAAATGGCCAAGGGTTGAAGATGCCGGCGGGCCGCGGATTCGAAGCGGTCGGACGGGCTCGCCACACATCCGGATCCGAGGCGTCCAGCGGACCTCGCGCTTCGGGGCAGTCGAACCACTCTTCTTCGGCCACTTCCGGGTCGAGACCCGCGTACTCCGAAAGGGTCACCATCGGATACCACATGTGCTTGGGCGGCTGCGTGGCGGCGGCCATGTTCCGCATCACGTCGTTCACATTGCGTGCGGTGGCGGCCGTGGGGTCGGCAGAGAAAGGTGCTCCTGCAGCCTGCATTTCAGGAAACCGTTCGGCATAATCGGGCAGGAACTGCGGGTAGATGGTCAGGAATCGGGACCGACCGAGACCCTGATCGTTCAGGTATCCCTCGTAGGCCTGGCCGATCGACCGCATGTTGGACTGGCAGATCACAGCCCGGGCGGTGCCGCGGGCGCTCCCAAGGGCGGGGAGCAGGATGCCAATCAGGAGGGCGATGATGGCGATGACGACGAGGAGTTCGATGAGCGTAAAGGCCTTGTGTGACAGGCACTTGGACGTGTTTGGTGAGGGGTTCATAGCTCCGTTCCTTCTTCTGTTCGGGGCGAACGCACCGCGCCTTGTGAACGCTTCCAACAAGGGATACTGTGCGCGATCTGACGGGGAAAGTCAATGCCCATGGCGGTCCGGTCCTGCAATCGCTTCAACCGCGATTTTCGATTCGGTGAGGCCTTGACTGCTTGGGCCCAGATCCGGTGGGATCGCGATCTGGGCGGTTTGGTGCACTTCGTCCGAACCGGCCCGGATCTGGTACCGTGTGCGGCCCTCGGGGACGGGTGGCCCGGTGTGCCTCCGCGACATGATTTTCCGTCATTTGAAGGGACTCTGGATGCGTTCGATCGGTGCCTTTGCAGGTTTGGTCTCGACGATGGTCGCGGCGACGACCTCGGTCGGCGGCGCGGATGTGGACATCGACGCGATCTTGGGCGGGCTCACGCTCGAGCAGCGGATCGGGCAGCTCACGCTGATCCCGATCGGCGAGCCCCAGAACATCCCGCAGAAGGACCGTGACCAGATCGTCGGTCGCTGGCGCGAGGAGGCGATCTCCGGCGCCGTGGGCGCGATGTACGGGCCCAACACCGCACGCTACACCAACGAGGTCCAACGGGCGGCGTTCGAAGAGAGCGAGCACGGGATTCCGCTGATCATCGGGAACGACATCATCCACGGCTATCGGACGATCTTTCCGATCCCGCTCGCGTCCTCCGGGAGCTTTGACCTGGCCTTGCTCGAGTCTCTCGAGCGGGTCGCTGCGATCGAGGCCCGGGCGGCAGGGACGCACTGGACCTTTGCGCCGATGGTCGATGTCAGCCGCGATCCCCGGTGGGGGCGCGTCGCGGAGGGTGCGGGCGAGGACCCGTACTACGGGGCCATGGTCGGGGTGGCCCGCGTGCGCGGGTTCCAGGGAGAGGGCCTCAACCGTCCGGACACGGTCGCCGCGACCGCGAAGCACTTCGCTGCGTATGGCGCGGGTGAGGGTGGGCGCGACTACGACACGACGGACATGTCCGAGCAGACGCTGCGCGAGCTCCACCTGCGCCCCTTCCAGGCGACGGTCGACGCGGGCGTGGCGACGCTCATGACCTCGTTCAACGACATCAACGGAGTGCCAGCCACCGGCAGTCACTTCCTGCTGCAGAAGGTGCTGCGGGAGGAGTGGGGGTTCCGGGGCTTCGTCACGAGCGACTACACCTCGATCAACGAGATGATCGACCACGGGTACGCGGAGGACCTCTACGACGCGGGTGTCATCGCCCTGCGTGCCGGCACCGACATGGACCTGACCGGGCGTGTCTACCAGCAGCATCTCACGCGTGCGGTGCGGGAGGGGCGCATCTCCGAGGACCTGATCGACCGCTCGGTCCGGCGCGTGCTGGAGCTCAAGAAGGAACTGGGCCTGTTCGAGAATCCCTATGGCGACGAGGAGCTGGAGCGACGCGTCACCCTGAGCGATGAGCACCGGGCCCTGGCCCGCGAGGCGGCCTCCCGTTCGGTCGTGCTCCTGAAGAACGAGGGCGGCGTGCTCCCCGTCAATCCGTCGCGGGGCACGATCGCGGTCATCGGGCCGATGGCGGAGGCGCGGCGCGACGTCCTGGGCACGTGGGCCGGGATGGGCCGGGCGGAGGACGCGGTCACGCTGCTCGAGGGCCTGCGGCAGAACGCCTCCGGGGCCCGCATCGAGTACGCGAAGGGCTGCGACCCCCTGGGCGACGATCGCTCGGGGTTCGAGGAGGCGGTCCGGCTGGCCCGCCGGGCCGACGTGGTGCTCATGGCGCTGGGTGAGCCCGAAGAGGTCACCGGAGAGGCCAACAGCCGCGCGTTCCTTGATCTGCCGGGTGTGCAGCTCGAGCTGCTGCGGGCGGTCGAAGCAACGGGCAAGCCCGTCGTCGCGTTGATCGCCAGCGGTCGCCCGCTCGTCATCCCCGAGGTCGAGGAACTGGCCGACGCGGTCGTCGCGACCTGGCACCTGGGCGTGGAGCACGGGAACGGGATCGCCGACATCGTGTACGGGCGCGAGAACCCGAGCGCCAAGCTCACGATGACCTGGCCCCGGGCGGTCGGCCAGATCCCGGTGTACTACGAGCGGAAGAACACCGGGCGTCCGTTCATCCCGGGCGAGCGGTTCCGCAATCGCTACCGCGACCTGCCCCTCGAGCCCCTGTACCCCTTCGGCTATGGGCTGAGCTACACGACGTTCGAGCTGGGCGACATGCGTGTCGAGAACGACGAGATCGGCACATTCGGCACCGTGGTTGTCTCCGTCAGCGTGCGGAACACCGGCGACCGCGCGGGGGCGGAGGTCGTGCAGTGCTACATCCACGACAAGGTCGCGAGCCGGGTGCAGCCCCTGCGGCAGCTGCGTGGTTTCGAGCGCGTGGAGCTCGAGCCCGGCGAGTCCGCGCGGGTGCGGTTCGAGCTCGGCCCGGATCAGCTCGCCTTCTGGAACAACGACATGCGGTTCGTGGTCGAGCCGGGCCACTTCGACGTGTACGTCTCGACGAGCAGCGTCGGCGGGCTGAAGGGCTCCTTCACCGTCGCCGATCGCTGATCGCGGGCATCGCCGATTCCAAGGCCACCCGGCCCGTCACTCGCGGCTCAGCCCGAGCCGGGCCATCGCGTCCATGATGTATGGGTGCTTGTGGAAGGTGTCCCAGATAAGCCCGGTGCGTGCGTTCTCGATCGCGATGAGCAAGGGGCCTTGGTCGATCGCCAGGCGGTCTGCGGCGACCCAGGGCCCGCCGGGGGCGTGCAGGTTGAACGCGTCCTCGAAGCCATACTCGTCTTCCCAGACGAGCGGCTGCCCCGAGGCATTCTCGAGGGCGCGGTAGGCCCGCAGCGCGGAGATCGCGAGCTGGGGCTCGAACATGATCATCGAGCCCGCGCCGTAGACCGCGACGGTGCCGTCCAGCCACTGGTCTGTCGAGAAGCCCCTGGGGAGGTCGAAGTCCGGGCGGGCACCGGGCAGGGGCAGCACGGTGCCGTACAGCCCGGGCACCTGGTAGCCGCTGGGCCCGTCGGAGGCCGAGAGGCCCCACGCGTCTGGGCCCAGGGTCGTGAACCCGGGCGGGCGTTCGCTGATCGCCTTGCCTCGGTGCATCTTCGCGTGCCGGCGGGAGTTCTCCCACCAGTCGGTCGGGGTGCGGTAGTCGAATCCGCGGAGGTCGGGGCGGTCCGGCCCCTGCGCCTCGCCGATGGAGGCGTCGTCGATCCACAGCTGGTCGAAGAAGGCCAGGAACGTCCCGCCCGCGCCCGGCAGCCGGATCATCGGGCCGGTGTCCTGCCACTCGGCGGGCGTCCGGCGGAGTCGGTAGTACAGGTCCGCGGGCACGCGGTGCTCCGGGTCGGGTGCTGCGGCGGCCAGCACGTAGATCAGGCGCTGCTCCCCCATCGCGTCGATCCAGGTCGGGCCGATCAGCGACCCGGGGCCGGTCGGGTCGTTCGGGCGGTCGTCTGGCCTCCAGAGGAGCGAGATCATGCCCTGCACCCATGCCGGCTGGGTGGAAGGCTGCTGGAAGAAGGTCCAGTCCGCTGCGGCGAACATCGTGTTGCCGAGGTGCTCGACCTCTCCGCCGAAGTACGAGGCCGCGGTCAGCACGCCCGCGAAGAGGATCGCGGAGTCGATGGTGCTGACGCCGTCCCCGGTGGGCCGGGGACCGATCGTTTCCTCGTCGAGGAAGTGGTAGAACAGGCCCGCCTTGCGGTTGTTCGGGTTGCGGAGCATCGCCTCGAGGATCTGCACGCAGCGACGCTCGCCCTGCGAGCGGCTGATGTACCCCCGCTCCACGCCGATCACGATCGCCGCGAACTGGTAGCCCACGCCCGCGATGCTGATCAGCGGGCCGGAGGACCGGTCCTTGATCATCCCGGCGTCGCTGACGTCCGGGCTGGACCACATCCACCGGAAGGTCGCCCGCGACACCTCCTCCAGGAATGCGTCGTCCGCGGCGCTGAAGTCGAAGGGCGGGCGCGGGGCGTCGTCCTCCTGGATCACGACGTACGCGCCGGTGTACCCGGTCGCGTCCCGCCATTGCTGCTCGTTCGACTGGGCCCACACCGGCGACCACGCCGGGAAAGCAGCAAACGAGACGCACGCGGCACGGGCAGCGAGGGCCGCCGCGGCCGATCGGCGGGCGGACGGGAGACGACGGGTGGGGTTCTTGGTCAGAGTCATGGCGGCAGTGTACTTCGCGGCTGCCCCCGGGCGCTGACCGCTTTCAGCGGCTCGGATTCGGCTGCGGTTCGGATGCCCTTGCGTCTGGGGCACACGGTGCCCGACCGGTCGGGTCGGGCGGTGGTGCCGCTTTCATCAGTGTCAAATGCAACATTCGGCTTCGACATGCACACAGCGCATGAATATTCACTCATCGAACGGAACATGCAACGAGCAGAGCGATCTGAAACAGCAACATGCCACCGCTAGTATGTCTGCGTGGCGAAGCGCAAGGGACAACACG
This sequence comes from Phycisphaerales bacterium, assembly GCA_036788215.1. GTDB lineage: Bacteria > Planctomycetota > Phycisphaerae > Phycisphaerales > UBA1924 > DAIQNV01. The sequence continues at coordinate 57,287 of DAIQNV010000008.1, read as the reverse complement.
CAGCACGCGAGGCGCCGATCACGCGTGGCGGCGCGCCGGCGGGCGAGCCCCGCGCCCGCGCCGTGATCGACAGCGTCCGTCCGAGCGTCGACTCAGGCCGGTTTCCGGCGAAGCGCGTCGTCGGTGAGCGTGTGCGCATCGAGGCCGACATCGTCGCCGACGGGCATGATCAGGTCGGGTGCGTGCTGCTCCATCGTCGCGGGGACGGTGAGTGGACGGAGCAGCGTCTACGTGCCACGCACAACGATCTCTGGCTCGGGGAGTTTCGGCCGGACTCCATCGGGTCGTGGTCATTCAAGGTGTTGGCCTGGGTCGATCCCTTCATCACCTGGGCGCACGACCTCGCCCGGCGCGTCGAGGCGGATCAGGACATCGGGACCGATCTCGAGATCGGCGCCGCGATCGTCGCGGAGACGGCGCAGGCCGGGCGATTTCTGACCAAGGAAGTTTCCGGCCGTCTCGATGCGTGGGCGATCCGGCTGCGGGGGGGCGAGAGCCAGCAGGAGCGGGCGCTGGCGGCTATGGGCGACGAACTGGGCGAACTGATGTGGACTCACGCCCCGCGTCGGTTCGCGACGGAGTCGCCCGAGATGCCCTTGTGGGTCGACCGCCCGCTCGCGCGGTGCAGCGCTTGGTACGAGATGTTTCCCCGGTCGGCCTCCACCGAGCCCGGCGTGCACGGCACCCTCCGCGACGTCATCGAGCGACTCGACTATGTTGAGGAGATGGGCTTCGACATCCTGTATCTGCCCCCGATCCACCCGATCGGTCGGACCGCCCGCAAGGGGAAGAACAACGCTCCGACCGCCGAGCCGGGCGAGGTCGGCAGCCCCTGGGCGGTGGGCGGCGAGGAAGGAGGCCACAAGGCCATCCATCCCGACCTCGGAGACTTCGAGGACTTCGAGGCCCTTGTCAAGCAAGCAAAGGAGCGGAACATCGAGGTCGCACTCGACATCGCGTTCCAATGCTCGCCCGATCATCCGTATGTCAAGGACCACCCCGGGTGGTTCAAGCATCGTCCCGATGGCACCATTCAGTACGCCGAGAACCCGCCGAAGAAGTACCAGGACATCTACCCGTTCGACTTCGAGTGCGACGATGCCGAGGGTCTCTGGCAGGAACTCAAGAGCGTCTTCACCTTCTGGATCGATCGCGGAGTCACGGTCTTCCGCGTGGATAATCCGCACACCAAGCCCTTTGTCTTCTGGGACTGGGTGATCGCGGAGATCCAGCGCGACCATCCGGAGGCCATCTTCCTCTCCGAAGCCTTCACCCGCCCGAAGAAGATGTACCGGCTCGCGAAGGGGGGCTTCAGCCAGTCCTACACCTACTTCGCTTGGCGGAACGGCCCGGCCGATCTCAGGGCGTATCTCGAGGAGATCTCAACGCCCCCCGTCTCCGACTTCATGTGCCCCAGCTTCTGGCCAAACACGCCGGATATTCTCACCGACTACTTGCGTGACGGCGGCCGGCCCGCCGCGATCGCCAGGCTCACCCTCGCCGCCACGCTCAGCCCCAGCTACGGCATCTACGGGCCCGTCTACGAGCTCTGCGACTTCGCCCAGCGTCCGGCGTCCGAGGAGAATCTCGACAACGAGAAGTACGAGATCCGCCACTGGGATCGGGAGGACCGGTGGTCGCTCCGCCACTACATCGGGGCTATCAACCGTATCCGGCGGGAACACCCGGCGCTGCACGACCTGACGAACATCACCTTCCACAACGCCGACAACCCGGCGCACGCCGCTTACTCGAAGCGCGACGAGGCGACCGACGACACGCTTCTGTGCGTGGTCAACACCAACCCGTTCGAGGAGCAGTGGGGGATCGTCCGGCTCGATCTGGCCCGGTTGGGCCAGACCCCCGATCGACCCTTCGTGGTCCACGACCTCTTAACCGGGGCACGGCACCGCTGGCGGGGGCCGGATCAGACGATCGGCCTCGAGGCCGGTTCCGCTCACATCTTCCATGTGGAAGTCGCCGATCCCGGCGAGCACGGTTTCGAGACTTTCTTCTAGTGCCAAAGACGCCAACCCACGGGTGACCGATGTCCGCCAAAGCGAGCAAAGCTGTCAAGAAACCGAAGACCCGAGCCGGGAAGCACCGCCCGTCCGCCTACCAAGGGCCGGCGACCGCCGACTGGTACAAGGACGCGATCATCTACGAGCTGCACGTTCGGGCCTTTCAGGACTCGGACGACGACGGTGTGGGTGACTTCAAGGGGCTGACCAGCCGGCTCGAGTATCTCCGCGACCTCGGCGTGAGCGCGATCTGGCTGCTCCCCTTCTACCCGAGCCCCCTTCGCGACGACGGCTACGACATCGCGGACTACACCGCGGTCAACCCCGACTACGGCACGATGGCGGACTTCCGCCGTTTCGTCGACCGTGCGCATGAGTTGGATCTGCGCGTTATCACCGAGCTCGTCATCAACCACACCTCCGACCAGCATCCGTGGTTCCAGAAGGCCCGGCGCGCGCCGAAGGGGTCGAAGGCCCGGGACATGTACGTCTGGTCGGACACGCCCGACAAGTACCCGGGCGTCCGCATCATTTTCCAGGACACCGAGACCTCGAACTGGACCTGGGACCCCGTCGCCCAGCAGTACTACTGGCACAGGTTCTTCAGTCACCAGCCCGATCTCAACTTCGACAATCCCTCGGTCCTCGAGTCGGTCAAGTCCGTGATGGACTTCTGGTTCGAGACCGGCGTCGACGGCATGCGGCTCGACGCGGTGCCCTACCTCATCGAGCGCGAGGGCACCAACTGCGAGAACCTCGACGAGACCCACGCCATACTCAGGGACTTGCGGTCTCACCTCGATGAGAAGTGGCCCAGTCGCATGTTCCTCGCGGAGGCCAACCAGTGGCCCGAGGACGCCATCGCCTACTTCGGCGAGGGCGACGAGTGCCACATGAACTTCCACTTTCCGCTCATGCCCCGGCTCTTCATGGGCCTGCGCATGGAGGAGAGCTACCCCATCATCGACATCCTGCAGCAGACGCCCGACATCCCGGATGGCTGCCAGTGGGCGATCTTCCTCCGCAACCACGACGAGCTCACGCTCGAGATGGTCACCGATGAAGAGCGTGACTACATGTACCGGCGGTACGCGTCCGATCCCCAGATGCGGATCAACGTCGGCATCCGACGACGCCTCGGCCCGTTGCTCGAGCATAACCGCGACAAGGTCGAGCTGCTCAACGCCCTGCTGATGAGCATGCCCGGCACGCCCGTCCTCTACTACGGCGACGAGATCGGCATGGGAGACAACATCTACCTGGGCGACCGCGACGCGGTGCGCACGCCCATGCAGTGGTCCGCCGACCGCAACGCCGGGTTCAGCCGTGCCAACCCGCAGAAGCTCCTCCTGCCCGTGAACATCGAGCCCGGCTCGCACTACGAGTCGATCAATGTCGAGACGCAGCTCACCAACGCGTCCAGCCTGCTGCGCTGGATGAAGCAGCTCATCGCGCTGCGCAAGCGGCACCCCGTCCTCGCGCGCGGTGAGATCGAGTTCCTCCACCCCGAGAACGGCAAGGTCCTCGCCTTCATCCGTCACGACGACCAGGAGGACTTCCTCGTGGTCGCCAACCTCAGCCGCTTCAGCCAGCCGGTGGAGCTCGATCTCTCCCGGTTCCGCGGGTGCACGCCCATCGAGGTCTTCGGTCACACCCGCTTCCCGCGTATCGGCGAACTCCCCTACCTGCTGACCATCGGCCCCCACAGCTTCTACTGGTTCAGCCTCGAGCCCGACGGCACCGCCGGATCGAACGCCTCGGATGAGCCGGAACTCTTGGAGATCACCTCCGACCCCACGGGTTGGCTGAAGAGCCCCAACCTCAAGCGCTGGGCCGCCAAGTCCCTGCCGGAGATCTTGCCCACGCGCCGGTGGTTCGCCGGCAAGTCCCGCACCATCCGGGAGGTGTCCGTCGAGGACGCCATCCCGCTCGGGGCCATCGCGGAGGGCGTCGCCGACAGCGCCATGCTGCTCATCACGGTCGCGTATGCCACCGGCGATGACGAGACCTACACGCTCCCGCTCGCGCTCGTGAACGCGGAGCGCGCCCAGGCGCAGGGCGTCGCGGACCGCGGCTCCGCCCTCGCCGCCATCGCGAAGCGCAACAGCGATGCCCCGCGTCTGACCCTCATCAACGCCGACGCCGACGAGGCGTTCTGGGCGTACATGCGCGATGTGCTCGTCCGACGCAAGGCGATCAAGGGCGACGCCGGCACCATCTCGGGCGTCTCCGTCGCGGGCATGGGCAAGCCCCGCACCGGCGAAAAGGACGGGGTCCGCGTTCCGCGTGTCGAACAATCCAACAGTTCCGCCATCCTGGGCGGCGTCTCGATCATGAAGCTGTTCCGTCGCGTCGAGCAGGGCATCAACCCGGACTTCGAGATCGGCTCGCACCTGACGCGGACGAAGCTCTTCGCCCACACGCCCGCGATGCACGGCGCGATCGAGTACCGTCGTGGGCGGGACCAGGTGATGACGCTTGCCATCAAGCAGGATCTCGTTCAGAACGAGGGCGACGCGTGGTCGCACGCGCTCGATGCCGTCGGGCGATACTTCGAACGCGCCATGGCACGCCCGGCGTCCGAGCGTGGCCGGGCGCCCTCTGCCCGAGGGCCCGCGCACCTCGCCGATCGCCTCCCCACCGAGGACGAGGCGACGCTGCTCAATGGCTACCCCGACACCGCCGCCCTCCTCGGGCAGAGGACCGCCGAGATGCACGCGGCCCTCGCCGGCTCCGACGACCCGGACTTCGAGCCCGACGAGATGAGCAAGCTCTATCTGCGGGCTCTCTACCAGACGCTCCGCAATGGCGTGCGCCGCCCGCTTCAGACGCTCAAGGCGGGCGTGACCAGGCTCGAGGGCGAGGGCCGGGACCTGGCCGAGCGCGTCCTGGAGCGACGGGACCAGTTGATCGAGCGCATCGGGGCGGTTCGTAACCTGCCGCTCGAGGGCCGGCGGATCCGCTGCCATGGCGACTATCACCTTGGGCAGGTGCTCTGGACCGGCGCTGACTTCTACGTCATCGATTTCGAAGGCGAGCCGATGCGCACCCTCGGTGAGCGTCGCCTCAAGAGGTCGCCCCTCACCGATGTCGCCGGCATGTGCCGTTCGCTCGATTATGCCGCCCACGCCGGGCTCAACAGGCTCGAGATCCAGGGCCTGGCCGACGAGCCGGCGGACCTCCTCTTGATGGCCGAGCGATGGAGCGAACTCACCAGAGCCGCCTTCCTCCGGGGCTACCTCCAGCACGCACGCCAGGACCTCATCCCCTCCGATCGAGACGCCCTGGGCACGCTCCTCGACGCCTGGACCCTCCACAAGGCGGCCTACGAGGTTGAGTACGAACTCAACAACCGACCAGACTGGGTCTCCATACCCCTCCGCGGCATCCTCCGGGTGCTCGGCGATAACGGCCAGGGCTGATTCACGCCTCCCGCCGAGAAAGCGAGCCACCGATGAGCAAGACCAAGCCCAAGGCCAAGCAACCACCCGTCCGCGTCGAGCCCCAGCAGGGCGGCCCCGGCATGACGCCCCATGACATCCACCTCTTCAACGAGGGCACGCACTACCGCCTCCACCAGCACCTTGGGGCCCACCTGGGCGTCCGCGACGGGAAGCAGGGCGTCGCCTTCGGCGTTTGGGCCCCCAATGCCGAACGCGTCTCGGTCGTCGGCGACTTCAACGACTGGCAGCCCCGTGTCAACCCCCTCGAGCCCGCGCAAGGTTCGGGCGTGTGGGAGGGCTTCGTTGAGGGCCTCGGGCGGGGCACCATCTACAAGTACCACATCGAGAGCCGTCACAATGGCTACCGCGTCAACAAGGCGGACCCCTTCGGGATCCACCACGAAACACCCCCGCAGACCGGCTCCCGCGTCTGGGACCTCGACTACACCTGGAACGACGACGAGTGGATGAAGACGCGCGGAAAGTGCCAGTCCCTTGAAGCCCCCATCTCCATCTACGAGATGCACATCGGCTCGTGGAAGCTCAGCCCCGCCGACGGAGGGCGCACCCACTCCTACGAGGAACTCGCCGATATTCTCCCTCAGTATCTCGCCGACCGGGGCTTCACCCACGTCGAGTTCCTGCCGGTCATGGAGCACCCCCTCTACCGCTCCTGGGGCTACCAGACCACCGGCTACTTCGCCCCCACGAGCCGCTTCGGCACGCCTCAGGGCTTCATGCACCTCGTCGACAAGCTCCACCAGAAGGGCATCGGCGTCATCCTCGACTGGGTGCCCAGCCACTTCCCATCCGACGAGCACGGACCCGGCTACTTCGACGGCACCCACCTCTTCGAGCACGCCGACCCACGCCAGGGCTTCCACCCCGACTGGAAGAGCCTCATCTTCAATTACGGGCGAAACGAGGTCCGCGCCTTCCTCATCTCGAGCGCCCTGTTCTGGCTTGAGAAGTACCACGCCGACGGGATCCGCGTCGACGCCGTCGCCAGCATGCTCTACCTCGACTACTCCCGCGAAGAAGGAGAGTGGATCCCCAATCGCCAAGGCGGGCGCGAGAACCTCGAGGCGATCGACTTCCTCCAGCGTCTCAACACCGAGGTCTACCGCTCATTCCCGGATACCCAGACCTTCGCCGAGGAGTCCACCTCCTGGCCACGCGTCAGCAAACCCATCTACGACGCCGGACTGGGCTTCGGCTTCAAGTGGGACATGGGCTGGATGAACGACACCCTCCGCCACCTCGAGCGCGACCCGCTGCACCGGCGCTACCACCACAGCGAGCTCACCTTCCGGGGCATGTACATGCACTCCGAGCACTTCACCCTCCCTATCAGCCACGACGAGGTCGTCCACGGGAAGGGTTCCCTCTACGGAAAGATGGCGGGCGACGACTGGCAGAAACGAGCCAACCTCCGCCTCCTCCTCGCCGACCAGTGGACCCAGCCCGGCAAGAAGCTCCTCTTCATGGGCTGCGAGATCGGCCAGCGCACCGAGTGGAGCGAGGAACGCCAGCTGGACTGGGAGATTCTCGAGGAAGAGGGCCACGCCGGCATCCAGCGACTCGTCGACCGACTCAACGAGCTCTACACGACCGTTCCCGCCCTCCACGAGCTTGATGCCTCGCCGGAAGGCTTCCGCTGGCTCGAAGCCGACGACGCCGAGCGGGGCATCCTCGCCTATCTCCGTTTGGGCAAGTCCCGCGACGACGCCGTCATCTGCGTCTTCGGCACCACGCCCATCCCGCGCCACGATGTCCTGATCGGCGCTCCCGCCACCGGCTACTGGCAGGAACTGCTCAATACCGATGCCCGCGAGTACGGCGGTTCGGGCATCGGCAACCTGGGCGGCGTCTGGACGCGTCCCGTCGCCCACAAGGGCGAGCCCCACCTGCTCCGCATCACCGTGCCCCCCCTCGGCGCCCTGATCCTCCGCCGGGACCCGTCGAAGGCACCGGACCACGAGAGCAACCCCGGGGCAGCCGGTTGACCACCCGCGAACTCGACACCCTCTCGAAACGCTGCGGCCTTCAACGCCGCTACACCGATGGCATCGGAAACCGCCGCGTTGCCTCGACCGACGCCGTCCTCGCGGTCCTCCGCGCCATGAGTCTCGACATCGAGCGCCCCGAAGACGCCCGGGCCGAGTTCCGCCGCCTCGAAGCCGAAGACAGCACCCGTCCGCTTCCTCCCGTCGTCGTTCGCTGGCAGGGCGATCCGCTCCGGGTGCCCCTCAGCCCCTCCGCCAGCGTGCGCGAAGCCCAACTCACCACGGAGTCGGGTGACCACCTCGCGTGCACCATCTCTAACAACAGCATCAACCTTCCGGCGGACCTCCCCCCGGGCATCCACAGCCTCCGCGCCGCTGACCATACAGCAACGCTGCTCCACGCCCCCAGACGCTGCTACCAACCGAGGGACCGCTCCGCACTCGCCATCTTCCTCCCCCTCTACGCGGCGCACGCCGACCACGACCTCGGCGTCGGCTCCTACACCGACCTCGCCCGCCTCGCCGACTGGGCCGAGCCCCACGGCGCCGACCTCGTCGGCACCCTCCCCCTCCTTAGCACCTTCCTCGACGATCCCTTCGAGCCCAGCCCCTACGCCCCGGTCAGTCGCTGCGTATTCAGCGAGCTCTACATCGACCTCCGCCGCGCCGCCACCGACCTCGACCTGCCGTCCCTCCGAACACTGCTCAACTCGGACGCTTTCGCCGAGGCCGCCGCCACCGCCCGCGCCGGTCCCCTCGTCGACTACCGCGCGACGTGGACCCTCGTCCGCCAGGGCCTCGAAGCTGCCGCCGGTGACGCCCACGCCAGCGACACCCTCCGCGACAAGATCAACGCCTTCGCCCACTCGGACCCGCTCATCGCTGCGTACGCCGACTTCCGCGCCGCCCTCCCCTCCGTCACCGATCCCGCTGCCGAACGCCGCCTCTACCTGACGGCCCAATACCTCATCGCTCAGCAACTCAGCGCCCTCGCCGCCGACCGCCGCCCCCTGTATCTCGACCTGCCCGTGGGTGCCCATGGCGAGGGCTTCGACGCCCGGCGCTTCCCCGACATGCACGCCCGGGGCGTCTCCCTCGGCGCCCCGCCCGACCTGCTCTTCCAGAAGGGCCAGTCCTGGGGCTTCCCGCCCCTCATCCCGCGCGCCTCCCGCGCCGCCGGCCACGCACTCTTCATCGAGGCGGTCGAGCGCCACCTCCGCCTCGCCGGCGCTCTCCGCATCGACCACGCCGCCGGGCTGTTCCGTTGCTTCTGGGCCCCCGACCACCTCGGACCGGCTGAGGGTGTCTACGTCGGGCACCCCGCGGACGAGTACCTCGCCATCCTCTCGATCCTCTCCCACCGGCACCGGGCCCTGATCATCGGCGAGAACCTCGGCACCATTCCCCGCGAGGTCAACCGAGGCCTCAAGCGCCGGGGCATTTCCCGCATGTCCATCGCCCAGTTCGAGATGGGAGACGCGGCAAGCCCCCTGCCCGCCCCCGATCGGGACACCCTCGCCGCCCTCAATACCCACGACACGCCCACCTTCCAGGCTTGGTGGACCGGGGCCGACGCCGCGTTGCACCGTCGCCTCGGCATCTTCACGCCAAACGACGCCGAATCGACCAAGGCCGAACGAGCCGGCATCGTGGAGCGCATCACCGCCGCCCTGCGTGAACGAGGATTCACTGGAACTGGCTCCGATACCTTGGGCATACTCGGGTTGCTGCTCGCGGAGCTCGCCCGCCACCGCCCCCGCCTCCTTCTCGTAAACCTCGAAGACCTCTGGCTCGAGCCCGAACCGCAGAACGTCCCGGGCATCGCCGAGGAGTATCCGGCCTGGCGCCGGCGCGCCGCAAGAGACCTGCCCTCGATCGAATCCGACCCCGAGATCGCCCGAACGCTCCGCTCACTCCGGGCGCTGCTCGATCGCGCTCCCGAAAGGAACCCCTGAAATGGACATCTGGTCCGGAGAACCCTTCCCCCTCGGAGCGAGCTTCGACGGCGTCGGCACCAACTTCGCTGTATTCTCCGAAGTCGCAGAACGCGTCGAGCTCTGCCTCTTCGACAAGCGGGGCGAGGAAACACGCCTCGACCTCCCGGAGAACACGGGCTACGTCTGGCATGGCTACGTCCCCCGCATCAAGGCCGGGCAGCGGTACGGCTTCCGCGTCCACGGGCCCTGGGATCCGAACAAGGGACTGCGCTGCAATCCGGCCAAGCTCCTTCTAGACCCCTACGCCCGGGCCGTCGATGGTCCCATCGCCTGGAGCCCAGAGGTCTTCGGCCACCGGGCCGACAACACCGAACTCCCCAACGAGGCGGACAGCGCCAGTTCCATGTCGAGGGCGGTCGTCACCATCAACCATTTCGACTGGGGCAACGATCGACGCCTCCGCATCCCTTGGGAGGAAACGATCGTCTACGAGTGCCACGTCAAGGGATTCACCGCCAGGCTCCCCGGGATCCCCGACGACATCCGGGGCACCTACTCCGGCCTGGCCCACCCCGCCGCGGTGCAGCATTTCCTCGACCTCGGCGTCACCGCGGTCGAGCTCATGCCCGTCCACCAGTTCGTCCACGACGGGCCCATCCTCTCCCGAGGGCTCAAGAACTACTGGGGTTACAACTCCATCGGCTACTTCGCGCCCCACAACGAGTACGCCACCGACCCCGGCCGCCCTGAGGACGTCGTCGCCGAGTTCAAGCACCTCGTCAAGACGCTCCACGCCGCGGGGCTCGAGGTCATCATGGACGTCGTGTACAACCACACCGGTGAGGGCAACCACCTCGGACCCACGATGTGTTTCCGGGGCCTCGACAATCAGGCGTACTACCGCCTCGACCACGACCGGCCCGAGTACTACATCGACTACACCGGCTGCGGCAACAGCCTCAACATGCGCCATCCCCGCGTACTCCAGCTCATCATGGACTCGCTCCGCTACTGGATCACCGAGATGCACGTCGATGGCTTCCGCTTCGACCTCGCCTCTACGCTCGCACGCGAACTGCACGACGTCGATCGCCTGAGCGCGTTCTTCGACCTCATCCAGCAGGACCCCGTCGTCAGCCGCACCAAGCTCATCGCCGAACCCTGGGACGTCGGCGAGGGCGGCTACCAGGTCGGCAACTTCCCGCCACTGTGGAGCGAGTGGAACGGGAAGTACCGCGACTGCGTCCGCGACTACTGGAGGGGAGAGCCGAGCACGCTCGGCGAATTCGCCTGCCGTTTCACCGGCTCCGCCGACCTCTACGAGCAGTCCGGCCGACGCCCCTACGCCAGCATCAACTTCGTCACCGCCCACGACGGCTACACCCTGAAAGACCTCGTCAGCTACCAGGAAAAGCACAACACCGCCAACGGCGAAGACAACCGCGACGGCGACGACCACAACCGATCATGGAACTGCGGTGCCGAGGGTGAGACCGACGACCCCGAAGTCAACGCCCTCCGCAAACGACAGCAGCGAAACTTCTTCGCCACGCTCCTGCTCAGCCAGGGTATCCCCATGATCTCCCACGGCGACGAGCTCGGCCGCACCCAGCGGGGCAACAACAACGCCTACTGCCAGGACAACGACCTTGCCTGGATAGACTGGGAGGGCGCCGATGAAGATCTCCTCCAGTTCGTCCAGAGCCTCATCCGCCTCCGCCGCAATCACAAGGTCATCCAGCGACGCCACTGGTTCAAGGGCAGCCCCGTCCGCACAAGCAAACTCCCCGACATCATGTGGCTCACCCACTACGGCGAGGAGATGGACGTCGAGCACTGGGGAGCCGAGTACGCCCGGGCCGTCGCCGTGTTCCTGAACGGGCACGGGCTGCAGGCGAGAGACGCCGTCGGACGCCCCATCATCGACGATGACTTCCTGATTTTCTTCAGCGCGGACGAAGGACCGCTCGACTTCCGGATCCCGAAACTGCTCCGCGAGATGCGGTGGGCACGCGTGCTCGACACCGACACCGGACGTGTCGAGCTCCGCAGGGACCTTTCCGCTGAGACGTTCGCCGCCGGAGACGCGATCCACATGGTCGAACGCAGCCTCCAGGTCTTCCGGCACATCAGCAAGGAGCGACGAGCGGAAATATGACGAGCGTCCCCATCGCCACATACCGCCTTCAGTTGCACGCTGCCTTCACCTTCGAGGACGCCGCAGCGATCGCCCCGTACCTGCGTGATCTTGGTGTGTCCCATCTCTACCTCTCCCCCATTCTGCAGAGCGCCCACGGCAGCACACACGGCTACGACGCTACTGACCCGAGCCGCATCGACGCAGAGCGAGGGGGCCCGGAGGGCCTCGAACGCCTTCTCGCCACCTGCCGCGAGCACAACCTACGTGTCGTGCTCGATATCGTCCCCAACCATCTGGATGTCTCGTCCGTCTCCAACCCTTACTGGAAAGATGTGCTCCGAAACGGCCGCGACAGTGAACACTCCCCCATGTTTGACATCGACTGGGACGCCAACGACGCCCGCGTCGTTCTTCCCGTCCTCGGCTCTCCGCTCGATGAAGAGATCGCCGCCGGAGCCATCCGGGTGATCGAGGAGGCCGGCGAGCCGACGCTCGCGTACTACGACCACCGCTTCCCGATCGCGCCGGGGACCGATACCGGAGCCAACATACGCGCTATCGCCGACACCCAGCACTACGAACTCGCCTTCTGGCGCGAAGCCTCCTCCCGCGTCAACTACCGCCGCTTCTTCGACATCAACACCCTCGCCGGCGTCCGCGTCGAGGACCCCGAGGTCTTCAACAAGACCCACGCCCTGATCGCCACCCTCGCCGCCCGCGACGAGATCGAGGGCCTCCGTGTCGACCATCCCGACGGGCTCCGAGACCCGAGGGGCTACTTCGAGAAGCTCGCCAAGCTCGCCCCAAACGCCTGGATCACCGTCGAGAAGATCCTCGAACCGGGCGAAGCCCTCCGCCCCGACTGGCCCGTCGCCGGCACCACCGGCTACGACTTCTGCAATGATGCGCTCGCTGTCCTCATCGACCCCGCCGCCGAAGACGAACTGACGAATCTCTACAACGACTTCACCGGCAAGACCAACGACTTTGCCGCCACCGTCCACGAGGCCAAGCTCAAGGCCGCCACCGAACTCCTCGCCGCCGACAACGCCCGCCTCGTCCGAGTCCTCCGCGCCGAGGCCTCCACCGAGTTCGCCAGGGCGTCGGATGCCGAACTCGCCGAGACCATCGCCGTCCTCGCCGCGAGCTGGCCGGTCTATCGCACCTACCTCGTCCCGGGCGAGCCCCCCTCCGAACAGGATCGAGCCGAGATGGAGAACGCGCGGGCCACCGCGACCGCACACCGCCCCGATCTGCGGGCGCACATAGAACAGCTGTGCGCGCGCCTCACAACCCCCGCAGAGTTCGCCGCTCGCTTCCAGCAGTACACCGCGCCGACCACCGCCAAGGGCGTCGAGGACACCGCCTTTTACCGGAACAACAGCTTCATCGCCCTCAACGAAGTCGGAGGCGACCCCAGCCGCTTCGCCATCAGCGTCGCCGAGTTTCACCAACGCTGCCGGGATCGCCCGCCCGCGAGCATGCTCGCCACCTCCACCCACGACACCAAGCGGGCCGAGGATGTCCGCGCCCGCCTCGCGGTGCTGTCGGAAGTACCCGAAGCATGGGCTGAAAGAGCCCGCGCCTGGCGATGCCGCCACCACGATGCCCCGATCTCGCCCGACGCCCTGTACCGCTTTTGCCAGACCGTCGTCGGTGCGTGGCCCATCGACGCCGACCGGCTCGTGGCGTTCATGCTCAAGGCGGAGCGCGAGGCCAAGCGGGAGACCTCCTGGCTCGATCGCAACGAGACCTACGAACAAAGCCTCGAGGAGTTCATCCGGAGAGCACACGCCGACGCCGATTGGACGAGCGAGATCAAGCGCTTCGTCGACACCATCCGCACCCGCGGTCGCATCAAGTCGATTACCCAGACCCTGCTCCGCCTCACCTGCCCCGGCGTGCCGGACACCTACCAGGGCAGCGAACTCTGGGACCTCAGCCTCGTCGACCCCGACAACCGCCGCCCCGTCGACTACGCCGAGCGTCGCCGACTGCTCGCCGGTCTTCCGCAGACGCCTCCGGCCGCTATCTGGCGCACCATCAGCGACCCCGATGACCCGGGCCTCAGCAAGCTTTTCACCACGCGTCGCGCCCTGCACGCCCGGCGGGCCCTGCCACGGGCGTTCGCACCCGGCGCCGCGCATACACCGGTCGAGGTGCAAGGTGTGGATGCAGATCGCTTCGTCGCGTTCACCCGGTCGGACAATGCCGGGCCTCGAGCGTGCGTTGTCGCGACGCGCCTGACCTCGGGTGGGCTCGAAGCAACCCTCGAACTCCCGCGAACCGCGTCCGGGCACGCGTGGCGCGACGTCCTGTCCGACCGGCTCGCGGGCGCGGGCACATACCCGATCGGCGATGTCCTGACCGTAGCCCCGGCCGCATTGTTCGTCGACGAAGGAGGCGCGTCGTGACCGACCGCGTGTGGGCCCCGAAGGCCGATCGTGTGGAGCTGGTCGTCGGCGACGATCGTATGGCCATGCACGTGACGAACGAAGGCTGGTGGGTTGCAGACCGCGAGCCGCGCCCCGGGGAGCGGTACGGGTTCTCGCTCGATGGCGGCCCGGTCCGACCGGACCCGCGGTCCAGGTTCCAGCCCGATGGCGTCCACGCGTTGTCGCAGGTCGTCGATCCTTCGTCCTACGCGTGGCAGCACGGGGGCTTTCGGGCGCACCCCTTGGCGGAGAGCGTGCTCTACGAACTGCACATCGGCACCTTCACCCCGGGCGGAACGCTGGCCTCGGCGATCGAACGCCTCGACCACCTCGTGGATCTGGGCGTCACGCACGCGTCGATCCTGCCCCTCAACGCGTTCGAGGGGCGACACGGATGGGGCTACGACGGGGTCCTCTGGATGGCACCGCACGCACCGTACTGCGGCGAAGAGGGCCCGAACGCTGTGAGGGGGTTCGTGGACGCCTGCCACGGGCGAGGGCTGTCGGTGCTGATCGATGTGGTCTACAACCACCTCGGGCCGAGTGGAAACTACCTCAACGAGTTCGGCCCCTACACGACCGATGCGTACCGGACGCCCTGGGGTCCGGCGATCAACCTCGACGGACCCGGGAGCGACGAGGTCCGCAGGCTGGTCTGCGACAGCGCGCTGATGTGGCTCGACGAGTACCGCTTCGACGGGCTCCGCGTCGACGCGGTGCACGCCTTCCACGACCGAAGCGCAACGCACCTGCTCGAGCAACTGACCGACGAGGTCAGGGCGCTGTCCGCGAAACAGGATCGACCCCTCGTCGTCATCGCCGAGAGCGACCTGAACGACCCCCGCGTAGTCACGGCGCACGAAACCGGCGGTCTCGGCTGCGATGCCCAGTGGAGCGATGACTTTCATCACGCGGTGCACGCACACGTGACCGGCGAAACCCGGGGCTACTACGCCGACTTTGCCGACAAGGCCAGCATCGCCGAGGCTCTCCGGCATGCCTATGTCTACCGCGGGCAGCGGAGCGAGCACCGCGAGCGCACACACGGACGACCGGCGGACCACCTGCCGACCGACCGCTTCCTCGCGTACATCCAGAACCACGACCAGGTGGGGAACCGGGCGGTGGGGGACCGAATCGGCGCGAGCGCTTCGCCGGATGCCCTGCGCGTCGCGGCCGCGGTGATGCTGCTCGGGCCGTTCGTCCCCATGCTGTTCCAGGGAGAAGAGTGGAACGCGTCGACCCCCTTCCCGTTCTTCGCCGACCACGATGACGAGGGACTGAGGGAGGCGGTGCGGACCGGCCGTCGGGCGGAGTTCGCCTCCTTCGGGTGGGACGCGGAAGACATCCCCGATCCCGAGGCGCCCGCGACCTACGAGTCGGCAAAGCTCGATTGGAGCGAGCGCCAGCGGGGCCGACACGCCACGGTGCTCGACTGGTACCGCGAGCTGATCGCGCTTCGCAAGCGTGCGGGTGCAGTGTCGGGCAAGGCCGTCTCCGCCACACGGGTATCGCAGGACGCGGAAGGGCAGTGGCTCGCTTTCCGTGTCGGCGATCTCATCGTGGCGTGCACGCTGCCAGGCACGCAAGGCCGCGTCGAGGTGCCGATCGGTGTGCTTTTGGACGCCGGCGAGGCCCTCTCTGAACTGGCTGTGCGGTCGACCGAGGGGGTCGCCTTGGCGGGCGAAAGCATCGTGCTCACCGGCGTCGGATGCGGCGCAGGGCTCGTCGATCGGGCCACCCCCCTGGTGTGACCACGCCCCTGAGATCATCGCTTCTAAGGAAGGGAGATGACCGGGCGTTCGGGGGCATCCGCGACCGACCCGCACCGATCGGTCCGGCGGGGCCGCCCGATACCTCCGCGTCACTCCCGATGCCAACCAAGCGCCCCGCGGACCCAGCGGTGCAACCCAGAGAAACCTAGTAAAATACGCACAAAGGCGACGCAGCCCGGTGCTCGCGCGCCGAAGCCGCTCTCGGTACCATGCGGACTGAAACTGATTCACTCCAGACCACGGAGGCCTGCATGCACCGCACGACCGCCCCCGCCCTCACCACAGCCCTCATCGCCCTCGCCGCCCTCGCCCACCCCCTTTCCGCTGCGCCAGAGGATGAACCCCCGCTCCCGCCCACCATCGACATCGCCCATTGGCCCGAGCGGCGCCCCGAGATCGTCCTCCCTCCCGCATGGGCCTTCGGCGTCATCTACGGGGGCTACACCGACCAGCAGGGCTCCCTGAAAAAGATACACGACCTCATCGCCGCCGACCTCCCCATCGACGCCTACTGGATCGACTCCTGGTTCTGGGATTTCGCCGACGACGGCGCCGGACCCGATGGCTACATCGACTTCGTCGGAGACCGCGACGCCTACCCCGACCCCGCCGCCCTCTGGGGCGAGATGCAGGAGCTCTCCATCAAGAGCGGTGTCTGGGTCTGGGACCGAATCCTTCGCACCGGCAACGAAAGGGTCTGGGACGAGTTCACCGAACGGGGCTTCCTGGGCCCCACCTACACCATGACCGAAACCTGGCACACGGACGGAAAGTCCGACGCCGCTTTCGTCGACTTCGATAACCCCAAGGCCTCGTTCTACTGGCAGGAGAGGCTCCGCCACTTCTTCGACGATGGTCTCGATTTCCTCAAGATCGACGCCGGCGCCCGGTTCGCCTACATGGAAGCGGCGTATGACGCCACCGCGCGATACGGGCTCGAGACCGAGGGCCGGGGCTACATCATGTCCCACGCCAACATGTTCCAGCCCCCGCCCCACCTGGGCGGAGACGCCCGCGTCTACAACTTCCCCACCAAGTGGACCGGGGACGCCGCGATCGCCTGGGACCAGAAAAACTACCCCGACCTCAGGGGCTGGCGCCTCGGAGGACTCAAGCAGCAGGTCGAGATCTTCTCAACCAAGGACGACAAGGGCCACTACCCCTTCCTCAGCATGGACACCGGAGGCTTCAGCCACGGCACGCCCAACGATGAGCTCTACACCCGCTGGAGCCAGTTCAGCACCTTCACCCCCATCATGTCCGTCTTCGGCGCCGCCGACAAGAACGAGTCCAACAACCCCCTCACCTTCTCCGACGACACCATCGACAGCTACCGCGAGCACACCCACCTGCGGATGCGTCTCTTCCCCTACATCTACAGCTACGCCCACCTCTCAAGGCTCACCCCGCACAACATCATCCGCCCCATGCGCGTCCGCGCCGACCAGTACTTCTTCGGCAACGAGTTCATCGTCGCCCCCGTCTACGAGCCCGGCGTCGAGGACCGCTTCGTCTACTTCCCCGCCGGCGTCTGGATCAACTACTGGACCGGCGAGCGCCACGACCAGGGCTATCTGGGCACCACCCGCCGCGTCAAGGTCCAGCCCGACCGCCTCCCCCTCTTCGTCCGCGACGGCGCCATCATTCCGATGCGCGAGTACGCCCGCGCCGTCGAGCTCGGCACCAACGACCTCCTGCACGTGCATATCTGGCCCGACGGGCGCAGCCAGTTCATCCTCGCCGAGGACGACGGCACCTCCAACGACTATCGCGAGCACCGCCTCGCCCTCACACGCATCAACGCATACGAGGACGAGGGCTTCGTCCGCATCACCGTCGAACCCGCCGAGGGAGGCTACCGGGGCATGCCCGAGCAACGCGAGTTGATCGTCCACCTCCGCGCCTTCGACGCCGACGCCGCCACCATCGGCACCCGACGCCTCCTCGCCGACAAGACCGAGAACGGCGTCTCCTTCCGCACCCGCTTCCGCACCGACCGGGGCTTCATCCTCGAAACCCAGGGCCGCCGCACCGACGCCGAGAGCGACGACTGATGCTCCGCCCGCTCTGCCGTTGGCTCGCCGCGCTGCTGGCTCTTGTCAGCGTGGCCACTCCCGCTCGCGCCGGCGACCCTGTCACCGTCGAGATCACCAGCACGCTGGATGGCACCACCCAGCCCTCCCGCTGGCTCCCGCCGGAGGGCGCTCCGCCCGCGCCGCTCCTTGTCTGGCTCCACTCCTGGTCCGCCGACTACGCCCAGCGCGACACCGCCGACCAGGTACTCGCCGAGGCCCGTCGCCGAGGCTGGGCCTTCCTCATGCCCAATTTCCGGGGACCCAACACCAACCCCGACGCCGGCGCCTCCCCCCTCGCCCGCCAGGACATCATCGACGCAGTCGCCTTCGCGATGGACAACGCCGGCATCGACCCCGATCGCGTCTACCTCGCCGGCTCCTCCGGTGGGGGCCACATGGGCCTCGTCATGGCGGGCGAGGCCCCCGAACTCTGGGCCGCGGTCGCGGTCAGCGTCCCCATCACCGACCTCGCAGCCTGGCACACCTTTCACACCACCGGCCAAGAACCGGGCCGCTACGCCGAAAACCTCGAAGCCATCACCGGAGGCCCACCGAGCCAGGAGCGCTTCGAACAGCTCACCTGGCAGGGCGACCGCGCGACCATCGACGCCGAGTATCACGCCCGCTCCCCTCTCGCCATCCTCCACCGCGCCGCCCACCTCCCCGTCCGCATCGAAGCCGGCATCGAGGACGGACACCGGGGCTCCGTTCCCATCGACCACGCCCTCCGCGCCTTCAACACCCTCGCCCTCGCCAACGATCTCCCGGATCGCGCCATCCCCCTTCCCTGGATCGACGCTACCACCCGCAACGCCCGCATCTCCCCGGGCCTCGATTCAGGCGAACTCACCGCCGCACCCAGCGCCCCGCGCACCCGCCGCGCCCTCTTCGCCCGCACTGCGGGCCCCGCCGAACTCGTCCTCTTCGACGGCGCCCACCACACCGACGTTCCCGCCCTCATCGCCTTCCTCGAAACCAAGCACCGCCAACCCCTCCCCACCAGCGACACGCTCAGGCGCCTGCTCATCCTGGGCGACTCCAACGCCGCTTCCGACCGCGGTTGGCCCCACCGCCTCACTCGCATGAACAACCATTGTTCGGTCAGCAACCCCTCCCTCCCCGGCGCCACCATCGCCTTCGACAACAACAATGACCCGCGCCTCAACACCCTCGCCCGCCTCAAGACCATCTCACAAGCTAACCCGGGTCCTTTCGACGCCGTCCTCATCGCCCTGGGCTCCAACGACGCCAAGGCCATCTTCGACGACCGGCAATCCGAGGTCTCCTCCAATGCCGCCACGCTCATCCGTCGCGTGAAAGCCATCCCCGCCTGGGGCAACCCCCGCGTCTTCCTGCTCCTCCCCCCGCCCGTCACCGAGCCCGACCACCCCACCGCCAAGTACGCCGGTGCCCCCGCGCGCCTCACCAAACTCCGCGCCGGCCTCACCCACCTCGCCACGGAACTCGACGCCGAGATCATCGACCCTACGCCGCTCTTCGAGCCCGCCCCCGCCCGCCTGCTGCGCGATGGCGTCCACTTCACCGACGAGGGCCACGACCTCATCGCCCGCGCTATCGAGTCCGCCCTGCGACGCCCGCGCTGACCGCAGCGTCCACCGCCGCACCCACCCCATCGCGCACCAGAACCCCGAGCGCCCCCGATACACCCTCCACCACCGCCCTCCGCCCCGCGCCGTCAATGAACAGGGGCCCCCCATCGCCGAGCGCCACCTCCGCGACGCTCCCGATCGTCCCGTCGAGCGCGTACCCCGCCCAGCACGCCCCGACCGCCGCATCCTCCGCATCGCGCACCGCTGGAACCGCCAGCCCCTTGATCACCCCCCGCGGCGCATGCATCGCCAATATCGCCGCCACCCCGAGCGCCAGCCCGGGCGTCGCCCGCCCGGCCCCCGCCGCGTCGATCATCGTCGCCAGCAGCCGCGCCCGCGCCTTCGCGACCGATCCCGCCGCAATATCCCGAACGCGGTGCCCGAGATGCGGATTCCCGAACCGATCCGCCAGCGCCCGCGCAAACGCCCCCGCACCACCATCATCCGCCAGCGTCGGCAAGACCTCGCCGAACACGATCTGCTCCAGCAGCGCCGCCCCCGCCCCATCCTCCACGAACGACCGAAAGTGCTCAACGCCCAGCAGCGCCGCCACCGGCGCACACGCCGTGTGCGCGCCGTTCAGTAATCGGATCTTCCGCCGCGCCAGCACGCCGATGTCCTCGCACACCACGACGCTCGGATCATCCCGAAACCACGCTTCAACCTCTCGCGCGCCAACAGCCCGCGACAACGCGAACATCCGAAAGGGCTCCGCGACCGCGAGCAGCGGGTCCGCCCGCCCGATCCGGGCCTCCAGTTTCGCCCGGTCCCCCGCCCCGGGCTCCGTCACGATCCGATCCACCAGCGTGCTGATGAACGCCACGCGCTCATCGAGCCACGCCTTGAAATCGTCCCCCAGCCCCCACGCACCCGCCGTCCGCTCGACAAGCCCCCGCACCACCGCCCCGTTGTCGTCCACCAGCTCGCAGGGCACGACCGCGATCGCCCCCGCATCGCCGAGCGCCCGCCACCGCGCATGCAGGAGCGCCGTTAATTTCCCCGCAAAGCTCGACGGTGCCCCATTCGGAAGCCCCCGCGCCGCCTCGACCTCACCCAGCCCGCGCTCCGTCACATTCGAAACGACCGCCCGCGTCCCCGCCGATGCGAAAAGCCCCACCAGCGCGTCCCAGTCCTCCCCCGCCGTGAGCGCCCGCGTCACCACGCCGATCTCGCGAACCTCATCGATCTCTGCCCCCTCCGCCCGCCCCCGGATCGCCAGGTGGTACCGCCCCCCCGCCGCGTTCAGCGCCGCCGCTCGGTCCCCACCCGTCGACTGCACCATCACTGCCGACCCGCCGAAACGCCCCGCCTCGCGCGCGTCCTGCAGCAGGTCCGCCACAAACCCGCGCAGGAACCGCCCCGTGCCGAAAATAACGACCTGTGTGTCCTCTCTGTCCGTCTTCATGACATGGGCCGATCCTGCTGGTTCTGTCCCGCCCTCATGGTATAGTGTCAGAAACTGTTTCACACCCCGGAGCCGCCGCAGAGCGAGGAGTTTGGCATGATTGTGCGAGCCACGGGCAAGTCTTCGGGTCGCCGGACGGAGGTCTCGCCTGGAAACTCTCCACTCCGCTACCTCACCTACCGCCGCACCCGCCTCGCCGCAGATGTACGGTCTGTGAAAGGTGATTCCGCCGGCGAGGAGCTCGCCCTCTTCGTCCTCAAGGGCAAGGCACGCGTCACCGTCGATGGGCACGCCTTCGACCTCACCTGGCGCGATGGGCTCTACGTGCCCCCCGGCGCCGACTTCCGCATCGAACGCACCAATGGGGAGGTCGACATCGCCGAAGCAGCCGCGATCGCGGACACCGGGGGCCCCGCCAAGCAGGTCCCCTACGAAGCCGCCCGTCGCGACCCGGCCCTTTGCCTCCACGCCGGAAAGGACAGCTACGAGCGCGACGTCGTCAAGGTGATCGACACCAACGTCGATGCCTCCCGCCTCCTCTGTGGCTACACCCTGGGCAAGCCCGCCAACTGGACCAGCTGGTGCCCGCACGAGCACGCCGCCGCTCGCGAAGAGATCTACCTCTACATCGACATGCCCCGCCCCGCCTTTGGCCTGCAGATGATCTACGAGGACCTCGAGAACCCCGAGACCGTCGCCGCGGTCTTCGAGGACGACGCCGCGGTCATCACCAGGGGCTACCACCCCAACACCGGCATCCCGGGCTTCGGCATCAACTTCCTGTGGATGATGGCGGGGCTCAACGGTCGCCAGGACCGCGACTGGGCCGCGATGAACGACGACCCGATGTTCGCCGGTCGATACTGAGCCGGGACCGCAGGACGCGTTGTTGGTGCACGGAATCCACGAATCCCCGGAGGGCCGCATGTCTGAACCAGTCGCGGTGGAGCGCGGGACGGCCCGCGGGATCGTGGTGCACCCGGAGGATTCGGTCGCGGTCGTGCTGCGCGCCGTCCATCCGGGCGAGCGCGTCGAGGCCGACACCGGGGGCGTCACCGCCCGCGAGCCGATCCCCGCCGGTCACAAGGTCGCGCTCCGGGCGATCGCCCGGGGCCAGGGCGTGATGAAGTACGGGGAGCGCATCGGCTCCGCAACGACGGACATCGCCCCTGGCTCCCACGTCCACACGCACAACCTGCGGACCGACCTCACCGAGGGTGGCTCCTACGTCTACGAACCCTGGACACGCAGCGATCCCCCCCCGCCCCCGCGCGACCGGGTCACGTTCGAGGGGTACCGCCGGCCCGGGGGCCGCGTCGGTACCCGCAACGAGGTCTGGATCATCAACACCGTGGGCTGCGTCAACAGTTCCGCGGAGCGGATCGCCCGCGAAGCCAGCGCCATCATCGGCGAGCGCCCGCACTTCGATGGCGTCTTCAGCTTCAGCCACCCCTTCGGCTGCAGCCAACTGGGCGACGATCTCTCCGACACCCGCCGCGTGCTCGCCGGCCTGGCCCAGCACCCCAACGCGGGAGGCGTACTCGTCCTCGGGCTCGGGTGCGAAAACAACCAGGCGACCGAACTGCTCGAGGAGATCGGAGAGGGCGTCCCCGCGTCACGCCTCCGGGTCGTGCTGAGCCAGGAGGTCGAGGACGAGGTCGACGCCGGCGTCCGCGCCGTCTGCGAACTCGCCGCCGAGATGGGGCGTGACCGCCGCGAGCCGGTGGACGTCTCCGAACTCCGCGTCGGCGTCAAGTGCGGGGGATCCGACGGCTTCAGCGGGCTCACCGCCAACGCCCTCGTCGGCGCCTTCACCGACGAACTGACGCGCAGGGGAGGGACCATCCTCCAGACCGAGGTACCCGAGATGTTCGGCGCCGAGCGCGGGCTCATGAACCGCGCCGCCGACGAGCGCGTCTTCGACGAGGTCGTCGACCTCATCGAGCGATTCAAGCAGTACTTCGTCGAGCACAACCAGCCCGTCTACGAGAACCCCTCGCCCGGCAACAAGGAAGGCGGGCTCACCACGCTCGAGGAAAAGAGCCTCGGCGCCACCCAGAAGGGTGGGCGCGCCATCGTGACCGGCACCGCCCGCTACGCGCACCGCGCCGAGGGCCCCGGGCTCGTGCTCATCGAGTCCCCCGGGAACGATGGCGTCAGCAGCACCGCCATGACCGTCGCCGGCGCCACCGTCCTGCTCTTCACCACCGGGCGGGGCACGCCCCTCGGGTTCCCCGCCCCGACCGTGAAGATCTCGAGCAACACCGACCTGGCCCAGCGCAAGCCCATGTGGATCGACTTCGACGCCGGCAGGCTCGTCGACCCCCGGGTCGACCGAGACCGCTTGGCGGGCGAACTCTTCCGGTTCGTCGTCGAGGTCGCTTCCGGCCGGGTCCGCACCCGGAACGAGACACGCGGCTATCGCGAAATCGCCATCTGGAAACGTGGGGTCACCCTGTAGAGGTGGATGCGGGGCGAGATCAATTGCGCGTAGACTACCGGCGAATGAAGCCGCGGAAGGACATCGGGATGCAGCCACCGCGCGGCCAGTCCGCGAGCACCCCCCCGCCGCTCGAGCCCCTCCCGGGCGAGGAGCCGCACGTCAAGCCTTCCGTGCGCGATATCGCCACCCGCGCAGGCGTCTCGGTCGCGACGGTCTCCCGGGTTCTGAACAACCACCGGCTCGTCAGCGAGGACAAGCGGAAGAAGGTCGAGGAAGCCGCCCGGGCCATGGGCTATGTGCCCCACGCCGGCAAGCGCCCCACGGACTATGTCGCCCTCATGTACCCCGGGGAGTCCGCCCAACCTCACTTCGGCGGGTTCGAGTCCCTGATCGTCGCCGGCGTCCTGGAGTCGGCAGCGGAAACGGGCTTCAATGTCGCGGTCCTGAGCGCCGCCCGCGACAAGCACCCCGTCGAGGGATACATCCAGTTCCTCCAGCGTAAGTGCGTCCGCGGGACGCTCCTGCGGGGCGAGGGCGCCGTCCCCGTCGCGGAGGAACTCGCGGAGGCGGGCTTCCCCGCGGTCCTCATCGCCGAGCGGAGCGAGGACCCCCGCGTCAGCTTCGTCGACGCCGAGAGCCGGACGACCACCCGACTCGCGATCGAGCACCTGCTCGCCCTCGGGCACCGGCGCATCGGAATCGGCCTCCGCCGCGTCCTCGACACCGACCACCGCGACCGGCTCCTCGGGTACCAGGACGCCATCGCCGCCTCGGGCATCGCGGTGGACAACGACCTCATCGTCCGCGCCGACAATGACCAGGCGGGCGGCGTCCGCGTGCTGGACCGGCTGCTGCGCCTGCCCCAGCCCCCGACCGCGGTCTTCTTCTCCACGCCCCTCGCGACGGTGGGGGCCCTGTACCGCTGCGCCGAACTGGGCATCCGCGTCCCGACCGACCTCTCCATCATCGGCTTCGACGAGGGGGAGACGCGCCTCCAGACGTTTCCCCGCTTCACCGCCGTCTGCCAGGACGCACGCCAGCTCGCGGTCGAAGCGACGCTGCTGCTGATCGATCAGATCGCCAACGCCCGCCCGAACGCCTACAGGCAGCTGCACCGCACCAAGCTGCAGATCCACGAGAGCACCGGCCCGGCGCCCGCCGGCGCCGCCCGTCTCGCAGACACTGGCGAACTCGTCCTGCCCTGATCGCGATGTCGGCGACGATCACCACGCCGCGATGTCGCCCGCTCCAATGACAAAGCGAGCCGGGCGAAGGCTCGCCCGGCTCGCTGGATCCACCAGTTCCCTGGCAGGAACGACGGTCGGACCCGTCGTTACGGGCAGCCGGCGCTGAAGGCCGCAAGGAAGGCGCTGATATCAGCAAACGTGAAGCTGCCGATGGGGTCCGCGAGGTCCGCTGCCGGATCGTTCGCGGAGAAGGCGCTGAGGAACGCGCTGATGTCCGCGAAGGTCAGGCTGTTGAAGGGCGACGCGAGGTCCGCGACATTGCAGCCACTCGGTGCCGGACCGAGGTTCTCGAGCGAGAAGTTGTCGAAGAAGGCAGCACCGCCCGGGACCGTGCCGAAGATCGGGACGAAGGTTCCCCAAGCGTCGAGGATCCCGTCGCCGTCGGTATCGAAGCGGGGCCCCTGCGGCCCGTCGAACATGTAGCTCTCCTCGCCCGGGGTGATCGTTCCGCTGAAGTCGGTGTCCTTCAGGACGAAGTCCTGCTTGCCGTCACCGTCCTGATCGAGAGGGATGAAGTCCTTCCAGATGCCGAAGTACAGCGCCTGCACCTCGACGTAGAGAGTCCCGTCGGGGACGACCGCCTCGAACGAGTACTCGACCCACTCGTCCTCGGGGTCGTTGGTGATGTCGACGATCCCGGCGGCCGTGCCCGCGTCCGCCCCGTTGGTGCGGAAGCGGAAGTTGCCCTGCACCTGAGCGCCGACGGGGTCGACCAGATCGGCGCTGACCTTGCGGTGCCAGAAGGTCAGCCGCAGCCGGTCCCCCGGGCTGATCTCGGCGCCCGCAGGCGGGTCGTTCAGCGAGCCGGCGATCGCGGCCCGCGTGACGGGATCGAGGAGCGTGGTGCTGACGAAGGTACGCCAGACGGAAGCGCCGGCGACCGGGATCGCGTAGTACTCGACCATGCGGGTTCCGAGATCGTCGGTGACCTCGACCTCGGGGAAGCCGTTGCCATCGGCGTCGGTCATGGTGTCAGGGATGCCGTCTCCGGTGGTGTCGATGCCGCCAGGGAGTTGGCCCTTCGGGAAGAAATCGGGGAGCGTCTCGATCGCGAAGGTGAACTGGAATGAGCTGAACAACGCGGAGAACATCTTGATCCCGACATTGCCGTCCTGCGCAGGCACATTGTCGGAGTCGAGCGTAAAGAGATTCGCGTTCCCGAAGTCATCCCACAGCGGGGGATCGATCTCGCCGGAGAAGGGCGGGATGGGCGGGGAACCCGATTCAAAGCTGCCATCGATCGGGATGACCTGCCCCACAGCATGCCCCGCAGCGAGCGCCACGAAAGCAGCGGTGATCGGGAGTATGTGCTTGCGGCCCGTCGTCTGTCGTGTGGTGATCTTCGTCATTCTTCCTGCCTTTCGGTCTGCCTCTCGGTCGGAACCGAACCCTGGTGTGCGCCCCGAGGCGCGGAGAACCGGATCGCGGGGTCGCGCAAACCGGTCAACAAGGGCCCTCCGCGCACGGGGTCCGAGTTTGGAATCGAGCGCAATCGGCGGAAGCCGATCCCTCGCGAAGTCAGGCCCGACCCGCGGTCGCTGCCCAGGCCGCGAACGGGCAGTGTCACCGGAACCCGGGACAACCCCTCGCCCCGAGTGGTTCCCCCCGGTACATTGGGGTGCCCGGGATGTAAACGTTACCCGGAATCGTGAAACGGTTACACTCTATTTTCCAGATTCTTCCGCGATCTCCCCGTAAAATCTCCAAGCAACAGCTTCGGGCTATCGAGTCATCGTCCGAAAAACCATATTTCTGGATCGATAAATGCAGGTTCGGCCCGCCCAAACCCGGCGTGAAAGCCGGTGGTGGACACGGGCCAGGACGCCAAGAGTACGCTGAAACAGTTTCTCATTTCCCCTTGGCAGCGCTTTCGCCCGCCGGTACACTGTAATTGTTTCTCCGGGACGGCCCCGGCCGCACGCCGCCCACCGCGGCGCGCGGGAGCACTGATGCCGCAACGTGGTTCATGCAAGGCAACGGACAGGAGTGGGCATGCGGTCGCACACGGTCATGCAGGGCGGTGCCCCGGGACGGGGCTTCACGCTGATCGAGCTTCTGGTGGTCATCGCGATCATCGCGCTGCTCATCGGGATTCTGCTGCCCTCCCTGGGCAAGGCCCGGGAGACGGCGCGGAAGACGATCTGTGCGTCGAATTTCCGGCAGCTGGGGGTGCTGACGGCGGTGTACGCAACGGAAAACGATGGGAACATCTGGCCGGCGGGCCTGATCCCCGCTGAGCCCAAGGGGCGGATCGAGCCGGACGCGACCTTCTCGTTCGTCAACTGGGCGTACCGGACCGGTTCGAGCAGCCTCGCGACAGCGGGGAAGGGTGCGGACTTCGGGCTGATTTTCGAGTACGCCGACAACGTGGACGAGATCGCGGGCTGTCCCTCGAACCGGCGTCGCGGCGCACCGCAGTACCTCGAGACGCGGACCAACGGGGGCTTGGGGCTGACGCAGGACTTCGTTGACTTCCTGGCGGACAAGGGCGCTGAGGTGGCGTTCGACTACACCATGCCCGGGGGTGTCGGGGGGGCGAACACCGCGAACCAGTGGGAGGTGGTGCGGTTCGGTGGCGAGAGCTACGGGACAGGGAGCACCTGGACGCAGGACCAGGCCCGGGAGCGGTTCTCGCGTCCGGCGGGGGGGAACGAGCCCTGGGCGGAGCGCCTGCGGGCGCTGCCGATCTTTGTCGAGGAGGACGTGCTCTCGAACACGCGTTTCCCGGACGGGCTGGCGCTCGACAACGATTCGATCACGGATCGGCACGGGGGGCGGGGGTTCTTCGCGTTCATCGATGGCTCGGTCGAGGACATCGACCCGTATCTTGAGGTGCCGGAGCAGCAGAACCTGGCGGCGGCGACGCCCCTGCGACCGAACGGGTGGGAGCTCGCCGGGCTCGGTATCCGGCGGTCGGTGTCGGGCGAGTTCATCAGCCAGTCGTACGGCGATCCCATCGGTGGCCAGCTGAACGACAACAACTTCGCCAACGGTCTCGCCGAGTCGTACGGGTGGGTGAACAGCGCGCGGCGTCGGTGAACGAGCCGCTCCGCTTCCCTCATCGTCTCCCGGTGCGGCTGTCGTAATTGTGAGAGAACAGACGTCGGACATCGCACGCGATCGCGTCGTCCGCGATCATCGCGCCCGCGTCCCGGGCGGCGGTGTATCGCTCCGTGAGACAGTCGGCGATGATGGCCCGTGACTGGCGCCACTTGTAGATGAGCTGCTCGAAGACGCGGGCGTCGGAGTGCTGCGGGATGAACGAGGTGCCGAGCATCTCGAGGCGCATGCGGGTGATCTCGCGGATCTGGGAGGTGGTGTTCAGGTACCACCAGCATCCGAAGGGGACGAGGTTGCCGAACTTTCGAGCGGCGACGCAGAGCTCGTGCTGATTCTCGCGGCTGAGCATGGTGACGAGGATGCCGATGTCGGGGTGGCGGCGGGCCAGGGCGTTGAGTTGGTCGGTGTCGGCCTTGCCCAGCCCGTCGCCCGCGAGGGCCATCTCGGGGTGGACGCCCCTGCGGGCGCCGATCATCAGCGCGAGCATGAGCCCGTGGTCTCGGGCGGCTGGGAGCAGGCACTCATCGAAGAGCCTGGTGCGGGTGCCCTGTGTGTCGTCGTCGCCATAGCGGAAGTCCGGCGAGAGGCTGCACGCGAGGTAGTCCGGGCGGCAACGCGCGATCCAGCGGTCGAGGAAGCGGCGGATCTCGGCGGTGGTCTCGCCCGAGAGGTCGGGCTGCACGCGGTAGTCCCACGAAGCGAGCGATCTGCAGGCGGAGGGCCAGGACTCGACGATGGGGTCGACGCGGACGACGGGCGTGAAGCGCGGGTCGGTCGCGAGCCCTTCGGCCGGGCCCTTCATGCCCAGCCAGCGGGGGGCCTCGTGCTCGGAAAAGGGCTCGTTGGTCATCACGATGCGCCGGACGCCCGCGAGGCGCATGACCTCGTCGATGTGACGCTCGAGGTCGCGGGCGGCGAACCATGAGCGGTAGCCCCCGAGGGTGGGCTCGTTGGGGTCGAGCCCGAGCGCGGTGAGCACGCTGATGACGCCGACGCAGGCCTCGCTGACCGGAGGGCGGCGGACGAAGAGGTGCTCCCAGACGAGATCGGCCCGCTGCGCGACCGGGAGGGCCCAGAACGCCCGGGGCGAGAGGGCCCCGGGGTCGAGCACGCGGAAGAGTTCGTCGACGAAATAGTGGTACGCGAGCAGTTCGTCGATCCCCCAGAGCAGGAGGGGCTCGGCCTCGCCCGGCTCACGCGGGGTGGCGCCGAAGGCGGGCGCGTAGAGGTGGGTGTGGATGTCGACGACGGGCTCGGCGTCGACCGTGCGGCGGACGCGTTCGGCCAGGTCATCACGCATGGTTTCGGTTCCCTGTCGCGCTTGGTGCTCGCACGGTCGTTGCCTCCGCGATTCTACCGGATGATCGCTTCGAGCGGGAGCACGCGATCGCGTAGACTGGCGGACATTATGGACACGACTTCGCATGATCTTTTTGACCTTACGGGCTCTGTCGCGGCGGTCATCGGGGGGACCGGCAGCCTCGGTGGGGCAATCGCGGAGGGGCTCGGCGCTCACGGGGCGCGGGTCGCGGTCTTGGGCCGGAGCGTCGAGCGTGGCGAGGCCCGGGCGGGTGCGATCCGGGCGGGCGGTGGGGAGGCGGTCTTCATCCCTGCCGACGCGGGCGATCCCGGGGCCCTGCGCCGCGCGCACGGGGAGATCGAGGGGACGCTCGGGGCCTGCGACATTCTGGTGAGCGCGGCGGGCGGGAACGACGCGAGGGCGTCCGTCACCAGCGAGCAGCGGTTCGAGGATCTGCCGGCGGACGCGTGGCGGGCCAATTTCGACACGAACCTGGTCGCGGGCGCTCTCTTTCCGGCGCAGGTGTTCGGGCCGGCGATGGTCGCGCGGGGTCAGGGGAGCATCATCAACATCGCGAGCGTCGCGGCGCACATCCCCGTCTCGCGCGGGGTGGCCTACTCGGCGGCGAAGGCGGCGCTGCTGAATCTCTCGATGTTCCTGGCCCGCGAGTGGGCCCCGGCGGGGGTGCGGGTGAACACGATCACGCCCGGGTTCTTCCCGGCGGAGCAGAACCGGGCATTGCTCTTCCGCCCCGACGGTTCGCCCACGGCGCGGGGGGAGCAGATCCTGGGCTCCACACCCATGCACCGGTTCGGCGACCCGGCTGAACTCGTCGGCGCTGCGATCTTCCTAGCGAGCCACCGGGCGAGCGGGTTCGTCACCGGGACGGATGTCCGCGTCGACGGGGGCTTCCTCTCGTCGACGATCTAGGTGTTGATCGTGTCGAGGATGCCCCGCAGGTAGACGGCGCCGAGCGCGCGGTCGAAGAGCCCGTAGCCTGACCTGCCCGTCTCGCCCCAGATCATGCGCCCGTGGTCGGGGCGGAGGGGGCCGGCGAAGCCATTCTGGACAAGGGCCCGCAGGACCCGGGGCAGGTCGACATCGCCCGAGGCGCGGGGGTGAGCCGTTTCGTGGAAAGCCCGCCGGCCGGTCGTGCGCACGTTCCGCGCGTGCACGAACGCGGTGCGCGTGGCCAGCCTTTCGGCGGCGGCGACGAGGTCGTGCGCGGGATCGCAGCCCAGGGAGCCCGTGCAGAAGGTGATCGCGTTCGCGTGGCTCGGGACCAGATCGCAGACGCGTTCGAGGGCCGCCGGGGAGGTGATGATGCGCGGGAGGCCAAGGACGGGCCAGCAGGGGTCGTCGGGGTGGATCGCGAGGCGGACGCCCAGCGATTCGGCGACGGGGGTGACCCGCTCGAGGAAGGCGCTGAGGGCGTGCCACAGGCCCTGTTCGCCCCGGGCGGCGTATCGCTGGCGCAAGGCGTCGAAGCGGTCGAAGTCGACGTGGTCCCACGCGGGCATGGCGCGGATCGCGCCGGTGCGGACGCGGTCCTCGAAGTCGGGCATCGCCCGGTCGTCGTAGGCGAGCGTGGTGGACCCGTCGGGCAGGGGCATCGCGAGGTCGGTGCGCACCCAGTCGGAGACGGGCATGAAGTTGTAGCAGACGGTGCGCACGCCCACGGAGGCGACGGCTTCGAGCGAGCGGCACCAGGCGTTGGTGTGGGCGCGGGCGTCGGGGCCGGCGAGCTTGATCTCGTCGGAGACCGCGATCGACTCGATGACGGAGAGCGCGAGGCCGCAGGCTTCGATCGTGTCGCGGAGCGCCCGCACACGATCGAGGGGCCAGGGCGTGCCCGGGGCGACGCCCTCCAGCGCACTCACGATGCCCCGTACGCCCGGCACCTGGCGGATGGAGGGCAGCGGCACCGGGTCGCTCTGGCCGAACCAACGCATGGTGAGGAAGGCCGGCTCGATCGTGCTTGGGTCATAGGTCATGGGCGGTCACAATCATTCGCCACGCGTGGCGGGGGGGACCTGCATCTCGTGGGCCTCGCCCGCGCCGCGGGGGGTGCGGATGTCCTCGACAAGGGCGGCGGTCTCGGCGGAGGGGGGCTTGGTGATGAGGGCGACAGAGATGCCGACCGCGAAGTTGACGAGCATGCCCACGGCGCCGATGCCCTCGGGGCTAATGCCGAGGAGCCAGTGTTCTCTGGTGCCCCCGAGGAACTTGAAGTAGGCGATGTAGGCGCCGGTGAAGCCGATGCCGGAGAGCATGGCGCTGATCGCGCCGGCGCGGTTCATGCGCTTCCAGAAGATGCCCAGGAGGATGACCGGGAAGAAGCTGGAGGCGGCGAGGCCGAAGGCGAGAGCGACGACTTCCGCGACGAAGCCCGGCGGGAAGATGCCCAGGAGCGCGGCACCGATAACGCCGACACCGGCCGCGGCCCGGGCGATCCAGAGCTCGGTCTTCTCGCTGACGTTCGGCGCGAGGGTGCGCTTGACGAGGTCGTGGCTGACAGCGGTGGAGATGACGAGCAGGAGGCCCGCGGCGGTGGAGAGCGCGGCGGCGAGCCCCCCCGCGGCGACGAGGCCCACGACCCAGGCCGGGAGGCGGGCGATCTCGGGGTTGGCGAGGACCATGATGTCGCGGTCGACGAAGAGCTCGTTGTCGTTGTCGATCGGCGTGACGCCCCCCTCACCGATGATGAGCAGGCGCTCACCGTGGGGGCCGCGTGCGGGGGTGCCGTCCCCGGCGGTGGCGAAAACGGGCTTGCCCGCCGGGCTGTCGAAGGGTTCGCCGGCGCGGTACTGGATGCGGCCGTCATTGTTTTTGTCGATCCAGGCGATGAGGCCGGTGTCCTCCCACGTCTTGAACCAGTCGGGGATGGCTTTCTCGCCCTCGCCCGCGGCGGCGGGGTCGTACCAGGCGTCGCGGGTGGCCTCGATGAGGTTGGTCCGCCCGAAGGCGCCGACCGCGGGGGCGGTGGTGTAGAGCAGGGCGATGAAGAGCAGGGCCCAGAAGGCGCTCATGCGGGCGTCGCGGACACGGGGCACGGTGTAGAAGCGGATGATGACGTGGGGCAGGCCGGCGGTGCCGACCATGAGCGCGAGCGTGATGGCGATGACATCGGTGTAGCCCTTGGCGCCGGTGGTGGCGATCCACTCGGTGGGCGGGGCGGTGTAGGCGGCGAAGCCCAGCTCTTCGTTGAGCGCATCAAGGGTGTCGAGGAGGCCGGCGCTTTCCGAGCCGGCGAGGGAGGCGCCGACGCTGGCGGAGGCGTCGCCCACGAACCCGAGCTGGGGGACGGGGTTGCCGGTGAGCATGATGCTGAGGAAGACCGCGGGGACCGTGAAGGCGAAGATGAGGACGCAGTACTGGGCGACCTGGGTGTAGGTGATGCCCTTCATGCCTCCGAGGACCGCGTAGAAGAAGACAATGCCGGTGCCGATGATGACGCCCAGGGTGATGTCGACCTCGAGGAAGCGGCTGAAGACGACGCCGACCCCGCGCATCTGTCCGGCGACATAGGTGAAGCTGACGAAGATGGCGCAGACGACCGCGACGACGCGTGCGACGCTGCTCTCGTAGCGGTCGCCCACGAAGTCGGGGACGGTGAACTTGCCGAACTTGCGGAGGTAGGGGGCGAGGAGGAGGGCGAGGAGGACGTAGCCCCCGGTCCAGCCCATGAGGTAGACCGAGCCGAAGTAGCCGGTGAAGGAGATGACGCCGGCCATCCCGATGAAGGAGGCGGCGGACATCCAGTCGGCCCCGGTGGCCATCCCGTTGGCGAGGGCGGGGACGCCCTTCCCGGCGACGTAGAACTCGCTGGTGCTTCCGGCGCGGCTCCAGATGGCGATGCCGATGTAGAGCGCGAAGCTGAGGCCGACGAGGACGAAGGTCCAGCCCTGTGCGTCGAGCATGATCAGTCCTCCCGCATCGCGTGGCGGCGGTCGAGCCGGTTCATCAGGATGACGTACGCGCCGATGAGGGCGACGAAGGTATAGATGGAGCCCTGCTGCGCCATCCAGAACCCCAGTTTGGCCTCGCCGATGCGGAATCGGTTGAGTTGTTCGACGAAGAGGATGCCGGCGCCGAAGCTGACGGCGAACCAGATCGCGAGCAGGACCGCCAGCAGGCGGAGGTTGGCCCGCCAGTAGGCCCGGGTGGGGTCGGGGGTGGTTCGAACTGGGGCGTTCGTCATGGCGCGGAGCGTACCGGATCGGGTGCGCGGGGCGATGGGGGGCGGGCGGGGCGCGGTGATAGTGGGGGTGGGTGGGTGGTGGGGGGCGCGATGCGGTATCCTGCATGGGTCGCCCGGGACACGGCTGAGGGTGGACGGCGGAGCACGCGATGGATGGTGTCCACGAGACGACGCAGCGACTGATCGAGGCCGGGGCGGTCGCGGTGGTGCGGTCGGCGGATGGGGACGCGGTGGCGTGGATCGCGGAGACCCTGGTGGACGCGGGGGTGCGGGCGCTCGAGATCACGCTGACGGTGCCCGGCGCGGTGGAGCGGATCGGCGAGTTGACGCGTCGGCTGGGCCCGGGGCACCTTGTGGGGGTTGGGTCGGTGCTGACCGCGGACCAGGCGCGGGCGGCGATCGACGCGGGGGCGGGGTATGTCGTGAGCCCGGTGTTCCGGCCGGCGGTGCTCCGGTTAGCGGCGGAGGCGGGGGTGCCGGCGATCGCGGGGTGCCTGACGCCCACGGAGATCGCGGACGCGACCGACGCGGGGGCGGCGATCGTGAAGGTGTTCCCGGCGGACGTGGTGGGGATGGCGTTCTTCCGGGGGGTGCTCGCGCCGATGCCTCACCTGCGCCTGATGCCGACGGGAGGGGTGAGCCTGGAGAACGCGGGGGAATGGCTGCGGGCGGGGGCGGTCGCGGTGGGGGTGGGCAGCGCGCTCGTGGACCGGGAGGTCGTCGCGTCGAGGTCGACGGGGGAACTGCGGGCGCGGGCGGAGCGTCTGGTGGCGTCGATCGCGTGGGCCCGCGGGGGGGCGGCGCGTCGTGAGGGTTTCTGAATCCTGTGGTCGCGAGATTTGCTCTGGAGTTCGCTGATGCCCGGTCCTGTTGCGCATCGTGTCGTCACGTTCGGTGAGATCATGCTGCGGCTGTCGACGCCGGGGCATCAGCGTTTGCTGCAGGCGGCGTCGCTCGATGTCACCTACGGGGGCGGGGAGGCGAACGTGGCGGTGAGCCTGTGCAACTACGGGGTGGAGGCGTCGTTCGTCAGCCGTCTTCCGGCGCACGAGGTGGGGCAGGGGGCGGTGAACCACCTGCGCCGGTTCGGGGTGGACACCTCGGGCATCGTCCGGGGCGGGGAGCGCGCGGGGATCTATTTCCTGGAGACCGGGGCGAGCCAGCGGGGGAGCAACGTGGTGTACGACCGGGCGCACTCCGCGATGGCGGAAATGACGCCCGGGGACCTGGATGTCGACGCGGCGCTCCGGGGCGCGACGTGGCTGCACTGGACCGGTATCACCCCCGCGCTCGGGGAGGGGCCCGCGGCGTGCGTGGCAAGGCTGTGCGAGGCGGCGGGGGAGCGGGGCGTCCGCGTCTCGTGCGACCTGAACTTTCGGGCGAAGCTGTGGACGACGGACCGGGCCCGGGCAATCATGCGGCCCCTGATGAAGCACGTCGATGTCTGCATCTGCAACGAGGAGGACGCCCAGAAGTCGCTGGGCGTCGAGCCGGAGAACACCGACGTCGACCGGGGTGAACTCGACATCGGGGCGTACGGGAGGCTGTGCGCCCGTCTGAAGGACGAATTTGCCTTCGATACGGTGGCGATCACGCTGCGCGAGAGCATCAGCGCCAGCCGGAACGGGTGGTCGGCGATCATGCTCGACGACGCGGACTGCCGGGAGCCCTTCCGCTCGAGGGAGTATGACATACAGATCGTCGACCGCGTGGGAGGCGGGGACGCCTTCGCGGGGGGGCTGATCGCGGGGCTGCTCCATGAATCCTCAACCCGGGATGCGCTCGAATTCGCTGTAGCCGCGTCGTGCCTGAAGCAGACGATCCCCGGGGACTTCAACCTGGTCTCCACCGATGATGTCCGTCGCATGCTCAAGACCGGGGGCTCCGGTCGGGTGCATCGCTGAACCCTGCAAGGCCCCCGCATGCCCGACGAGTCCCCCGTTCACACCGGACGTGTTCTGACCATTCTGCCGATCGCCGATCCCGAAGAGCGGCGCGTCCCCCTCACGCCCGAGCACGCGCGGGGGCTCGTCCGTGAGGGCTGGACTGTGCGGGTGCCCCGGGGGCTTTCCGCGACGCCCGGGTTCGGAGACGACGCGTACGGGGCGGTGGGCGCCAAGGTGGTAGACCCGGACGCGCCGCCCGCGGACGGGGTCGCGGTCTGCGTGGGCCCGCCGGCCCCCGGGGTGGCGGCCCGGCTGACGCGGGAGACGGTGCTGGTCGGGCTCTTGGACCCCTTCAACCAGTGCGCGCTGGTCGAGGACCTGGCGGCACGGTCGGTGTCGTCGCTGGCGCTCGAGCTCGTCCCGCGAACCACGATCGCGCAGCCCATGGACGCGCTGAGTTCGCAGGCGAGCCTGGCGGGGTACGCAGCGGTGCTGGCAGCGGCGGATCACCTCCCCAAGGCGCTCCCGATGATGTCGACCGCAGCGGGGACGATCCGGCCCGCGAAGGTGTTCATCGTCGGCGCGGGGGTCGCGGGGCTGCAGGCGCTCGCGACCGCCGGTCGGCTCGGGGCGCGGGTGACGGGGTACGACGTCCGGGCGGCGGCGCAGGAGCAGATCACCTCGCTCGGGGCGAAGGTCGCGAAGATCGACACGCGGGCGTCCGATCGCGAAGGCGCGGGCGGGTATGCCCGGGAACTGACCCCGGACGAGATCACCGCCCAGCGCCGCGCGATGGCGGCGTACTGCGCCGAGTCGGACATCGTGATCACGACGGCGCAGGTCTTTGGCCGGCGGGCACCGATCCTGGTGACGCGCGACATGGTCGAGGGGATGACGCCCGGCTCGGTGGTCGTGGACATGGCGGTCGCGACGGGCGGGAATGTCGAGGGCGCCGAGCCCGGGCGGGTCGTTGATATCCGTGGTGTGAAGGTCATCGGTGATCCCCACCTGCCATCGCGCGTCGCCCACGACGCGAGCCAGGTGCTCGGGTCGAACATCCTCGCCCTGCTCGGGCATGTTCTCGAGAAGGATCGGGCGGTCGTCAGGGCTCACGAGGACGACCCCGTGCTTTCCGCGGTGCTGCTGACGCACGCGGGGGAGATCCGGGACGCTCGCGTCCGTGAGCATGTGCGGGAGACCAGGGGGGCCGGGTCATGATGATGCTGCTGGTGCTCGTTCTTTCCGCGGCCCTCGGGATCGAACTGATACGCAAGATCCCGTCGCAGCTGCACACGCCCCTGATGTCGGGGTCGAACGCGATCTCGGGCATCACGATCGTCGGGGCGATCATCGCGACCGGCCTCGACGGCTTCTGGGCCGACGCCCTGGCGGGGCTCGCCCTCGCAGCGGCGGCGACCAACGTCGTCGGGGGCTACCTCGTGACCGAGCGGATGCTCAACATGTTCCGCGCGGGCGGGCCCTCCGGACGGGGGGGCGTGAAGTGAACAATCCGCTGGTCAGCGCGCTCAATATCGGGGCGTGCCTCGCCTTCATCATCGGCATCAAGCTCCTGGGTCACCAGCGGACCGCCCGGCTCGGCAACGCGATCTCCGCCGGTGCCATGCTGCTCGCGGTCGTCGCGGCGCTCATCCACGCGGATGTGCAGTGGTCCATCGTGGCGCTCGCGGGCCTGGTGGGTTCTGCGGTCGGCGTCGTCTCGGCGGCGCGGGTCAAGATGACCGCGATGCCCGAGCTCGTGGCCCTGTTCAACGGGCTCGGCGGGCTCGCGTCCGCCCTGGTAGGCGTGCTCGAGCTCGTCGCGGAAGAGGGCCCCGGGCCCGGCGCCCGCACCGCTGCGGCGGCGGCCATCGTCGTGGGTGGCGTCGCGTTCTCGGGCAGCCTTGTCGCCTTCGGGAAGCTCGCGGGCTACGTCAAGTCCTCGCCCTACAGCTTCCCCGGGCAGCTCGTGTTCACGGCGCTGACGGTCCTGGTCATGCTCGCGACCGGCATCGCGGCGATCTTCATCGACGAGCCGGCGGCGATCCTCATCGCCCTGGGCACGATGACCGTCGTGGTCGGGCTGCTCGCGGTCGTCCGCATCGGAGGGGGCGACATGCCGGTGGTCGTGAGCCTCCTGAACAGCTACTCCGGCGTCGCGGCGACGCTCGCCGGTCTCGCCACCGGCAGCGTCGTGCTCGTCGTCGCGGGCACGCTCGTCGGCGCGAGCGGCCTCATGCTCACGCGGGTGATGTGCAAGGCGATGAACCGCTCCCTGAGCAATGTGCTCTTCGCGGGGTTCGGCTCGCCCGCCCCGGGCGCCTCCTCGGCCGGCGAGGAGGGCTCGATCCGCCCGATCAGCGCGCCCGACACCTACGCCCTGCTCGAGGCGGCCCGGTCGGTGCTGATCATCCCGGGGTACGGCATGGCGGTCGCGCAGGCGCAGCACGTCGTGCAGGAACTCGCCGACCTGCTGCAGGAGCACGGGGTCGAGGTGCGCTTCGTGATCCACCCGGTCGCGGGGCGCATGCCCGGGCACATGAACGTCCTGCTCGCGGAATCAGGCGTGCCCTACGAGAACCTCACGGAGCCGGGGGACGTGAACCCCGCGATGGAGACCGTCGACGTCGCCCTCGTCATCGGGGCCAACGACGTGGTCAACCCCGACGCCCGATCGAAGCCCGACAGCCCGCTCTTCGGCATGCCGATCATCGACGCGGACCGGGCCCGGACCGTCGTGGTGCTCAAGCGATCCATGAGCGCCGGCTTCGCGGGCGTGCAGAACGCCCTGTTCTTCCTACCCAACACCCGCATGCTCTTCGGGGACGCCAAGGCCTCCATCGCCGCGGTCGTGAACGAGTTCAAGAGCGACTGAGCCCGTCCCCCGCCCCGTTCCCCGTCCCGGTCCCGGCCCTCACAGGGTGCGATCGTCGCAGGCCATCTGTTCAGCACAGAGGGGGGGCAATCGGCCGGCGGGGCCTCCCGGTGCGCGGCTCACTACACTCGCCCGAGCGTCGCCCGCGTGCGGGCGGGGGTCCCGTGCTCCGGGGGAACCGCGTGCGCGGGAGGGGAGGTCGCGTCCCGCTGCCTTCTTCGGGCGCGGGCCGGTCCGCCCGGAGCCAGAATCGGAGTGCCTCGATGCCCGCGTCCCTGCCTGTTGAGCAGCCGTCGAATCGCATCCCGATGTTCCAGAAGGTCGCCTACGGCGTGGGGATGCTGGGCAACCAGATGTTCCCGGCGGCGCTGGGCGTCTTCATGGTGGTGCTGGTGCAGGGGCTCGGGTTCCCCGGGTGGATGTGGGGCATCCTGTTCTTCCTGCCCCGCTTGAGCGATGCGTTGACGGACCCGGTGATGGGCTTCGTCAGCGACAACACGAATTCGCGGTGGGGCCGGCGGCGTCCGTACATCCTGATCGGCGCGATCATCGCGGGGCTGAGCTACGTCTTCATGTGGCAGCTCTACCCGGAGAACGGGCAGCAGTACAACTTCATCTACTTCCTGCTGCTGGCGTTCGTCTTCTACCTCGGCCTGACCATCTTCGCGACGCCCTACGTCGCGATGGGCTATGAAATGAGCGACGACTTCCACGAGCGGACGCGCCTGATGGCGGTCGCGCAGTGGATCGGGCAGCTGGCGTGGGTGATCGTGCCCTGGTTCTGGGTTGTGATCTACAACGATCAGTTGTTCGAGGATGCTCCTGCGGGGGCCCGCACGCTCGCGGTGTACGTCGGGCTGGGCTGCATGGCGATCGCGATCGTCCCGGCAATCTTCTGCAAGACCAGGCCGGTCGATCCCTCGAAGCTCGAGGACCTGTCGCTCCGGAACATCAAGCGGAACGTCGCGAGCCTGGCCAGGGGCTTCGGCCAGACCCTGCGGCTCAAGCCCTTCCGCCAGATCTGCATCGCGACCTTCTTCGTCTTCAACGCGTTCAACACGGTCGCGGGCCTGAGCTGGTTCATCATCGTGCACTACATGCACGGGGGCGACGCGGGGCCGGAGGGCGCGGGCACCTGGCCCAGCTGGTTCGGCACGATGAGCGCCGTGACGACCTGCGTGCTGGTGATCCCGATCGTCGCGTGGATGGCCCAGAGGTTCGGCAAGCGCCGGGCGTTCCTGATCTCGCAGAGCATCTCGCTCGTGGGCTATGTGCTCTTCTGGTGGTGCTTCCGCCCCGGGGAGCCCTACTTTATGTTCATCCCGCTGCCCTTCTTCGCCTTCGGCATCGGCGGGCTGTTCACGATCATGATGTCGATGACCGCCGACATCTGCGACCTCGACGAGCTCAACACCGGGGCCCGGCGCGAGGGCGTCTTCGGCGCGGTGTACTGGTGGATGGTGAAGTTCGGCTTCGCGATCGCGGGCCTCGGGGGCGGGCTGATCCTCGACGCGGTCGGCTTCGGCGACGAGGCCCGGGAGGTCAACCTGACGGGGCTCCGGCTCGCCTACATCGCGGTCCCGGTCGTCGGCACGCTCATCGCCATCATCGTGATGTCCACCTACGGTGTGGACGAGGCCCGGGCTCGCGAGGTCCGGAGGCAACTGGACGAGCGGAAGGGCGGCGGACCCGGCGGCGCCGGCGAGCCGACCGCCTGATCCCGCGCATCGGAGACCCACATGAAGCGTCTGCTCGCGATTCTCTGCACCGCTTTCCTCGGCGCGCCGGCCTGCGCCGCCGCACAGCCCTCCGACCGGCCCGCGCCGATCGCGCAGTCGCGTGACGCCCTGCTCGACGGGCGGGTGTTCGCGATCTCCTACTCGGGGTACCGCGCGGGCCAGCACCCGGATCGGGGCGACGGGGGCGTCTACCCGACGGACGAGGAGGTGCTGGAGGACCTGCGGATCCTGATCCGCGACACGCCCTTCCGCCTCATCCGCGTGTACGACAGCGGGCCCCACTCGCAGTCGGTGCTCCGCGTGATCGAGAAGCACGACCTGCCGATCCGCGTCATGCTCGGGGCGTGGCTCTCCGCGGAACTCAGCAACCCCAACTGCCCCTGGATGCCCGAGCCCTACCCCGACGAGGTCCTCGCGGCCAACAAGCTGGGCAACGCCGAGGAGGTCGGCCGGGCGATCGGGCTCGCGCACCGGTACCCGGAGATCGTGGTCGCGGTCTCGGTCGGCAACGAGGCGCTGGTCGACTGGACCGACCACCTGGTGCCGGTCGAGTCCGTTCTGGCGTATGTTGGCACGGTGAAGGCGGCGATCGAGCAGCCGGTCACCGTCGCAGAGAACTACGTGCCCTGGACGGTGCACACGGATCTGGCGCGGGAGCTCGACTTCGTGTCGGTCCACACCTATCCGATCTGGGAGGAGCGGGGCATCGAGGACGGGCTGAGCTACACGATCGAGAACATGCAGCGCGTCCGCGATGCGCTTCCCGACGCGAAGCTCGTGATCGCGGAGGCGGGCTGGACGACGACCGCGAGCGAGTTTGGCGATCGCGCGTCGGAGGAGCTGCAGGTCCGCTACTACCGTGAGCTGTACGACTGGGCGAAGGAGATGAACATCACGACCTTCTTCTTCGAGGCCTTCGACGAAAGCTGGAAGGGCGACCCCAACAACCCCCTCGGGGCGGAGAAGCACTGGGGCCTCTACTTCGAGGACCGCCGGCCCAAGCAGATCATCCGCGAACTGGCCCCCGCAGAGCGCCGACCCGAGAGGCCCTGACCGACCGAACCTTCAGGCCCGTATGCCGCAAGCTGCTGTGAATAAGGCACTTGTGGCAGATCTGCCGATCGGACGGCTTCGGCGGGAGGTCTTTTTGCTTGGCCCGGGAGCCTCGCGAAGGCGCGTGCCTCTAATTGCAGGCAGGGCCGCCCCTCCGGGCGGGCGCTGCATTGCGGAAGGAGGCGATCCCGTGTTCATGCGGATGATCTACGACGAGAAGCTGGCTCAGGCCGCGTACCTCATCGGGTGTCAGAAGACCGGCGAGGCGGTCGTGATCGACCCCGAACGGGACGTCGATCGGTACATCGACCTGGCGCGTGCCAACGGGCTGCGGATCATCGCGGTCGCGGAGACCCACATCCACGCGGACTTCGTGTCGGGATCCCGCGAACTCGCGGAGCGCGTGGGCGCCACGGTGTACGTCTCCGACGAGGGAGACGCGGACTGGAAGTACGCCTGGCTCGACAAGAAACTGGGCGGCGGGTCCTACGACCACAAGCTGCTGAAGGATGGCGACGGCTTCCGGATCGGGAACATCGAGTTCCAGGCGCTGCACACCCCGGGGCACACGCCCGAGCACCTCGTGTTCCTCGTGACCGATCACGGGGCCAACGCGACGGCGCCGATCGGCATGGCGACGGGCGACTTCGTTTTCGTCGGCGACCTGGGCCGGCCCGACCTCCTGGAAACCGCCGCGGGGCACGCGGGGGCGATGGAGCCCGCCGCCCGCCGGCTCTATGCGACGTTGAAGACGCTGGACGCGATCCCGGACTTCGTGCAGGTGTGGCCCGCCCACGGCGCGGGGAGCGCGTGCGGGAAGGCGCTCGGCGCGGTGCCGATGAGCACCATTGGATACGAGAAACGCTTCAACCCCGCGATCCAGGCCGCCGCGACGGAGCAGGGGTTCGTCGATTTCATCCTCGAGGGCCAGCCGGAGCCGCCCTCGTACTTCGCCAACATGAAGCGCGACAACAAGGCGGGCCCGCCGGTGCTGGGCGGGCTGCCGGAGCCCGCCCGCCTGAGCGTCGCCGAACTGCGGGCGCTCGATGCGCGGGCGGTCGCGATCGTCGACACGCGGGTGTGGGAGGCCTTCCGGGCGGGGCACCTCGCGGGGTCGCTCTCCTTCCCGCTCTCGAAATCCTTCAACACCGACGCGGGCTCGATGATCCGCGACACGGAGGACATCTACCTCATCATCGAGGAGGCGAGGCTCGAGGAGGCGATCCGCGATCTCATCCGCGTCGGGCTCGACCGGATCAGGGGCTGGTGCCCCGCGCAGGAGGTCGGCGCGGCGGACGGGCTCGAGACTCTCGAGGAGATCCCGGTCGACCAGGCGGTCACGCTCGTCGAGGCGGGGAAGGTCGGGGTGCTGGATGTCCGGCGCAGGACCGAGTTCCACGCCGGGCACATCCCGGGCGCGGTCAACATCGCGCACACGCGCTTGGCGGGCCGCATGGACGAGGTGCCCGGGGACGAGACACTGCTCATCAATTGCCGCAGCGGGGCCCGCTCGGCGCGGGCGTCGGCGTATCTCCAGCGCGCTGGCCGGCGGGTGATCAACCTCGAGGGCGGGATGCTCGCGTGGGAGCGGTCCGCCGCCCCGGTCGAAGGGTGATGCTCCGGCTCGCGTTCGTTACGCGCAGCCGTCGGCGAACGCCCGGAGGAACGCGTTGATGTCCGCGAACGTGAACTCGCCGAAGGGCTCGGCGAGGTCCGCGATGGGCAAGCGGTCCGCGTAGGCGCCGAGGAACGCCGAGACATCCGCAAAGGTAAGGTCGCCGAAGGGCGGCACGAGGTCCGCCTGCGAGCAGGAGATGGGCGTACCCCGGATCAGCAGGTGGTCGATCGCCCACCACCAGTTGTTCTTCGCCTCGTGCAGGCGGAAGGTCAGCCGGACCGAGGCGGCCCCGGCCGGCACGGGCAGGGGGATATCCACCCTCTCGTTCGTGTTGCCCGCCTTGAAGTTCGGCCCGGACCGCGACTCCCAGTCGAGGATCACCACCCGCTCGCCCGTGTCGAACTCCGCGGTCACCGTCGCGTGCTGCGTCCCCTCGGGCAGCCAGCTTGAGTCGAACGAGACGAGG
The DNA here is from genome assembly GCA_036788215.1 of Phycisphaerales bacterium. Taxonomy (GTDB): domain Bacteria; phylum Planctomycetota; class Phycisphaerae; order Phycisphaerales; family UBA1924; genus DAIQNV01. The sequence goes on along the minus strand of DAIQNV010000008.1, from coordinate 14,555 downwards.
ACCGACGCCGGGTCGACCGCCGACAGGTCGACGGGCGCTGTCGTCATCTTCGCGTCGAAGAAGCCCAGGCCCGAAGCGTTGCCCAGGTCGTCCCATTCGTCGGGGTCCGCGATCGCCGCGGTGCCGCGAGCCCGCTCGAAGCGGGACCTCCCCTGATCGCTGGCGGTCTGGGACCACCAGTCCTTATCAGCGAAGGACCAGCCCTCCCATTCCGTCACACCCCGCCCGGGGATGCCCACGGAGGGCACGCCCGAGTCGTCGACGATCCAGCCCGGGGGGGGCTTGTCCGTCCACGCGTTCGCGTTCGGGACGACCTCGTCAATGGTCGGCCCGAGCGGGAGCGCGTCGAAGTTCTCCTCGAGCAGCACCACGACCTCCGGACAAGCCGCGGTCGCGCAGGGTGTCCCGACCGCCCGGAAAGTCCCTCCCCGGTCGTCGCAGTCGATGTTGATCAGCTGCTCGCAGGATCCCTCGGGCAGGCAGCACGCGCCGGTCGGCAGGGCACCGGTGGAGAAGCCCGAGGGCGTCGACCAGTCGGACCAGGTCAGCCCCGAATCCCGGTAGCGCACCCGCCACTCGTAGGTCGTGCCCGGCGCGAGCCTCGGGGCGATCGCCCGCGTGATGTCGGCCCCCGCGACCGTGTCGACGCTGTAGTACCCCGTGTCGCGCCCCGACGCCCCCTCGGGCGCGTACCAGTTCTCGTAGCGCGTCCAGACGTCCACCGGGCTCGTCCAGTCGCCCGGTGTCGCGGTGAGCTGGATGTGCGTCTCGATGTGGAAGTCCTGCCCGTCGCTGTCCGCAAAGGGCGACGCCACCAACTCCACCGCCAGGGGGTCAAGCCCCGCCACGCCCGGCGCTGGACCGATCGGCGTCGGCGCACTCGGAGGCTGGTTGTGCCGCCGAATGGTGATGTCGTCCATCACCTCGTTGTCCTTCGGCTCCACCTCGTTGCCCCGGCTCACGCGGCGCAGGCGCAGAGTCGGGTTGTCGCCCGCGGTGATCTCGATCAACACGAAGCCCCAGTCCGGGAAGGACTTCTGGATCTCGGCGTAGTCCTCCGGGGGCGTGATGCCCCAGTAGTCGATCCCGCCCTCCCCCGCCGAAACATTGACCCACAGGTGCGTGTGGTCGCGGCTCTGCCCTCGCTCGTAGCCGTGCGTGTGCCCGAAGAAGTGCGCGGAGGGCTTGCCGGTGTCGGTGCTGAAGCGCTCGAGCCGCTCGACGATCTCCCGCGTGTAGTCGGTGTTGCCCGGCGTCCACAGCTCCGAGAGGTGGGGGTGGTGCATCTGGGCGAAGACGAAGTCGATGTGCTCCTTCCCCGCCGCGTCCGCGAGCACCATGTCGAGCCAATCGAGCTGCTGCTGGTTGCGGTACGCCGTGTTCGAGTCGCACCCGATGATGCGAAGGTTGCCGTAGTCCTTGTACCACCAGTGCTCCTCGAAGCCCGGCGTGCCGTTCCGAGGGAGCTGAAAGTACCGGAAAAACCACGCCGAGTCCTGCTCGTGGTTCCCGGGCACCGGGTAGTAGGGCACGAACCGCGTCAGGTTCGCCGCCTCGTCGAAGAACTGGTCCTTCCACTGATCGTACACGGACCCCTGGCTCACGAGGTCACCCGGGACGATCACGAAAGCCACCTCGTCGTGCAGGTTCGGGCCGAGCTCCTGCGTCACGAAACCGATCATCCCCTCGTTCACGATCTCCGTGTGCTTGCGGGGGTGCGACCCGTTCCCCTGCATGTCCGAGTACGCCATGAAGCGGAAACTCTTCTCGGACGCCGGCGTCGGCGGCGTCCGGAAGCGGGCCAGATCCGACTGCGCCGAACCGGAACGCACGCGATAGTAGTAGACCGTGTCCGCCTGCAGGCCCGTGAGCTGCGCGTGATGGATCACCGCCCCGTTCACGCTCGCGACCCGCTGCGAAACCGCCGTCAGCCCGAGCGCCGCCGTCGGGCCGTAATCGACAAACCCCGTGAACGCCGCGGTCGTCTCCCACATCACCGCGATCGACGCCGGCTCCGCGTCCTGCAGCACCGGCCCCACACGGATCGTCTGGGCCACCGACGAAACACACGCCAAAGCCAGGGCGGCAAACGCGCCGATGCCGAAAAATGAACGCATTCGCGATCTCCATGCAGGACGCCGCCGGCCGACGCCGACCCGTCAGTCCTCGACGACGTTCGTCACGCTGTTGAACGAAAGGATGATCCGGTCCCGCGACCCGCGGTAGGGCAGCGCCGAGTGCAGGATGTGCGCCGGGAACAGGAACAGCAGCCCCGAGGTCGGCACGATGTCCAGCCGTCCGACCTCCATGTACCGGTTCCCGTAGTCGATCAGCATCCCGCCCGAGCCGATCGGGCTGTAGAACCGGTTCACACCGTTGCCCGCACCGGTCGCGTCCGACGGCGTGCAGTCCGCCGAATCCATGTAGTAGATCCCGCACCACGAGCAGCCCGGGTGGTAGTGCGACGCGTGGTACCCGCCATCATTCGTCAGGTGATACCACGACTCGTTGAAGGTCACCTTCAGCCTGTTCGGGTGCGCCTGGCCCCCGTTGACGTGCGCGACCGCCGCACGCACCGACTTGTCGATGAACTCAACGAGCCGCCGCAGACCCGGGTGCTCGGTCGTCTCGAAGAGATCGAGCGGGCTCTCGAAAAGCCCCTCCATCGATTTCGCCCCGACCGCCGCCCGGGAAGCGATGTTCTCCCGGTGCGCCCGCCGGAGCTCGAGCAGATGCGCGATGATCCCCGGCGCCTCGGCCTCGTGGTCCTTCCACTTCCGCGCGAAGAACGTCGTAGGCCACGCCTGCCGCGCCTGCAGGTCAAACTCCGAAGGACCGGGCCGCCCCGGCACGCCGATCCCCTGCCCTCCGCCGGTCATGTGGGTCATGGTCAAGCGCCCCGATCAAGGCTTCGCCGATTCCTGCTCAAGGAGCTTCTCCGCGATGATCGCGTCGAGCGTGTCGATCTGGGCTCGCTGCCGGGCCGCCTGGTCGTCCGTCAGCGTCCCGCTCGAGAGCATTTGCTCCGCGAGGTGCTTCATACCCTGCAGCTCGCCGACGCTCTTGTGCCGGTACGCCATGTCCACCACCGCCGCGTCCTCAGCGGTCTCCGCCCCGCCCATGAGCATCATCGCCCCCGCCACGCCGCCCACCGCGACCGCGATCACCGCCACGATCGTCACGTTCCGCTTCATCACGCTGTCCATGGTCGCTCTCCCGCGTCTTAGAAGTTGCCCGTGTACAGGGGCAGCAGGTCAGGGTTGCCCGTCTCCGTGATCAGGCTCTTCGCAAAGCCCTCGACGTGCCCGTCGCCAAAGAACGCCTGGCCCACGTCGCCGTGCCGCCAGTATTCCCGCTTCCAGTTCGCAAACGCCCCGGAGAACGCCCCCGTCTGCTCGTCCGAGTCGTACTGGTTCAGCCCCGCCCAGGAGTCCCCGCCCGCGCCCGTGTCCCCGCTCGCCTCCAGGGCGTGCTCAAACGCATCCTGCGCGATCAGACGCTTATCCGGGAAGCGGAGCTGGTAGTCGGGCCGCATGTACACCGTCGCCGCGGTGGCCGTAAAGTCGCCGTTGTCCGTCGCCACGATCCCGCTCCGATAGACCGCGCCCCACAGCGAGTTCGCCGCGAACTGCGGCACCCGCTGACGCTGCACCGCCGCCGACCGCACCACACCCGCCCCGAATCCGTTCACGCCGTACGAGGTCCACCGCGCCACATCCGGGAACTGAACCGGGTCGATCGGGAACGGGTCCATCGTCCGCATCGACGGGCACGCGTAGGCCTCCTTGATCGACTGGATGTAATCCTCGTAGGGCAGGCCCCAGTACCCAAAGCCCAGCCAGTACGTGTTGTTCGTCGCCTCGAACATCTGCTGCGGAGTCAGCCCGTTCACGAAGTACCGCACACCGTAATTGTTGTGCTGCCCGCCCCACCCGTCGTTGTCATCCCGGTACAGGAACAGCGCCGTCGAGATACCCCGAAGCTTCGCCCCGCAGTCGATCTTCCTCGCCTGCTCACGGGCAGCCCCGAGCGAAGGCAGAAGAATGCCGATCAGCAGCGAAATGATCGCGATCACCACGAGAAGCTCGATGAGGGTGAACGCACGACGACCAGAAACGAGAAGGCACGGGTGCATGACGGCTCTCCGTTCACGAGGCGGGAAGGTCCTCTTCCATCGACCCCCGCGGAGCCTCATCGCCGCGGGAAACGACCCATCCGGGCCGGAATGACCGGTCCGCGGCGGTAACCGCGGCCGGCCTGCATCATGCGCAAATCCGGATTACGGCTGGCTCGCCTGCGAGAACGCCTGCAGGAACACGTTGATGTCCTGGAAGGTCAGCTCGCCGAAAGGAGGCGCCAGGTCGGCGATGTCAAAGGCGTCGTACACGCCGTCGCCGTTGCGGTCGCCGATCACGTCGTTCAGGATGAAGAAGTTGGGGGCGTTGAGCGAAACCGTCTCGCCGATGATGTTGGTCGCGCTCGCACGGATGAAGTACTCGCCGGTGTTGACGGTGCCGGCCGGGACCTGCACGGGGATGCCCAGGTCATCGGGGCTCGCCGGGAGGACCGTCGTGGTGTAGACGATGTCCGAGAAGTCGTTGGTGCGCGAGATCTCGACCGTGTAGCTGTCCGCCTCGATCGCGCGGCTCAGCGTGAAGGCCGGCGTGACCGTCTGGTAGAGCAGCTGCCCGCCGACGACGAAGTTGCCCGGCGCGATGATTGGCCCGCCGGTGCTCTCGCCCAGCAGCGCGAGGTTGTCGAAGGCGAACCACCAGTTGTTGCCGGCGTCGAACAGGTCAAACGCGAGCTGAACGGCCGACGCGCCCGCCGGAACCGCGATCGTATCGCCGTTCGGGAAGACGCCGGCGCCGATGTTGGTGGGGTTGCTCGGCGCATCGGCCACGAGCTGGGAGAACTGTGCGTTCGGGAAGTTGCCGAAGAAGCGCGGATCGGTGTTCGGGGTCGACACGACATCCATCAGCACCACGGGCAGGCCCACATTGCCGCCGCTGCCGTCCGTGAACTGGGCCACAAGCCGGAACGCCTGGTCATTCTCGGGGCGCCACGAAAGGCTGAAGTCGATCACGATCTCCGAGAGGCCGGCGGGGACGGCCACCTCGGGCGAGATGAGCGTGCTGCCCCACAAAGTCAGGTTCTGGGGGCTCTCGAGCGTGACGATACCCGTGACCGGGTCCGTGAAAGGAGCGGCGATGTCGTCCCACTCGTCGGGGTCAGCGACCGCGACGGTCGACCCGCCCGCGAAGCCGTTCGCGAACTCGCCCCGACGCTGGTTATCGACGTCGAACGCCCACCACTTCGAGTTCGTCAGGGCCCACTCCCGCCACTCCTTGACGCCGAGGTCGAGCTGGCTGGGGATGCCGGGCTGGCTGGGGGTCACCACCGTCCAGCCCACGCTGGCGAAGCCGTCCCGGCCCGCCCAGACGTCAGGGACGCCGTCGCCGTCCGCGTCCGGGAAGAAGTCGGGGATGCCGTCGCCGCTGGTGTCCAGGGGACCGCTGACCGTCTCGTCCTGAGCGTCGCCCAGGTCGACCGTCTCCCAGTCCTCGAAGTAAAAGACGCGGAGCGTCTGGGCGCCAGCGGTCGACGCCGCGATGGCGGTGAGCGAGCCCGCGATGGCGAGCAGGTGTCCGGTGCGAACGGTGTGCATATCTACTTCCTCCGAATCGGTTGGAATAACACGCGATGCGCCGCTCGTGCCCGATTGGACCCCTCCGAAGCGACGCTGCACCGGACTCTACGGTGTATCCTGAGAGTCTACAACGCCCAACTTGCGTCTGGAGGACACATTCACACCAGCTTCAAAATTCATGAGCGAAAACGATCGAAAGTATTGAGATCGTGTAAAGACAAGGTGTTACGAATGTCTAAGATCGTGTTCAGAATGCGCCAAGGATGCGCTGAGACCCGCCAAACCCGTCGCCTGACCCCTCAAACCGGGCAAGATCCTTCCGATCGCGCCGGCAGACGCCCGTCGATGCGCGATCCGCGATCCTGTCCCGCGGAGCGCCGCGCACCGACCGGAGGCCGCCTGTGACCCACGAACATCCTGCGCATGCCCCTGTCGCAGAGGGGGATGTCAACACAACCGGAGCGAGGCGAGCGTGGGCGGAAGCGAGGCCGGACAGCGCAATCTTAACACGAGACGCGGAAGCCTTTTATCACCAGGTGCTCTCATCCCCCTGCCTCGACGAGGTCGTCGGAGCCCACGGACCCTGGCTCACGCTCCGGGATGGCCGACGCCTCCTCGACTTCCATGGCAACTCCGTCCACCAGCTGGGCTTCGGGCACCAGGGCGTCATCCGGGCGGTCACCGAACAGCTCGCCCGCCTCCCCTTCAGCACCCGCCGCTTCGCCAGCGAGCCCGCGACCAGGCTCGCGGAACGATTGATCGCGAGCGCCCCGGGCGACCTGCGCCACAACGCCCGCGTCCTCCTCGCCCCGAGCGGCGCGGTCGCGGTCGGTATCGCCCTCAAGATCGCCCGCGCCGTGACCGGCCGACACAAAACGATCGCCTTCAGGGGCTCCTTCCACGGCGCGACGCTCGACGCCGCCGCAGCGGGGGGGCAGGAACTCTTCCGCCGAGGCCAGGGCCCCCTGGGTGGCCTGCACGCCCAGCCTCCGGGCGACCCGGGCTGTCGTCACCGGTGCGGCGCCGCCTGCAGCGCCGCGTGCGCCGCGGATATCGAGACACTGCTCGAGCGTGAGCCCGGGATCGCCGCGGTGGTCGCGGAGCCCGTCCGGGCGACGACCGTCCGGGTCCCGCCCGGGGAGTACTGGCCCCGCGTCCGCGCCGCGTGCGACCGCGCGGGCGCCCTCTTGATCTTCGACGAGATACCGACCGGCCTGGGCCGCACCGGGAAGCTCTGGGCGACCGAGCACACCGGCGTCACGCCCGACCTCATGGTCATCGGCAAAGGCCTCGGGGGCGCGGTCTTCCCGCAGGCCGCCGTCATCGGCCGCCCCGGGTTCAACGACACCGGCGTGGTCCCGGTGCGCGAACTCGCCATCGGTCACTACACCCACGAAAAGAGCCCGGTCGGCGCCGCCGCGGCCCTCGCCACGCTCGACGCGATCGAACGCGAGGGGCTCGTCGAGCGCTCCGCCCGCCTGGGCGAAGAGTGGGCCAGCGAATTGCACGAGGCCCTCGCCTCCACCGGCGTGCTGAAGGAGGTCCGCAGCCTCGGCCTGATGGTCGGCGTCGAACTGGCGGGTCAAGGCGCCCACGCCCTCGCCGACCGAGTCCTGTACGAGTCGCTCGATCGTGGCCTGAGCTTCAAGGTCGGCGGGGGCACGACGCTCGTCCTCTTCCCGCCCCTGAACATCGAGGAGGACCTGCTCCGACGCGCCACCGGCATCCTGCGCGACGCGATCGCCGCCGCAACCGCCTCGCTCAAATAGTCCCGCTCAGAGAGCTCGGAGCGACGCCGCCATGTGCTCGCAGAAAGCCGAGCACTCCGCCTCGGTGTGCGCGAGCGACAGATACAGCTTGGTCCCCATCGGGTTCAGGAACACCCCGCGCCGCCACAGCTCGAGCATCAGCGCCCGCCCGCGTGCCCGGTCCGACGCGATCGTGGTCCGATAGTCCGTGACCTCGTGCTCCGCGAAGACGACCTGCGCCAGGGGCCCGTCGCCGATCACCGTCGCCACCTCCCCCGCGTCACGCAGCACCCGCCGCATCCCCTCGCGCAGGCGCTCGCCCAGTTCGTACAGTCGCTCGTACACGCCCGCCCCGCAGAACACCCCGAGCGCAGCGCTCGCCGCAGCGGTTGAAATCGGGTTCCCCCCGAGCGTCGACGCCGTCCAGACATACCCGTCCTCACCGATCCGGCGTTCCTCCACCAGGTCCATGATCTCCGCCCCCCCGCCGAACGCGCCGATCGGCAGGCCGCCCCCCAGCGCCTTCCCGTACGCCACCAGGTCCGGAATCACCCCGTACTTCTCCTGCGCGCCGCCATACGCGAGCCGGAACCCCGTCACCACCTCGTCGAAGATCAAGGGCACCCCGTGCCGCGTGCACGATTCGCGCAGCGACTCGAGGAACCCCGCCCGAGGAGGCAGGCACCGCTGCAAAGGCTCCACGATCACCGCCCCCAGTTCGCTCGCGTGCTCCGCGATGATCCGCGTCGCGGTGGCGCTGTCGTTGAAGGGGGCCACGATCGTGTGCTGCGCGTGGATCCCCGCGCTGCTGGGTTCAGGCTCCGGAAACGCGGTCTCGCCCGAGGGAAACAGGCTCGTCACCCCCACATCGTGCGACCCGTGGTACGCCCCCTCAAAGCGCAGCGTCACCGCCCGCCCGGAAAACGCCCGCGCCAGACGCAGGCAATACATCGTCGCCTCCGTCCCCGACGCGCAGAACCGCACCCGGTCGCACGCCGGGCTCAGGCGCACCAACTCTTCCGCGAGCCCGAGCGCATGCGCCGACGGATACGCAAAGTTCCCCCCCAGGGGCGCTGCACCGACCACTGCGTCGACCACCTCCGCCCGCGCGTGCCCCACCAGCGCCGAGCCCCACCCCATCGACATGTCCAAAAGCTCGTTCCCCGCGGTATCTAAGAGCCGGCACCCCTGCCCCCGCTCGATCACCCGCGTCAGCCCCGCCGGCAGCCCGAACTCCCCGTTCGACCCACCCGGGAACACCGCCAGCGACCGCTCCGCATCCACCCCACCAACCGCGTCGTGAATCAAGGTCGTCATCACTCCCCCGCCCCCCCGCCCGCACGGCTCAGGTCCGTCCGCTGCCCGGTGTCATCCTTCCGGATCGTCACGGTGTCCCGCAGCGCCCCGTTCAGGTCGTACATCTTGAACTCCATCACCGGGCCCACGATGTTCACCGTGCAATAGTGGTGCCCCCGGAAACTCTTGTGCTTGAAGAAGGTCCGTGTGGGCTGGAAATCCTCGAGATTCCCCCCCGCCCCGCCCGCCTGGATGTACACCACGCCCTCGTCCAGGCTCACCTCCCCCCTCAGGATCGGCCAGCTCCGCTCGTAGCTGTGCAAATGCCCGAAGAACACCGCGTCCACCCCGAACTCCTCGTACAACTCCGCGATCCGCCGCACCCGCACGTCGCCGTTCTCCGAAGGCTCACCCTTCCAGGTGTCCCCGTAGTCGTTCTCGTCCGAGGTGTACACCGGGTGGTGATGCGCCACAAACTTCCACGTCGCGTCCGAAGCCGCCAGCTCCGCCTTCAGCCACTCGTACTGCTCGCCGCCCGGCGCAAAGCTGCTCCCGCTCTGGTTCGAGTCGAGCATGAAGAACGCCGCATCCCCCCAGCGGAAGCTGTAGTACGCCTCCGGCGCCGGCAAATCGTGGTAGTGGTTGTACCACACCAGGTCCCCCTCCCCGTTCCCGGGAACCGGAAAGCTCGGCACCCAGGTGTGCAGGTGCCCGATGCCCAGGAAATACTCGTGCGTCCACTGCCACCGGTGGTCCCGCTTCCCCCCGTCCGTCAGGTCGCCGCAGTTGATCACGAAGTCCGGCCGCTCGTCCCAGATGAGCTGCGCCACCCGGTTATTGATGTGAGGCCGCGACTCCGTATCCCCGATCACCGCGAAACTGATCGCCTCGCCCCCCCGCGCCGCCGTCTTGAACGCAAAAGGCCCCGCCGTCACGCCCCGCCCCGCTCCGTCCCGCACCGTCACCTCGTAGTAGTACCGCGTCGAAGGCTCCAGCCCCTCCAGCGTCACCGTGTGCAGCCTCGAGGCATCCTCGCTCGCGACCGTCCGGTCAAAGTCGTGCGACAACCCGTACCGAACCGTCGCGGTCGACGCCCGGTCCGTCTCGAACACCAGGTTCGTCGAGCTCCGCGTCGTCATGTTCAGGTAAGGCGGCGCCGTGAAGTGGAACACCCCCGGGAACAGCACGCCATCCTCCACCGCCCCCGACAGGTCACCGAACCGGTGCCCGATGTCGTCCGCCCCCAACACCCCGTCAACCACCCGCGCCGACCACACCAGGTTCCCGATCTCCATGTAAGGCTCGTGCTCCGTGTACGCCGCCATCTCCAGCTGCGCACCCTCCGCGTACACGATCTCCGAAGGCCCCGTCCCTGTCGCCACACGCTCCCCGTTCACCCACAGCACCATCTCCCCGCCGTCATACACCCCCACGATGTGCCGCCAATACCGCTTGAACCCGACGCGGCTCGTGTCCGCGTCGATCATCACGCGCCCCCGCCCCGTCCCCACGCTCATCACCGCCCGCCCGTCCAGATACCCAAGCGACCACGCCACGTCATCTGCTGGCCCCGACCCCTTCGCCGCAAGCAACGCCCCCACCGGCTGGTTCACATGGTCCGTCACCCACAACTCCACGCTGAACGCCCCCGTCGGCAGGTCATCGTCGCCCAGGAGATGCGTCACCCGGTCCGTCGCCGAGAGCCCCGCAAACCGCACCGGAGCCGGGTCATACGCGAACGGAAACTTCGGCGATTCCGGCGCCCCGGGCCGGGGCCCAAGGCTCACACCCGCCCCCCGGGGCAGCCGGTAGTCGGGCGCGAAGGTCCACTCCCCCAGCACCGCCTCCGCGTGATCGGGGTGCGCCAAACCGGGCGTCACAAACACCGTGACGAGACCCAAAGCCATGGTGCGAAAACGCTTGCGCATCCGGAACCTCCGCTGCCCGACCCGAATCCAGCCGCCCATCGACTGTTGACGCTCAGTATACTTGCTGGCAGCATCGCGCAACACATGTTCACACAACGCTCATCATTTCCTGACACTCAACCCGCTCTTCCGCCGCCATGATGCACGCACCACGATCCCCGGAGACCCCGCCCATGCCCCGCCGCTCGCTCCCCCTCGTCGCCCTCACCACGCTCACCGCCCTCGCTGGCCTCGCCGCCCCCGTCCCCGCCAGCACGCCCCCCGCCCGGGCCGCGGGCGATATCGACAACCCCGCCACCTTCACCTTCCGCATCACCGACGACACCGGCGCCGCCATCCCCTGCCGCCTCACCTTCCTCCCCGCCCAGGGCGACAACCGCCACAACATCCGCCCGAACCTCTTCACGAATCCCGACGCCGACCCCGACCGCCTCGCGGTCCGACGCAATGTCGCCTACACCATCACCGGCGAGGGCTCCATCACCGTCCCCCCGGGCGACTACGAGGTCCTCGCCACCCGGGGCCTCGAGTGGAGCATCGCCCGCGCCTTCATCACCCTCCGCCCGAATCACGAGTCCACCTGGGAAGCCGCCCTCCGCCGCGAGATCGACACCACAGGCTGGGTCGCGGGCGACTTCCATCTTCACACCCTCACCTACTCGGGCCATGGCGACTCCAACATGCCCGAGCGCATCATCTCCATCGTGGGCGAGGGCCTCGAGTTCGCCGTCGCCACGGACCACAACCACAACACCGACTACCGGCCCACCATGCACCAGGTCGGCGCGACCCAGCACCTCACCAGCATCGTCGGAAACGAGGTCTCGACACCCGTCGGCCACTTCAACGCCTTCCCACTCGACCCCGACCGCAGGATCATCGAGCACCGCCTCCCCTCAGCCGTCCCCCTCTTCAAGCTCATCCGTGAAGAGCCCAACGAATTCGGCATCACACCCGTCATCCAGCTCAACCACCCCCGCTGGGCCAACATCCACTACTTCGGCCAGGCCGGCCTCGACCCCATCACCGGCGTCCCCACCACCGACCGCTACTCCGACGACTTCGACACCATCGAGATCTTCAACGAGAACGAGAACTGGGGCTATTTCGACCCAGAAGAGACCGACCTCCCCGTCAACTCCGGCACCTTCTCCGTCCTCCGCGACTGGTTCAACCTGCTCAACAGGGGCCACCGCTACGCCGCGGTCGGAAACTCCGACTCGCACGATGTCGAGAGCGAGATCGCTGGCGTCCCGCGGAACTACACCCAGAGCTCGACCGACGACCCCGCCGCCATCGACCCGCGCGAGGTCGCCGCCGCCCTCCGCGAGAACCGCGTCTTCACCACCTCAGGCCCCTTCGTCCTCTTCTCCGTCGACAACCAGCCCATGGGCGCCGACGCCACCGCACGCCCCACACCCGAGGGCACCGCCCGCGTCCGCGTCGCCTTCGAGGTCCAGGCCGCGAGCTGGATCGATGTCGACCGCGTCAAGATCATCGTCAACGGGGACGTCATCGAGGAAATCCAGGTCCCCCAAGATCGCACCCGCGTCCGCATCAACACCGCCCGCTCCATCGACCTGCACGGCGACAGCTGGGTCAGCCTCCTCGTCGAGGGCGACGACTCCCTCGCCCCCTTCGTCCACGACCAGGGCCGCCCGATCCTACCCATCGCGGTCCTCAACCCCGTCTGGGTCGACGCCGACGCCGATGGCCACTGGCAAAGCCCCTACGCCCGTGCCGAACAGCGCATCACCGAAGCCATGGGCGCCGCCGCGCTCATCAGCGAACTCGAAGCCGCCCGACCCGCCGACCGGGCCCTCGCCCTGCAGGCCGCGGGCGTCTCGGGCCGCTCCCTCGCAACGCCGCTCATCGCCCGCTTCCTCACCGACGACAACCGCTACGTCCGCCTCAGCGCCGCCCGCGCCGCGGAGCATGTCGCCGACCCCGACCTCCTCCCCGCCATCAACGCCGCCACCGAAGCCAACCGGGGCGACACCCACATGACCATGGCTCTCCTCGCCGCCTCGATCGCCTGCGGCGCCGACGACGCCAACGACCGCATCATCGCCGCCATCACCAACCCCGACGCCACCCTCCTCCGCCGCTTCGCCGACAAGTTCGAGCCCCTGCTCGCGGGCGCGGTGGTCCGGGGCTGGCGCTTCGCAGGCTTCTTCCCCTCCGAGTCCATCGCCTCCGTCATCACCACCCCACACGCCCCGGAACTCGACCCCGACGCCGACACCTTCGACACCAGGACCGGCCCCGCCGCCTGGCGCACCATCTCCGCCGACTCGAGAGGATTCGTCAACTTCAAAATGATCGAGCCCAACCCCGACATCTCCGACAACGCCGTCGCCTACATCGAGACCTGGCTCATCAGCCCCGACACACGCGAGGTCGCCTACGCCGTGGGCACCGACGATGGCTGCGTCCTCTGGATCAACGGCGAGCGGGTCTACGAAGACCCCGAGAGCCACTCCGCCGACCCGCTCCAGCACATCGGGCGAGCCCAACTCGCCAAGGGCCCCAACCGCGTCCTCCTCAAGGTCGCCAATGGCGGCGGAGACTTCGGCGCCTACTTCCGCGTCCTCGACCCCGACATCACCTGGACCCCCGAGCGCCCCTGACCCCGCCGCCCCCATCCGTGCGAAAGATCACCCCATGACAGCAAACACCACCTACGACCTGGCCGTCGTCGGCGCCGGCATCGTCGGCCTCGCCCACGCCTACCACGCCGCCCGAGCCGGCAACAGGGTCATCCTCCTCGAGCGATCCCCCCGCGCCGTGGGCGCCTCCATCCGCAACTTCGGCATGGTCTGGCCCGTCGGCCAGATGCCGGGTGAGGGCCGCGCCCTCGCCCTCCGCGCCCGCGAGCACTGGCTCGACCTCGCACAGAGCGCCGGCTTCTGGCTCAACCCCTGCGGCTCCCTCCACCTCGCCTACGCCGAGGACGAACTCGCCGTCCTCAACGAGTTCGTCGCCCGGACCCCCGATCTCGACCTCTCCATCCTCTCCCCCGCCGAGACCCGCCGGAAGTCGCCCGCCGTCAAGGAGCACAACCTCCAGGGCGCCCTCTGGTCCCCCTACGAGTGCGCCGTCGACCCCCGCGAAGCCATCTCCCAGCTCCCGGCGCACCTCGCCTCCATGGGCGTCGACCTCCGCTTCGCCTGCCCCGTCCGCGCCGCCCACCAGGGCCACCTCGAAACCGCCGCCGGCGAAACCATCCACGCCCACCACACCGTCATCGCCTCAGGCGACGACTTCCGCGCCCTGTACCCAGAACGCTTTGCGCTCTACCCCCTCACCCGCTGCAAGCTGCACATGCTCCGCACCGTCGCGCAGCCCGAGGGCTTCGCCATGGGCCCGCACCTCGCCGGCGGGCTCACCCTCCGCCACTACCGCTCCTTCGAGTCCTGCCCCACACTCCCCGCCCTCAAGTCCCGATTCGCGAAAGAAACCCCGGAACTCGACCGCTATGGCATCCACGTCATGGCCGCCCAGAACGCCCTGGGCGAGCTCGTCCTCGGGGATTCGCACGAATACGCCGACGAATTCACGCCCGACTACGACCACCACATCGAGCACCTCATGCTCGACCGCCTCGCCCAGTTCCTGGACGCCCCCGACATGACCATCGCCGCCCGCTGGTTCGGCGTCTACGCCAAACTCACCGACGGCTCACCCTACCTCGTCGATGTCCCAAACGAAACCACCCGCATCGTCAATGGCCTGGGCGGCGCCGGCATGACCCTCAGCCTCGCCCTCGCCGAAAGAGTCTGCAACGACCTCAACCTCATCCAAACCGCCACCGCCGTCTAGGTCTACCGATCCCCGGGTGCCGATCCCCGGGTGCCGTGGAGACGGCGCAGCCTTCTCCACGATCACCCAACCCCCAAAGAACAGGCAAGCCCGGGTGCCGTGGTCGATCCG